>DASTMQ010000503.1:0-1838 GCA_035714005.1 Hyphomicrobiaceae bacterium
TTGCTGCAACTATCCAAGGCAGTGACCCAAGCGCGAGTGAGCGCACGCCCCCGGTGGCGGGAGCAATGGGTTCGCCCTGCTATGTTTTAGAGATCTGCTGTTTGATTTGCTCGGCCGTCATCGGCAGCTCGAGGCGGTCGGCCTGTTGTGTCATCATTTTCGCTGGAATAAGCACCTTGGCGCCCATCAGGGATGGCTCCAACTGAGCCGCGATGGTTTCCTGTCCTTCGTGCATTCCGACCTGCGTGACTTCGCCAATCTTTGCCCCGTCGGAACAATAAATCGGCAAGCCGACGACTGAAGTCTCTGGCTGAGCCATATCAGGTTGCTGCTGCTGTGCAGTTGATTTTACCATGGTGATCTCCGGCTTGAGGGGGATGGAGCGTAACGTCCCCTCAAAGACATCGTTCCCTTCGCGGCGGCGCGCGTTAGCCGGCCCGCATCGTCGGTCGGCAGGCCGGTGCGGCCGAGCCCATCTGATTGCTGCGTCGTCCAATGCACTGATGGCCAAGCTCGACCGCCGCAGCGCTTGAGCCGCTCTCGCCTGGGCCTGCCTCTTGTTTTTGTTGGCTCGCGCTTGTCCCGCCGGTCAAGCGCCGGCCTAGGTGCTGGGCTGTGGCTGGGCTTTGTTCAATCTTGCGCCAGCCGTTCAGAGGAGAACCACACCTCGTCATAAATCGCCGTCGCGGTGGCGTCGGGCTCGCGCTCGGCTTTTAGGTAGAGCGTCCGACTGGACCAGGCACGGTCGAGCCCAGGCTGCCTGTCGCCCGGCGAGCTGCCGGACGCCCCGACGCAGGGAATGAACCAAGCCGGCATCGCGGGATCGACGGTGAAGCCGCTGGCGGTGCGGCTGATGAACAAAGCGATACCGATGTCTGCCGCCGGCCGCCACGGCACGAACATGCGCCCGCCGCATCGCAGCGCTCGCAACCAATTGAGCGGCGGCCGGACGACGCCGGCATTCACGTAAATGACGTCGGCTTCGGGTAGCTGCAGCCCGGTGGCATCGGCCGTCGCAACCGAAATGTTGTCGAAGGTTTTGAGGTTGTGACGCGCCCGCCCCGCCAAATCCGCGTGCAACTCGTAGGCGCAAACCCGCCCGCCGGGCGTCACAAGCATCGACAGAATGGCGGTATAATATCCCGTACCGGCGCCGATATGCACGACCGTTTCGCCCGGCCGCGGTTCGAGCTGGGCCATGAACCGGGCATGCGCGCTCGGTTGGCCGTTGTTGATGCCTCGCCGTTTGTCGATCGCCACCAGGAGGTCCTGATAGAGGAACCTGATATCGGCGCTGGGTGTCTCGACATAGCTGCCCGGCGCAACTTCAATATGCCAGGGGCCAGGCGGCAGGAACATTTCGCGCGGCACGGCTTCGAAAGCCCCCTCGAGCCGGGTTTGCCAGGCATCCCCTGGCGGCCAGGCGGGCCGGCGCGCGGCAGCCGCCATGCAACTGGCGTAAAAATTTCGGAATTGGTCCACGCTGGCGTCGATCGACGGCATCGATGTTCCCCGTCTTGATCCGTGCGCTGCACAAGGGTGTTGGCGCTCGAACATAGATGCGCCGATTGGCCTTGCACTCAGACATTGCTTCATGTCCGTGCCGGGCCTGGGCTGGCGCATAGGGTGAAAAAGGGGAGGCTTTAGACTTTGCAACCGGGGCACACTGGGGCGTCATTGCTGACGCAGGTGGAGGTCAAACAATCTATTGCCGTTTTGACCGCGGCCGACTGGCTTCGGCTGCATAAGGTGGCGCGCGCCCTGTGCCGCGCTGCCGCCTTCGACGCCGATGATCTTCTGCAAGAGGCATTTCAACGTGCGCTCGATGGAACGCGACA
>DASTMQ010000504.1:0-15303 GCA_035714005.1 Hyphomicrobiaceae bacterium
AGGCAATGATCGCGCACCTCGTGCGCGGGGGGTACGCCCGCGGCGGCCACCCTTATTGTTGCAGGCCGCGGCGTGTGCCGGTCGTTACCGGCGGTGAGTATCGGCCCGGCAAAAGCGCGAGACCCCCCAAACAAACCCGCGCGGGCGGCGGGCGCACCTGCCGCCCGGCGGCGTCCTGCCGGCTGCTCGCGACGAGGGCAGTCCCCTGCTGACCGGCTTGGCCCAGGGCCAGGGTGCATGGCGAGCAAAAAACGATGACGCCAATTCTCCACAGGTCTGTCACAGCGCGCCACATTCGCAACGAGATGGTCCTTCATCCCGTTGCCCTGAAATCGGCAGCCTGAGCGGCGGCATGCAAACCTCCGCAAGGTGCCGTGCTCCGGCCCCGCAACCGGAGCGAACTTGGGCGAGGAAAGCACCCGCACCTCTTCCTCGCCCATTCTCGCTCGCGTCCCGGCATTGAATGTGCCTGCAACCTTCGGTCGGCGCCGAGCGAAGGGAGCGTTAGGTCGAGCGGCGATGCTCGGGGCTCGGCACGCCTCTTTCGTGGCGGCGATCATCGCGCTCGCCGGCTAGCGCGGCCAGTGCCGGCCACATTGCCGTTCGCTGATCTCCCACAAGCGCTTTGCCGTTTGTGCGTCCTGGGCCTGCGGGCTCGGCCGGCGCCGTTCCATGTCGACGAAGTACCCACCGCTCATGCCGTCGACATTGGAGGTGCGGGCCAGCCAAACGAGCGTTTCTGCGCCCTTCTCCACGGACCGCGATACCGGCCGCAGGACGGTCATCGCCAAGCTCATCAAGGGACCGTTGTTTCGGTTGAAGCCGCTGGCGACAAGGCCTGGGTGAAAGCAACTGCAAACCGTGTCGCTAGCCTCAAGCCGGCGTGCAAGTTCACGCGTGAACAAGATGTTGGCGAGCTTGGTCTCTTTGTATCGGCCAAAACCAGAATAGCCCTGTTCGGCGTCGAGGTCGTCGAAGGGGATCGTGGCGCCCTGGTGGGCGTCCGAGGCGGTCGTGATGATGCGGGACGGCGCCTGGGCCCTTAGCCGGTCGAGCAGCAACCCCGTGAGGAGGAAGGGTGCCAAGTGGTTGACGGCCCAAGTGAGCTCGATGCCGTCGTCCGTGAGCTGCCGGGTCGTGTGCATGGCGCCGGCGTTGTTGACGAGAACGTCAATCCTGGCATGCCGGCTCAACACCGCATTGGCCAACTTCACCACGGCTGCCTGCGTTGAAAGGTCGGCGACAAAGGTCGTGACGCGGGCGCCATGGCCCGCCCGAGCCTGGATCTGTGCCGCGGCTGATTTTGTGCGCCCCTCGTTGCGACCGACGATAGCAACGTTGGCGCCAAACCCGGCCAGGGCCAGCGCAGCCGCCAAACCGATGCCATTGCTGGCTCCGGTGATAAGGATCTGCTTGTCGCGCACGCCCGGCCGCTCCGCACACTAGTAGTCCGAAGCCTCGACCCGAGAAACGACGAGGCCATGGCCCTCGCATTGCCGCGTGAGGCCCGCCGCGGCCGCGGTTACCTATCCCTTAGCTGACATACCGGCGCTTGTCCGGCGCCACCGTCTCTGGCTTCAGCTGCCCGCCGGCGAGAAGTGTGTTCCAGAAGGTATAGTCCGCTTGATGCACAATCATGCACTCGAGGCTCCTGAGCAGTAGCTCACCCTCGCCCGAGTGTGCCATGGCGATGTGCGCGACCTCTTCCGGCAGGCCGACCGTCAAGCATATGTGCGCCCCGTAAGCGGGGTGGCGAACAGAGGGACGCCCGAACCGCTTTTGCGCTTGCTTCCAGCGAGCGCGGTTGGCGGGGTCGAATTCCCAGGCTTTACCCACGTCGTGCACAAGACCACCGGCAATGATGACGTCCATATCGATCTCGAGCTCGGGATAGGTATGGCCCATTTCTTTGGCGATGCCGATCGCAAGTCGCGTCACGCCGCGCAAATGGTCGGTCTGATCGCCCCGCTTGGCCTCATTGACGTCGGGGTTGCCGGCCGGTGGAATTTCGCGGATGGATGTGAAGCTCGAGTTGGCGATGGCGTAGGCCCACGCCTCGACCACTTTTGCTTGCAGCGCTTGATCGCCGATCAAGGCAACCTCCGGCAGCTCGTCTCTCACCTGACGGCGAAGGGCCTCGGTAACCATCGATGGCGAGGCGGGTTCGGCTGCAGCTGTTCTCGACATGTGGCGCGCGTTCCCTGCTGTCCTCACAAGGCTCCAATTGGGCCCGAAACTATAAAGCAGCGGCAAGCCGCTGCAACGGAAGTGGGCCACGGGCAACACGAGGTTGACGCCGATGGCGGCCTTCGGGTCGGTGCGGCCAACTCCCTAGCACCGGTCATTCTCGCCAGCAAAGAAGTCCAATAGATGCGTGATCAGCACCTCGGGTGCCTCTTCCGGAATGAAATGGCCACAATTGGGCACCACGGCGCCGCGCACATCGAGCGCGACCTGCCGCAGCGATTGCTCCGGCGCCTGGCCACGCCCGCGCCCGTGCGGATAGCTGACGGCGCCGCCCATCGCCAGAACCGGCATCGGCAGCTTGCCCTGCGCCAGCACGGCCTTGTTGTCGGCGATATCCTGTGAGAGCGCGCGGTAGTAGGCAAACCCGGCGCGCATCGCCCCGGGCTCCCCGTAGGTACGTAAATACTCCTCAAGATCGGTGGGGCTGATGGCGTCGGGCCGGTAGGCGAAGGTGCGATAGAACCAGGAAAGGTAGGCGCGCTCGCGGCCCTGCGTCAGCGCTTCGGGAAGGTCGGGGGTGATATGGAACTGGTGATGCCAGCGCTGGCCACCTTCCGAAAAGTCACCGCCGGAGCCCGGAATGACCACGTCCAGAATGACGAGGCGACGCACGGCCTGGGGATGTGCAGCCGCCAGCGCAAAAGCGGTGGGGCCGCCCCAGTCATGCCCAACCAGAAAGAACGATCGATGGCCGAGCCGCTCGGACACAAGCAGCCAAATGTCGTTGGCGATCGTGCGTTTGTCATAACCACCGAGCGGACGCGAACTGTCGCCGAGCCCGCGCAGGTCCGGGGCGATCACGCAGTAGCTCTCGGCAAGGGCGGGTATCACGTGGCGCCATTCCCACCAGGTCTGTGGCCAGCCGTGCAGGAGCACGACCGGCGGCCCCTGGCCGGCCGTCACGTAGTGCAGCAAGACCTCGCCCAGGTCGGCAAAATGGTGACGGACATCGAGCGTGCTCCCCATACGGGCGGTGCTCCCTGGTTGGCAACGCGCAGTTTACCCCATCTCATGCGTTCGAGGCGCACTGCTTTGACCCCTCGCCTCGTCACAACAGGGTGCCACGCAGCACGAGATAGGCCACGCTGAAATAGATCACGAGCCCCGTGACGTCGACGAGCGTTGCCACGAACGGCGCCGATGCCGTGGCAGGATCAAAGCCCAGCCGCTTCAAGACGAACGGCAACATTGAACCCGTGAGCGAACCGAAGGTGACGATGGCGGCCAGCGCCAAACCGACCGTCAGGGCAACGAGCGACCAATGCGGGCCATAGTCATAAAGGCCAAGTTGCTGCCAAAGCACGATGCGCACCATGCCGATCGCGCCGAGAATGCTACCCAAGGTGAGCCCGGCGGGGAGCTCGCGCCAGGCAACGCGCCACCAGTCCGCTAGGCAGATCTCGCGCAACGCCAGGGCACGGATCACCAGCGAGGTGGCCTGCGAACCCGAGTTGCCACCCGAGCTCATGATGAGCGGAATGAAGAGCGCGAGGACGACGGCTTTTTCGATCTCCGCCTGATAGGCCTGCATGGCACTGGCGGTGAGCATTTCTGAGAGAAATAGGGCGCACAGCCAGCCGGCGCGTTTGCGGATCATGGTCGCAAAGCCGGCGTTGACGTAGGCTTCGT
Organism: Hyphomicrobiaceae bacterium; assembly: GCA_035714005.1. Lineage (GTDB taxonomy): Bacteria > Pseudomonadota > Alphaproteobacteria > Rhizobiales > Hyphomicrobiaceae > AWTP1-13. The sequence continues at coordinate 3,877 of DASTMQ010000504.1, forward strand.
CCAACGCTTGCGAGCCACCGAATTTCTGTACGTCTTCGGTGCCTTCCGCGATTATGGCATCGATCACGTCGTCGACCGTGACGATCCCCAAGACCTGGCCGGCCTCCGTCACCACCGGCACGGCCAGCAGGTTGTATTTGCTGAGCAGGCGCGCGACCTCCTCGCGGTCCGTGAGCGGGGCAACGACGATGGGCGCATGGTCGCGCGCGGCCTCGAGCACCTTGGTTTCTGGCTCGCTGACGACCAGGCGCCATAGCCCGATCACCTTCAACAGTCGGTTGGAGCCGGGCTCGAGCACGCAAACGGTATAGACCGTCTCGCGATTTCGCCCGACGTCGTGGATGTGGCGCAGCGTGCGCGCGACCGTCCAATCGGCCGGGACCGCCACGAAGTCGGTGGTCATCAGGCCGCCCGCCGATTGCGGCGGGTATTGCAGCAACTGGTCAAGGGCCTCGCCCATCGCCTCGGGCAGGCGCGCCTTTACGCGGTCGCGGCCAAGCTCGCTCAGGTGGCGAAAGATTTCCGCCCGCCGGTCCGAATGCAGGCCACTCAGAATGGCTGGCGCGCAGTCCAGCGGCATGAGCTCGAGGAGCTCGGCGGCGCTCGCGAGATGACGCACATTGAAGACCTGGATGGCGGCGGAGATCGGCATTGCCTGCAGGATGCGCACGGCATCTGGCCGGTCGAGGCGATTGAGCGCCTCGGCGATATCGACCGCCTGGTAGGCCGACAGAATTTGGGCGATCGCGTTCGGCTCGCCAGCGAGTGCGGCAAGCGGCAATTCGGCCATGCGGCCGGTCGGGGCGGAAATGTTCATGGGACGCTTGACCTCGGTTGTCGCCGCCGGTGGCGACCGAGGCCAGCGCCGCAAGGAGAGCGACTAGGCCACGATCACTGCCGACGGCATCATCGGTTGACTGTCGCTTGGCATATCTTGCCGGTCCTTCTCGCGAACACACGGGGGAGAGTAAGCAGGGTGCGCAGGCGCCCCAAGCCCCGTGCTACGGGCGCCCCTTCTCCCTCCGCAACCCCACTCTTGTCAATGGGCAGTACCGACGCAGATCGGGGCGGCGACGGGCATGGAAGACCGGCGCCCCGGGCTCAAAGCCCATGCGGCGCGGGCGGGCCATGCCCAGCATACCGTTGCCTCGGTGCCGCCGCTGCGAGGGCATGGCCATCCCTCCACTTGCGACGGCCACCTTGCGGAGGGATAAGGAGAGCCGTCGCGGGTGTCGGATCGTCATTGCCGCCGCGTCGTGCTTAGGGTTTCAAAGAATCTTGTCTGTGGAGGAACGCATGACCAACCTTGATCGGCGCAGTCTATTGGCCGGAACCGTGGCGGCTTCGGGCGCGGCTCTCCTCGGTCCGATCGGGACCCGACGGGCCGCCGCCGCCATGCCTCCCGCGGGTACCCAGAATTCGGGCTGGTACCGCTACAAGGTCGGCAGCCACGAAATCACCGTCGTCACGGACGGCGTCAATCGCTTCAAGTTTCCCGACGGCTTCGTTGCCAACAAGACGCGCGAGGAGGTGAACGCCGGTCTGGCCGCCACCTTCCTGCAGCCCGCCCCCGACATGATTGCCGTTCCTTACACGCCCATCGTCGTCAACACCGGCGGCAAGCTCGTCGTCATGGATACCGGGACAGGCGAGGCCAACCTCGAGCGCAGCAAGGGTGCCGCCGGCCAATTCCACGGCAACCTCAAGGCCGCGGGTATCGACCGCAATCAGATCGATACCGTCATCATATCGCACTTCCACGGCGATCATATCAACGGCTTGCTGACCCCCGACAATAAACCCTCCTTCCCCAACGCCGAGATCCTGGTCCCCGCCGCGGAGTGGAAATATTTCATGGACGACGGCGAGATGGGCAAGCAAACCACCGATCGCATGAAGGGCGTCTTTGCCGGCCTGCGCCGCGTGTTCGATGCGCTCAACCGTAAGGTCACACCCTATGAGCCGGACAAGGAGCTGGCACCAGGCATCACCTCGGTGGCGACCTACGGCCACACCCCCGGGCACAATTCCTTTATTGTCGCCTCGGGCAACGACAAGGTGTTCGTCCAGGCCGACGTCACCAACATGCCTTTGTTCGTGCGCAATCCCGGCTGGCACCTGATGTTCGATCAGGACCCCAACATGGCGGAGGCCACCCGGCGCAAGGTCTATGACATGTTGGCCAGCGAAAGAATGCTGGTGCAAGGCTTCCACTATCCCTTCCCCTCGCTCGCCCATATCGAAAAGACGAGCACGGGGTATCGCGAGACGATGGTACCTTGGAGCCCGACGCTCTGAATAAAAGGCTGCCCGTCAGCCAGCCTGATGGGCAGCCCCTTGGCGGGTCCAATCCCCACGTCCGGCGAGCAGGGGCGGGCCAACGAGGGGCTCGGCGGCCTTCGTGCCCCGCTTGCTAGGCGGCCGCCGCCAACACCATCCGCGCGGCCTTTTCGCCAATCATGATCGATGGCGCATTGGTGTTGCCCGAGGTCAGCGTCGGCATGATGGAGGCGTCGGCCACGCGCAGGCCCGCGACGCCGCGCACCCGCAATTGATCGTCGACGACGGCCTGCGGGTCGCTGCCCATCTTGCAGGTTCCGACGGGATGATAGGTCGTCTCGGCCGTTCGGGTCACGAAGTCGAGGAGTTCTTCGTCCGAATTGACCTTTGGACCGGGGGCGAACTCGTGCGCGCCGAGCCAGGCCAGGGTCGGGGCGGCAACGAGCCGCCGCACCAAGCGCATGCTGGCAAGCAGGCAATCACGGTCGATGCGCTCGGCCAAAAAGTTGAAGCGGATCGCGGGTGGCTTGCCGGCCTCCCGGGCCGCGATATGGACGCTGCCTTTGCTCTCGGGTCTGAGCTGGTGCGTGATGATGGTAATGCCAGGCTCCTTGGCGAGTTTCAGCGCCGGCGTCATCAAGAACGGCTGCATCGTGAACATCGCGTCCGGGCTATCGAGGCCCTCGCGGGTCTTGAAAAAGGCGCGCATGGGCGAAGCCGGATGGCTGAGAAAGCCTTTGCGGGCGCCGATGTAGAGCAAGCCGTGGCCCAGGCCGCGCAGGCCGCGGGCCCGCTCGTTGAAGGTGACCCCGTGCCGGCCGGTGCGCCATTTCAGGCGCGGCGCCCAATGGTCGCGCAGGTTCTCGCCCACCCCCGCCAAACTGTGCTTGACCTCGATGCCCAATGCCTTGAGGCGCTCGCCCTGGCCGATGCCGGAAAGCTCCAAGAGCTGCGGCGAGGCGATGGTGCCGGCCGAAACGATGACCTCGTGCGCCGCGCGCGCCTCGCGCTGCAACCCGTGCACGCTGTAGCGCACACCCACGCAGCGATTGCCCTCGAGCAGAAGCCGCTCGGCCGTGGCATGGGTCTCCACCGTCAGGTTGGCGCGGGTGCGCGCCGGATCGAGGTAGCAGCGGGCCGTGCTCATGCGCCGGCCCCGGCTGATGGAGGCCTGCGTCATAGCAATGCCTTCCTGGTCCGGACCGTTGTAATCCCCATTGGCCTTGATGCCCAAGGTCTCGGCGGCCGCGAACATGCCGTCATAGAGCCGGCCGCGCTCCTCGACGTCGGAAATCACGATCGGGCCCTGGCGACCGCGCACCGCCGCCTCCCCGCCGGGATAGCTTTCCATGCTCTTGAAGATCGGCAGCACGTCCTGGTAGCTCCAGCCGCGATTGCCGAGTTGCGCCCAATGATCGTAGTCCTGGCGCTGGCCGCGCACCCAAACCATGCCGTTGATGGCGCTGGAGCCGCCGAGCATGCGCCCGCGCGGGACCGGTATCGCCCGCCCGCCCGTGTTGGCTTCGGGTTGTGAGGCATAAAGCCAATTGACGCCGGGCCGGTTGATGAAGCGGGCAAAGCTGATGGGTACGCGCGACAGAGGATGTGTCTCGCCGCCGGCTTCGAGCAGCAGGACTTGATAGCGTCCATTCTCGCTCAGCCGATTGGCCACGGCGGCCCCGGCCGATCCGGCGCCGACCACGATAAAATCAACGGTATGCTGATACATGCGCTTGCCCGGTCCCTTGTTCGCGCGCGCTGGCGCCGCCTTACGAACGGCGAGAGTAGCCCAATTGGTGTCGCCTCGACCACTCGGGCTCCCAGCGGCTGCCCCTGGGCCTGGGGACGTTGCCGGCCGAGCCGACGCGCCGGGCCTGCGCCGGCCGCGTGCCCGGGCCCATCCTGTCGCCGCCCCCGGCGTGCCAGGCGCGCTCATGGGGGGCCGCTCGCCCGTGAGGCGCCGGGCCGGCAAGCCTTGCTCGGCCGCATGGCGTTGGCTCCTGGCACCCGGGGCGACCGCGCGAGCGGGCGCGGGCTCGTTCAGCTAGGCGGGCGGCGCACGCTCTTTTGGCTCGGCGCGGGCCCTAAGTATTGCGCCCGCAGGACGCGTTGCGGCATCACCGGCCATTGCCGTCGGGGAGCTCTTGGCCTAGAGCATGCCAAGCCTCTAGTCGACCCAGCGGGCGCGATACCTCCAAGACCGGCACGAGCGGCAACATTCCCCCAGTCTGCGCCCATGATGGCTGAACGCCGCGTGCTCTTTTGGATGTGTGTGCTCGTTGCCATCAACCAGCTGGGCTTCGGCGCCATGGTGCCGTCGCTTCCACTCTATGCCCAGTCGTTCGGGGTACCCGCCTCCGCCATCGGCATGGCCGTGGCCGCCTATGGCTTGGCGCGCTTCGTTTTGGCGGTGCCAACAGGGCAGTTGTCGGATTGGCTGGGGCGGCGACCAACCCTTGCTATCGGCGGCCTGGTGTCGTCGATCGGCAATTTTTGCTGCGCCTGGGCAAGCGGTTATCCCGAGTTTGTGGTCGCGCGTTTCGTGGCGGGGGCCGGCGCCGGCCTGATCCTCACCACCGGCCAAGTGGTTCTGGCCGACATCAGCTCCCCCGCCCAGCGCGGGCGCAGCATCGCCATCTACCAGGGCACCTTCCTGTTTGCCGTCGGCATCGGCCCTTTCCCCGGCGGACTGCTCGCCGAGCACTTCGGGCTGGCGGCCCCCTTTGTTGCCTACGGCGTTGCCAGTCTGCTTGCGGCCGTCGTCGCCTGGTTTGCCGTCAGCGAAACCCGCGACCTGTGGCGCGCCGCGGTCCCGGCCGCGGCCCAGTCACGTCCACCGCTTGCCCGCCAGCTCCGCCTGTTGGCCGGTAAGATCGGTTTCGTCTTGGTCAGCCTGATCTCGTTGATGAATGCGGTGGTGCGCACCGGCGGGCTGTTTGCAATCGTGCCGATGCTGGCCACGGCCCTGCTCGGACTGTCGGTAGGCGCGATCGGCTTTGCCCTGATGGTCGGGAGCATTTGCGGTCTTCTTGCCGCCTACCCGGCCGGCTGGCTGGCCGATCGCTTCGGCCGCAAGGTCGTTATCGTACCGGCAACGCTGATGACCGCAACCTCGATGGTCCTGTTCTGCGTGGCCCCAACCTACGGCTGGTTCATTGCCGCCTCAATCGTGTGGAGTGTGGCAAGCTCCGTTGGCGGTGCCGCGCCGGCGACCTATGCGGCAGATTCCGCCCCGCTTGGAATGAATGCCACCGCCATGAGCGCCTACCGCATGACCGCCGATGCCGGCTATGTGATCGGACCGCTGGCCTTGGGCTTTATCGCCGACGTCTATGGCCCCGTCATTTCGCTCTTGAGCGCGGCTTTCCTGCTTTTGCTGGTGGGCGCCCTGTTCGCGCTATTGGCCCCGGAAACCTACCCCCGGCGCCCCGCGCGCTAGCCCATGTCCTGCGCGAGGGCCACCTAAGCGCGTGCATACCACTGCGCGGTGCGCGTGAAATAGGGTATCGGTGACGGGTGTCAAACTTGAGCGGGGAGCCCGCGGCTTCACTCGGCGATGTCGCCACCACCACGACCCTATCTCGGCCTCCTCATCATCGGCCTCGGCACACTGTTGGCCCCCCTCGACACGGCGGTCAACATCGCCTTTCCCAATATCACGCGCGCCTTTGCGCTGAACCTTGAGGATATCCGTTGGGTCGTCGTTGCCTACGTCCTCACCTATGCCAGTCTCATGCTGGCCTTTGGCAGGCTCGGCGATCTCATCGGCTACCGGCCGATCTTTCAGGTCGGGCTTCTGATCAGCGCGCTTGGGCTCTTCACCTGCTCGATTGCACCGGACTATCTGGCCCTGCTGCTGGGCCGCGCCCTGCAAGGCTTGGGCATCGCCCTGACGCTGAGCTGCGGACCGGCGCTTGTCATATCGCTGTTGCACGATAGCCAACGCGCGCGGGCGCTGGCGTTCTATGCGGGGGTGATTGCGGTCGGCGGCGCGCTCGGGCCCATTGTCGGCGGCGTCTTGGTTGCACGCTGGGATTGGGCGGCGGTGTTCTGGTTCCGCCTCCCCATTGCCATCCTAGCCCTGGCCCTGTCCCCGCTGATTGCGACCGGTCCAAACCTGAGATCGGTGCGGGACTTCGACGCCATCGGTGCCCTCCTGCTCGTCGCCTGGTTCAGCGCCTTTCTGCTCGCCTTGGCCTGCCTGCCGGGGCCCTTCGCTGCCAGCGTGCCCTACCTTCTGCTCCTGCTCGCGGTGGCCGTTTTTTGCGCCTTCTGCTGGCATGGCCTGCGCTCGCCCCGGCCGCTCATCCGCCTGTCGCTGTTTGCCAATTTGAGGTTCTCCCTGATCAATGCACTCGCCGTGGTTGCCAATTTTGCTGCCTTCAGCGTCTTGATCCTGGTTCCCTACTATCTCGTGCGCATTTCCGCCTTGGATGCGGCAACGGGAGGTGTCGTGCTGGCCACCAGCGCGCTCGGCACGGTGGTGGGCTCCTGGCTTGCCGGCAGGCTCAGCCAGCGCCTGCCGATGGGAGCCTTGGCGCTGTCGGGTTTGGTCCTTGCCGTTGCCGGTCTGTGGGCCATCTCAACCTGGACGCTAATAACCCCGCTTGCCGCCATCGCCGGGTCGCTGTTCGTGCAGGGACTGGGGATGGGACTATTCCAGGTCGCCTATAGCGATTACGTCACGGGCGCCTTGCCGGCTCAAGATCGTGGCGTCGCCGGCAGCCTCACCATGGTCACCCGCACGATTGGCGTGGTGCTCGGCGCCACTGGGCTCTCGGCGGCCTTTGCCTACTTCCAAGCCGTTGCCGCCCGTACCCCGGCCTCGTCGGCCGAGGCTTTCCTCGCCGGCTTTCAGACCACCTTGCGCTATGTCGCGATTGGGCTCGCCATTGCCGTTGCCGTCAGCCTCTTGAGCCCGCGCAGCTGGCGACTTGGGACGCGAATTGGGACCTGAATTGGGGCCTGAATTGGGGCTTGAAGGGGCGCCAGTGGCCGCGGCGCCGGGGGCGCCACGAGCGTGGGCGCTGCCCTCCACCGTTTTTTCCGTGCTGTGCCGAACGGAAAAGGGCTGCGGCTGCTGGTGCCATGGTCAGCTGCAGCTCGGCCACGAACAATTCGACTTTCCCGACCGGCGGCACCTTGGCTGGGTTCGCGCCCTCGGCAAAGGTCAAGAAAAAGCCGCCGCTCACCCGAAGGTTACTGGGCGGCTCAGCACCCTTGCGAGCGCCTAGCGGACCGTGTGGGCCCGCCTGCCAATGCAACGAGGCAAGGAAAGTCGGGTTCCGCGCCTGCCTGTCGCAGCCGGTTAAGGCTCATGTCTTGTAGATCTGGTCGTGGACCATCCGGAACAGCTCGTCGACGATGGCGCTCACCGCCCATTGCTCCCAACCCTTTGGCAGATCCGCCAGTCGGGCGAGGGCCACGATCGGTTCGGCGGTGCTGATCGGTATCGAGATGGCGGTGACATAGGACTTGAGCACCAAGAGGTGATACTCGTTGAAATCGACCTTCTCGTCCTTGGTTTGCTCGAGGAAGAAGGCAAATGAGCCGTAGATCGCCTGGCGCATGAGGTCGGGTGGCGGCGGTGGCAACTTCGGCGGCGGCGCAACATCACCCGCATCGATGAGGCAACCCCCCTCGATCCGGAATTGTCGGTCCGGAATGGTGATCGCAACGCCATGCTTATTGAAGATCTCGTCGCGGGCGGCTGCGACGGCACGCGCGGGGGGGCCCTCCGCTGTCGGCGGGTTCGGCGTCTCCCAGGGCTCGCCCAGCATGGCCGATTGCTTGAGATCGATCATGGCCATGGCGATCAGGTTTAATTGCGCCAGGCGCGGCTTGCCGTTGAACTCCTCGATCAGGGCGGCATCATCGGCGAGCCCGGTTCCCTGCCGGCGCATGGTGGCAATGAGCTGCTGTCCCAGTTGATGCGCCGATGGATTTCTGGGCGTGAGCTCGGTGAAGCCGAGGGAGTGTTCGGCAAACAAGGCATTGTTGGCGGCCGTGATGCTTTTGCGGCTGACCGGCCATTTCGGCAGCCAAATTAGCAAAATGGCGCCGGCGACGATGGCCCAGCCGATGACCCGGTGCGCGCCTTGGCCATAAAGGGTTTCAAGGACGCCGACGCCGGCCGCGCCGGCAATAATGACGAGGACCGTCAGGCCGATGTTGGCAGCCATCCTCATGCGCCGTTTCCCCCGTGACCTTGCGCAGCCGTGAGCCTAGTTGACCGGCGCGGTGGGGGTCCAGGCCTTTTCTTTTGCGGCCCGCGCGGGCGCCCAGCCGCTGGGCTGCCCCGGCCGTGCCGGGGCCGCAGGTGGTTTTGCAGCCCCGCCTTGCTGGTGGATATCGGGCAGCCTCTCAGCCCCGCCGGGTGCCGCGCCAGGGCAGGGGTCTTAAAGATCGAGATGGCAGGCAAAGCGGTGCGAGCCTGCCTCGCCGCGCAGTTCGGGGTATTCGGCGCGACAGCGCGGGACCGCAAACGGGCAGCGGGTGTGGAAATGGCAGCCGCTGGGCGGCGTCATGGGCGAGGGCACATCGCCCTCAAGCACGATGCGCTCGCGCTTGGCGTCGGGGTTGGGCAGCGGCGCCGCCGAAATCAGCGCCCGCGTGTAGGGATGGCGTGGACGTGCGAACACCTCCTCCTTCTGCCCGATTTCAACGATGCGGCCGAGGTACATGACCGCGACGCGGTCGGCCATGTGCTCGACGACGCCAAGGTCGTGACTGATGAAGAGGTAGGCAAGACCCAGCTCCTCCTGCAGGTCCATCATCAGGTTCAAGACCTGTGCTTGCACGGAAACATCGAGCGCGGAGACCGGTTCATCGGCGACGATCAGGGAGGGTGACAGCGCCAGCGCCCGAGCGATGCCGAGGCGTTGACGCTGTCCTCCCGAGAATTCGAAGGGATATTTGCTGAGGGCGTCGGCGCCCAGGCCCACGCGGGCCAACAGCTCCCTGACGCGGCCCTCGCGCTCGGCCCGGCCGAGGCGATCGAAATTTTCCAGCGGCTCCGCGACGATGGTGCCGGCGGTCAGGCGGGGATTGAGCGAGGCATAGGGATCCTGGAACACGATCTGCAGGCGCTGGCGCTTGTCGCGCATGGCCTCCCGCGACAGGCTTGTGATGCTCTCGCCCTTGAAGACGATATCGCCCGACGTCGGATCGATCAGGCGCAGGATCAGGCGGCCGACCGTGGATTTGCCGCAGCCCGATTCGCCCACGAGGCACAGGGTTTCCCCGGCCGCCAGGGCGAAGGAAACCCCGTCGACGGCCTTGATTTCGGCGACCGTGCGCTGCAGCAGGCCGCGGCGGACCGGAAAGTGCTTTTTGAGGTGTTTGACATCGAGGATCGGCGCGCCGCTCATGACGCCAGCACCTCCCCGACGCGCAGGCAGGCCGCCTGGTGTTGCGGCTCGCCGGCGACGGGCATGAGCCCCGGTTGCTGCCGCCGGCAGGCGTCGACGGCGAACTGGCAGCGCGGCGCAAAGGCACAGCCCACGATCGGCTCGCGCAGCGACGGCACCATTCCCGGAATTTCCTTGAGCCGCTTGGCGCGCGCGCCGGCCTTGCCGCGCGCGATCGAGGCCAGCAGGCCGCGCGTGTAGGGATGCGCAGGACGGGCAAACAGCTGCCGCACCGGCGCCTCCTCCACCTTTCGCCCGGCGTACATCACCACCACGCGCTGACAGGTTTCGGCGACGACGCCCAGATCGTGGGTGATGAGAACAATGGCCGCGCCGGTCTTGGCCTTGAGCTCCAGCATCAGCTTCAAGACCTGGGCCTGGATGGTGACGTCGAGCGCCGTGGTTGGCTCATCGGCGATCAGCATTTTCGGATCGCAGGCGAGAGCCATGGCGATCATCACACGCTGGCGCATGCCGCCGGAGAACTGATGCGGATAGTCGTCGAGGCGTCGTGCGGCGTCGGGGATCTTGACCAGATCCAGCATTTGCCTGGCGCGAGCGCGCGCCGCGCTGGCGGACGCGCCCTTGTGGATGCGCACGGCTTCGGCAATCTGATGGCCGATGCTCAGAACCGGATTGAGGCTTGTCATCGGCTCCTGGAAGATCATGCCGATGCGATCGCCGCGCACCGCGCGCAACGCCCCCTCGCCCAGTGTGGTAAGATCGGTGCCCTCGAACAGGATGCGGCCGCCGACGATGCGCCCCAGACGGGGGGGCAGCAGCTGCAGGATCGACAAGGCCGTGACCGTCTTGCCGCAGCCGGATTCCCCGACGATCCCGACGGTCTCCTGGGGCGCCACCGCAAAGGAGAGGCCGTCGACGGCGCGGGTGACGCCGTCCTCGTTGAAAAAGTGCGTCTTCAGGTCCTGCACGTCGAGCAGCGGCGCGGTCATCCCTAGCGCTCACATCCGCCGGGCGATGCGCGGATCGAGGTGGTCGCGCAGCCCATCACCGACCAGGTTTACCGCCAGCACGACCAGGGCAAGGGCGACGCCTGGCCCAAAAATGGTCCAGGGCGCCAATCCCAGGTAGACACGGCTCGAGGCGATCATATTGCCCCAGGTTGGAACTTCCGGTGGCGTGCCTGCGCCAAGGAAGGAGAGGGCAGCTTCGATCAGGATGGCGGAGGCCGCGACATAGGTCGCCTGCACGATCAGCGGCGGCATGGTCGCCGGCAGGATATGGCGGCGCAGTATCTTGGGGAGCCGCGTGCCGCTGGCAACCGCCGCCTCGACGAAGGGCTGCTCGCGCACGGAGAGTACGACCGAGCGCACCAGACGCACCACCCTTGGGATCTCGGGCAAGGCAATGGCGGCAACGACGATGCTGACGCTGGCCTTGGACAGGGACACGAAGGCGATGGCGAGTAGGATCGCCGGGATCGCCATCAGTCCATCCATCAAGCGCATGACCACGCTTTCCACCGTCCGGCTGAAGCCGGCGAGCAGGCCGATCAGGAGGCCGATGGTCATGGCGATGGCGGCAACCGACAGTCCGACCACCAGGGAGATGCGCGCCCCATAGACGGTGCGGGCCCACACATCGCGGCCGAGCTGGTCGGTGCCGAGCCAGTTGACTTGCGAGGGTGGTCTTAGGCGGTTGACGGGCTTGGCGGCGATCGGATCGCCGGCGATCAAGGGTGCGATCAGCGCCGCCAGCGCAACCAGCGCCAGGACGA
>DASTMQ010000505.1:0-7787 GCA_035714005.1 Hyphomicrobiaceae bacterium
CAGGAGCCCGAGGGCTGAGAGCACGCCCGGCGCCGGCGGCACCACCAGGGTGGGAATGCCGAGCAAGCGGGCGAGGGCGCCGCCGTGCAGCGGCCCGGCCCCGCCGAAGGGGAGCAGGGAAAAGTCGCGCGGGTCGTGGCCACGCTCGACCGACACCACGCGAATGGCCCCCACCATATTGTTGTCGACGATGGCGAGGATGCCGCGCGCGGCGGCTTCGATGCCGAGCCCGAGCGGCTCGGCGATCTTTTGGGCGATGGCCGCTCGAGCCGCATCGGCATCGAGCGCGAAGCCGCCGCCCAGCAGGTAGGGTGGCAGGTGGCCCAGGGCCAAATGGGCGTCGGTCACCGTCGGTTGGCTGCCGCCGCGGCCGTAGCAGACCGGTCCCGGCTGCGCCCCGGCGCTTTCGGGCCCCACCACCATGGTGCCGCTCTCGGTCAGCCGAGCGATGGAGCCGCCGCCTGCCCCGATCGTGACCAGGTCGACCATGGGCAGGCCGACCGGCCAGCCGCCGATGCGGCCATTGGTAGTGAGGCCCGGCTCGCCGCCGTGGATCAAGGAAATGTCCGCCGAGGTGCCACCGATGTCGATACCGATGAGGTTGGGATGGCCGGCGCTGCTGCCGACGTAGGCCGCGCCCACCGCGCCCGCGGCGGGGCCCGACAGGGCCGTCTCGACGGGCGCCCGGCGCACGGTGCGCGTGCTGGTGACGCCGCCGCTCGATTTCATGAGCAGGAGGGGCGCGACGATCCCCTCATCGGTGACGCGGCGATCGAGCTGGGAGACGTAGGTCGACACCACCGGCATGACGGTGGCGTTGAGGATGGTGGTCATGCTGCGCTCGTATTCGCGGAAGGTGGGCAGCACGTCGCTCGACAGGGAAACGAGGGTATCGGCAAGCCTTGCGCGCAGGATCTCGCCGACCCGGCGTTCGTGTGCCGGATTGGCGTAGCTGTGCAAGAGCACCACGGCGATTGCCGCGATGCCGCGCTCCCGCAAGGCATGCGCCACGGCGTCTACGGCGGGCTCGTCGAGAGGCTCGAGCTCGTTGCCATCGGGTCCGAGCCGACCGCCGACTTCGAAGATCAACTCGGGTGGGACGGGGCGTTTCGGCTTCACCCAGGCAAACAGGCTGGCGCGGCGCGGCACCTCCTGGCGGCCGATCTCGAGCACGTACTTGAAACCTGCACTCGTGATGAGCGCGGTCTTGGCCCCCTTGCCCTCGAGGATCAGGTTGGTCGCCACCGTCGTGCCGTGCAGGACGCGGCCGACGTCGGCCGCGCTGAGCTCGGACACCTTGAGCACCTCGGCGATGCCGGCGCCGAAGCCGCGCGATGGATCATCGGGGGTCGAGGAGGTCTTGGCCGTCCACAGCCGTCCCGTCGCCGGGTCGAGCAGGGTGACGTCGGTAAAGGTGCCGCCGGTATCGACGCCGATCAGGCAGCCGTCCCGTGCCTTGCTGAGCTTCGACATCAGGCCAGCACGTCGTGGTAGCCGTGGCGGTGAAAGAGCTTGGCCTCGGGGCGGCGCGCCCGACGCTCGGCGGTGGCGGCAACATCGACGCGGCGGCCAGCGGGGTCGAGCACGACGCCATAGTGGGCCTCGGCCTTGCCGCGCGAAACAAAGCCGTTGCGCACGTCGGCGGCGACGCGTTCGGCCTCGCGGTCGAAGGGATGCCCCCAACCGCCGCCGCCCCCGGTTTCGACGCGCACGATATCGCCGCGCTTGACCATGTTGCCGTCGCTCAGGGGCTTGAGGAGGCGCTCGTCGGGCCGTCCGGGATTGACGATGCAGCGCCCGCTGCCCGCGGCCTGGCCGCCGGCCACGCCCCAGGGGGGATGGGTGACGCTGTCGATGCGCATGGACACCATGGCCTCGGGCGCCAGCACCTCGAGTTCGCGGATGAGACCGCAGCCGCCGCGCCAGCGGCCGGGGCCGCCGGTGTCGGGATTGATGGCGTAGCGATTGACCCGCACGGGGAAGACCGAATCCAAGAATTCGGAGGGGAAGTTCTCCTGCGCCACCAGGTAGACGGCATCGTTGCCGTCGGCATGGGGCCGCGCCCCGTAGCCGACGCCAAGCCCGTCCGACAGCAAAAAGAGCTCACCTTTGCTGTCGCGGCCGCGCAGGTACCAGATCACGTAGGCGCTGTGCGAGGCCACCGCTGCACCGGCGGTGGCAACGTTGAGAAGCCCGAGGCAGGCCGCCATGTTGCGCATCATGGTGACGCCGCGCATTCCCAAGGGGGCGGGAAAGGTCGGTTGCAGGATCGAGCCCGGGCGCACCACCACTTCGTCCAGCGCCCGCTCGACGCCGGCGTTGAGAAGCGTCTCAGAGCCGCCCAGCAAGTAGGAGCCGAAGATCATCGCCGGCACCGGCGGGCTCATCAGAAAATTGACCGGCCCCGGCACCTGATCGTCGCTTTGGCTGGTGTCGAGGCGGATGTGGTCGGCGGCAACCTCGAGCGCATAGCGCAGCTTGATGGGACCGTGCCCCTGACCATCGCTGTCGATGGTATCGGTAAAGGCGTGGCGGCCCTCGGGCAGCAGGGCCTTGAGCTTTTGCCGCAGCAGGGCCTCGGTCTCGTCCAGCAGTTGGCCGAAGGCGCTCATCGTCTTGGCGCGACCGAAGCGGCCGAAGAGCTCGGCGAGCCGGCGTTCGCCCAGCCGGATCGCTGCCATGGAGGCGCGCGTGTCGCCCTTGACCATCTCGGGAAAACGCGAGTTGCGGTAAAAGATCCGCAACAGCTCCTCGTGCACGACGCCCTCGCGCGCCACCCGCACCGGCGGCACGATGATCCCCTCCTGAAAGATTTCGGTGCAGTCGGGCGACAGCGAGCCCGGGCGCATGCCGCCGATATCGTTAAAGTGCGCCCAGGACTGGGCGAAGGCTGCAAGCTCGCCCTCGGCAAACACCGGGGCGACGAACACCTGGTCGGGCGAATGCGACACGGCGCCCTTGGAGGCGTAGCAATCGTTGAACCAATAGATGTCGCCGGGCCGCATACTGGCGAGCGGATAGTGCTCGGCAATGGGTCCCACGACGTCGCCGAATACCGGCAGGTTCGAGCCGGCGATCAGCCGTCCCTCGGCATCGTAGAGGGCAGCATAGAAGTCTTTTTTCTCGCGGATGAAGGGCGACATGGCCGTGCGTTCGATCACCGCCTCCATCTCGCTCTGGATGGCGATGAGCGCGCCGCGCACGATCTCGAGCGTGATCGGATCGCAAAGGCTTGCGGCAGAGGTTGCCTGATCCTGCGCCATTCCTGCTCCAGCCTTTGCCTCACGGGGCCCCGCTCGTGACATGCCCGGCAGTTTGCCGCAAGATGCCTGCCTTGAGGACACTTAAATGCAACCAGCGCAGCTCTCAAAAGGGGTGACGAGGGACAAGGATGTCGGAAGATGTCGGAAGATAAAGTCGTCAGCGCCGTGTCGGCGGCCAACGTCAAGGCCCACGTCGAACACATCACCACCGAGATCCCCTCGCGTCTGGCGGGCTCCGCCAACGGCAAGCGCATGGCCGAGTACAGCGCCGCCGCGCTCGGCAAAGCGGGCGTGGCGGCGGCGGTGTTCGAGCTGCCCGGGCTGGTCAGCTTTCCCGAACAGGGCGAGTTGAGGGTGCTGGCCCCGGTCGAGCTCGTGATCGAGGCCAATACCTTGGGCCACAGCCTGCCGACCTTGCCCGAGGGCCTCTCCGGGGAGCTGATGGACGTGGCCTCGGGGGCCTTTGGCGAATACGCGGGCCGCGACGCCACCGGCAAGATCACGCTGTCCGAGCTCTCCTATCATCCAGCGCGCCACGAAAAGCAGCGCATCTCCGCCATCATGGGCGCCAGCGGCTGCGTGATGATGAACTGGGGTCACCCGGAGAACACGGCGGTGCCCTTCGGCTCGGTCAAGCCGGTGTGGGGCAATCCGACGCCGGAAACCCTCAACACCGAAATGGCGCGGCTGCCCTCAATCGGCATCGCCCGCACCGCCGGCCTCAAGTTGCGCCAGCTGCTGAAAGCGGGACCGGTCCGCGTGCTGATGCGCGCCAACGTCGAGAACGGCTGGCGTCCCGTGCAGATCACCGTCGGGGAGGTTGCGGGCCGCAGCGACGACTTTGTGGTGGTCGGCGGCCACCAGGACTCCTGGCCGGGGCCGCAGGCCACCGATAATGCCGCCGGCAATGCCTGTATCCTCGAGCTGGCACGCGTGTTCCATCAGCACCGCGACAAGCTGCGCCGCGGCCTCATCGCCGGGTTCTGGACCGGGCATGAGACGGGCACCATGATCGGCTCGTCCTGGTTCGTCGATCGCAATTGGGACCGCCTGCGCGAGCACGCGGTCGCCTACTTGCAATTCGATCAGCCGGCCTGCGCCGGCACCTCGCGCTGGAGTTCGGCTTCCAACGTCGAGCTCAAGCGCTTCCACCAGGGCGTGGAACGGCGCTTGCTTGGCAACCGCCCCTTTGGCTGGCGCCGGGCGGTGAAAAACGGCGATGCCTCCTTTTTCGGCTTGGGCGTGCCGATGCTGGCGGCCCAGGGCGCCTTCACCGAGGAGGAGCTCAAAAAAACCGCGCTCGCCAATCTGGGCTGGTGGCACCACAGCATCGAGAACACCATCGACAAGCTCGATTTCGAGTTCATGGCCGATCATCTGCGTCTCTACGCCGCTTATCTGTGGGAGTTGTGCACCGCCGTCGTGCTGCCCTTCGAGTACGTGAGCGTGGCCGACGCCTTCATCGAGCGCCTTGACGAGCTCAAGGCGGGGGCCGACGGCATTGGCCTTGGCGGCGCCATCGACGGCGCTCGGGCCTTCAAGGCGTCCGCCGAAAAGCTCGAGGCTGCGGCGCAGACCTGGCGCCAACGCTATGGCGCCGGCGGCACCACGGACGAGGCCGCCGCCGATCGGCTCAACGCCTGCATGAAGCGCCTGTCGCGGGCGCTGGTACCGCTCGCCAGCACCTCCAAGGGGAGCTACGGCCACGATCCGTATGGCTACACGCCGCAGGGCACGATGATCCCAACGCTCTACGATGTCCCTCGCTACGCCAAACTCGGGGATGGCGAGGAGCGCTGGATGTTGGAGACGCAGTTGGTGCGGGACCGCAACCGCATCGCCGATGCCTTGGCGGACTGTCGCCGCCTGATCGAGGCCACGCTGCGCGAGCTCAGCTGAAACCGACGGGGATACCCCCATGCGCATCCTCTACCAGCTGACAAGCCCGATGCACAAAACCGTCGGCAGCGCCGAGGTGGCGCGCCGGCAAGGCGTGCTGCAGGCGGCCGCCGCGGCGGGCACGCAAGTGATCGCCGAACCCACGGCCACAGGACCTGCCGCCATCGAAAGTGCGCATGATGCCGGCCTGGTGGTGCCCGAACTGATCCGCCTCGGACCGCTGGCGCAACAGCGTGGCTTTGAAGCCCTGATCATCGGCTGCTACAGCGATCCTGGCCTCGAGGCCTGCCGCGAGCTCCTCAGCATTCCCGTGATCGGCCCCGGCGCCGCCTCGCTCCACCTCGCCGCGCAGCTGGGCACGCGCGTATCAATATTGACGCCCTCGGGCCGTGGCTATGGTCGGGTGGCAGCGCGCCTGCGGGCGCTGGGGATTGGCTGCCTCCTCGCCAGCGTGCGCGGCATCGGCCTGTCCGTGATGGAGCTCGCCAAACAGGCTCCGGGCGCGCTCGACAAGGCGGCTGACGCGGCGCAAATGGCGGTGCGGCAGGATGGGGCCGATGTGCTCGTGCTCGGCTGCATGAGCATGGCCTTCCTGCCCGACATCACGGCCAAGCTCGGCGAGCGCGCCGGCGTGCCCATTGTCAATCCGGTGTTGGCGGCGCTGAAGACGGCGGAGGCCGTGGTGAGCATGCGGCTTGCCCACAGCAAACAGGCCTGGCCGTCGCCGCGGCCCCAGGAGATCGCTTGAGGGTTTGCCCGCGGGGCAAGGCCCAGACCGGTATGAACGGCTTGCAAGAGGTGAAGGAGAGATCCCCCATGTCGACCTGGAGACGCGTGTTCGGGCTGGCAGCGCTCGCTGCCCTGATGGCGGTGGCGCCGCCGGCGGTGGCCGGGCCGCCGGGCGTGCTGGTGACGGGGGATAACCTGCCCGCCAACGTCGACCCGCATCAGGTCTTCGACGTGCCGATGCAGTTTTTCAGCCTCAACACCTACGACAATCTCTACCGCTACCAGGGCAACCCGCCAAAGATCGAGCCCTGGCTGGCGCAGTCTCACACGGTGTCTGCCGACGGCCTCACCTGGGAGTTCAAGCTGCGCACCGATGCCAAGTTCCAAGATGGCAGCGCCATTGGGGCCGACGACGTCGTCTATAGTTTCAAGCGCGTGCTGGCGATCGGCAAGGGACCCTCGGGCGCCTTCAAGCCGGTGCTGAAACCCGACAACATCACCGCACCCGACAAGGAGACGGTGCGCTTCAAGCTCGAGGCGCCCTACGCCCCGTTCCTGTCGGCGATCCCCATTGTCATGATCGTCAACCCGCGGGTGGTCAAGGCGCATGAGGCCAACGGCGACTGGGGTGCGGCCTGGCTCGCCTCGAATTCGGCGGGCTCGGGCGCCTATTTGTTCGACGCGGCGACCTACCGTCCGCTCGAGCGCGCCGACCTCAAGCGCAATGAGGCGCATTTCAAGGGTTGGGCTGACAATCCCAAGGCGCCCAAAGAAATCCAGATCCTTCCCACCCGGGAAACCTCGACCCGCGTGCTGGCGCTGCTGCAGGGCTCGGTCGACATGACCGACAGCTACCTGCCCACGGATCAGGTCGAGCGCATCCAGAAATCAAAGGGCGTGCACATCGAAAAGAACACCTCGATGCGCGTTTTCATCCTGCGCATGAACAACAAGAAGCCGCCCTTCGACAACATCAACGCGCGCAAGTGCTTCGCGCATGCCTTCAACTACGACGGCTTTATCAAGGAGATCCTGAAAGGCTACGCGGAACGCAATCCCGCGCCCATGCCCAACAACCTCTGGGGCTATCCGCAGGACGTGAAGGGCTATGACTACGACCTGAAAAAGGCCAAGGCCTTCTGCGACCAGGCCAAGGCGGAAGGGGCGCCCATCAATCGGCCCATTTCCATCCACATCCAGTCCCAGCTCGAGCAGACCAACCAGGCGGCGCAACTGTTCCAGAGCGATCTCGCCCAGATCGGCATCAACCTCAAAATCATTTCCGACACCTGGGCGAACATCACCTCCAACACGGGCAAGGCCGAATCCACGCCCGACCTGTGGATCCATTGGGTGTCGACCTATTTCGTCGATCCGGAGAATTGGATCGGCCAGATGTACGACAGCCAGTTCCACGGCACCTGGAAGGCCTCGGCCTGGTATCAGAACGCCAAAGTCGACGAGCTCTTACGCAAGGCCCGCGGCATCACCGGCCAGGCCGAGCGTCAGCCGCTCTACGAAGAGGCAACCCGGCTGATCGTCGCCGACAGCCCGGACATCTGGGTCTACAACACGGTGGAAATCCGTGGGCTCACCGACCGGGTCAAGGGCTTCCGCTTCTCGCCCGTGGGCTCGGGCGGCGAAATGCGCTGGGTGCAGCTGGAGTAGCCAAGGAGCACAGCCTCTCCCCGCCTTGGCGGGGAGAGGTCTTTTCAGGGGGCCTGATGCCCCCAAAAAACGCGGCAAGACGCGGGAACCCGCGACGAAAGGGAGAGGCGAGGGCATGTTGGCTTTTATCGTGCGCCGCCTCCTGCTTGTGATCCCGTCGCTGGCCGGCCTGTTGGTCCTCACCTTCTTTTTGATCAGGGTGGTGCCGGCCGATCCCGCCGCGGCGCT
>DASTMQ010000506.1:0-2776 GCA_035714005.1 Hyphomicrobiaceae bacterium
ATAGCCCACGATGGCGACCACATGTCCGCCGACAATGGGCACGCGCGGCCGTTTGCGCGCCGCTACCGGCGCCGGCTTTACCGATGCGCTTGTGGCCGGTGGGCAGGCCGAGCAAACGGACAAAAGCTTTCCCGGCGCGTAGACGTTGGGGTTCGCTATGCCCGGGTATTGTTCGCCCCAGACCTTGCCCCAGGCATAAAGATCCTCGTACTGGACCATCACCGCCGCGACCGGACCTTTGCTGCGAATCCAGCACTTCATGTCCGCTTGGGTCTGTTCGAGATTTTTTTTCGCGCTCTGGTTAGGGTTCTCGGACAAAAGGCTCTTGAAATCGACCTGAGTATACTTTGGGGGTGTGGAGCCCTGATGCATAATTCCCGGCGCTGGCGATTTGCACCGCGCCAGCGCATGCTTGGGCCACCAATGCGACGTGCCGCAGCCGCCGGAAGCAACGTCGCCGGGAAAGCCCGGGGCGGCGCGAAGAAATAGTTCCATTTCATCGAGATTGGGGCCCAGAGTATCGGGGCTGCCCGTCAGTTGGTTTTTCTTATTGAAGGTTCCCTCGACGGCTGCAGCAATGGCAAAGGCAGTGCACGCATTGCAGGGGAGCGGCTCTTCCTGATCTTTGACCGCAGTGATGTAGTTTTTGCCGTTGTCGTTGCGCAGATCGTAGGATCGTGGCGGTGCCGCCGCCAGCGTCTGGCTCCACGCCACCTCGGGCAGCAATGTGCTCCCCGCCGCCGCCGTCGCGGCCTTGAGAAAACGCCGTCGGTGGACGGTCACTGGCGATTTCTTGTCGACTGCTTCAACCACCTTCAGCCTCCCTTCAGCCTCCCTTGGCCATCCCGCATTGCGCCAGCGCCTCGGACCAATGACATTGCCTGCCAGCTGATCGGAGGCCGGCGCCAAGACCCGACAGGGTCGCTGTCACCGGCGTCGCGCAAAAAGTGAGCTAAACGTCCCTCCCTGATCGCCAATGCTTGGCGATCGAAGACGGCCGCGAGCTTCCGCCATTCGCTCAAAGCTTGCAAGCGCCACGTTCCCCGCCTGGCGCGGCCGCGAACCATTTCAATCGCGCAGGACCTTCGGCGTCGACGTCAGATGAAAGCCATCGAAGGCGGGCATCGGCACCTCCCGGGGCGGCAGCGGTAGGCTGCGTGGCGCGGCGGGGGCCGCGCCGTCGACGCACAAGGTGGCTCCAGAAATGAAGGCTGCGGCTTGGCTCAAGAGAAAGACAATGGCCGCGGCGACCTCGCTCTCGGTACCCAGGCGTCCGGCTGGCACATGGTTCTTTAGGCTTCTAATCTTCTCGCCCATCTCCGGCGGATAGCGGTCGAGGCCGGAGGAGGCGATCCACCCCGGCGCCACGGCGTTGACCCGCACATTGGAGCCCGACCATTCGAAGGCCGCCGTCTTGGTGAGGTTGATCATGCCGGCCCTGGCGGCCCCCGAATGCGCCATCAGGGGTGTCCCCAGCCAGACATCGGCAACAATATTGACGATGGCCCCGCCATGTCGGGACATCCACTGGGTATAGGCCTCCCGCGCCATCAGGAAGCCGCCGGTCAGGTTGTTGCGCACGACCGCGTCCCAGCCCTTTTGCGTCATCTGGGCCAGCGGCGCCGCGAATTGCCCTCCCGCATTGTTGACGAGACCATCAAGCCGAGAAAACCGCGCCAGCACGGCCGCGATCGTCGCCTTAACCGTGTTTTCCTCGCGGATGTCGCAAACCCAGCGCTCCGCCTCGCCCCCGGCGGCGGCGATCTCCTCGCGCACGGCGTTGAGCTTCTCGGGGTTACGACCGATCAGGGCCACTCTGGCGCCCAGGGAGGCCAGTTCATGGGCCGTGCAGCGGCCAATGCCGCTACCGCCGCCGGTAACGATCACGACCTGGTCGTTGAACAGGCCCGGGCGGAAAACCGAAGCGTAACTCTTTGCCATCAGACCCTCCGCATTTTCCCGGATCGTGGGCTCGCGCCCCGTCGAGCGACGTGAACCCGGATCCCTTGTGCCAATCCCGGCATCAAGCTACCTCTTGCCCTCGGTGGCGGGGCGGCAAATGAGAGCCTCGCCGTCGGTCATCTTCCGGACGCACCGATCCGAGTGAACGCAACGGCGGCATCTCGCCTCAAAACTTTGTGTGGCCGGTGATCTGCAGCACATCTGGGCCCGGTGTTGGGTCTATAAGAGGAAAGCCGATTTTACCTCGTCTTCAAATAGCCCTTGGAGTTGGCGCCCGCATGACCCTTTAGACTTGGGCTTAAGGTTCGGCCAAAAAACCAAACCCGTGTAACGCGGTAACGGCAAGAATGTCGGCACGACCGGGGATGCACTGCCCGCGCTGCGGACTATCCAGTCCGACGGGCAAATTTTGTAGCGAGTGTGGCACGCCCTTGGAGGCCAAGAGCGTTGGCCAGGCGGCTGCGCAGGCCACGCGTAAGATTGCGACCGTCCTTTTTGCTGACATCAAGGGGTCGACCAAGGCCATCAGCGCGATTGACGCTGAGGGTGCCATGCTGCGCATCAGGCCCATGATCAACGCCATGGCGGCGGCCGTGCGGGAGCAGGGCGGCACCGTCATTGAGGTCAGAGGCGACGGCATCCTCTCAGGCTTTGGCGCCTTGGATAGTCTCGAAGACCATCCGCTGGCCGCCTGCCGGGCCGCGCTTGCCATTCGCCAGGCCGCCAAGGGCGGCGCCTCGCCGGGGCTGCCGGTGCGGATCGGCATTCACACGGGCGAGGTCATCGTCACCCCCGGCGAGGCCGGCAATTCCAT
>DASTMQ010000507.1:0-9257 GCA_035714005.1 Hyphomicrobiaceae bacterium
CGCAAGATCGATCGGCGCCTCGCTCCAGCCGCGGCCGGCGGCGCGTCGCTTGCCGGAGGCGACGGCTGGCGCCTGGTCGGCGGGCGCCGGTTCGGCCTCGGCGTTGCCCGGCTGCTCAGCCTCGCCGGTGCGGCGCGCCGGTGCGGCCGGGGCGACGGGCCGCAGTAACAGACGCCCGAGGTCGAGGTCGGTCGTGCGCAGGCTGCCGCTGAGGTAGGGGCGGGCGCGCTCGGTCTCGAGTGCCAGAGTGCCGCTGAGCGTGCCGCCACCGGCGACCCCGTTCAGGTCGGTGATGGCCAACCGGCCCTGCTCCAGGCTCACCATGGCGGTGACGTCGACGGCCGCCGGTTCGGTGCCGGCGTGCCGGCCGAGCCATGTGGCCAGCGCCCCAACGGAGGGTGCCTTCAAAGTCGCCTTGCCCTCGAGGGCCGGCGCCGGGGCGAGCATCAGCGCGCCGTCGTAGGCGGCCTCCAGCAGCGGCGAGGTTAAGGTCAGCGCCACGCGCCCCTTCTGTTCGCCAAGGAGCGCGCGCGCCGGCGACAGCTTGCCGTCGAAGGCGACCTTTTCGCCGTTCCAGGCGAAGTTGCCTTTGCCCTGTAAGGGGCCGGCGGGATCGGCGAGCGACAAACTGACATTGATCCCCGTGATCTCCTTCAGCGCACCTTTGCGTGTATCGGCAAAGCGCAGCGTGCCATCGCTGATGTGGACGTTCTCGAGGCTGAGCTGGTCGAAGGCCGCCGCGACGCCTGCTGCCTTGGGTGAGCGAGGTATGGGCGCCGCCGTGGGCTCCCGGGGTCCGGCGTTGGCGGC
The DNA here is from genome assembly GCA_035714005.1 of Hyphomicrobiaceae bacterium. GTDB lineage: Bacteria > Pseudomonadota > Alphaproteobacteria > Rhizobiales > Hyphomicrobiaceae > AWTP1-13. The sequence continues at coordinate 811 of DASTMQ010000507.1, forward strand.
CGTCTCGGCGCCGCCGGGCGTTCGCGCGAACGACCAGTTGCGTCGGCCGTCGGCATCGATCCTGAGCTCGATGGTTGGCTGCACGAGCAAGAGACGCTTCACCGCGAACTGCCGCGACAGCAGCGAGAGCAGGGGCACATCGATGGCGAAGGATTTCGCCGTCAAGAGCGGGCCGCCGTCCATGCCCGGCGGCTCGGACAAGGTGACGTCGGCCAGGTGCACCGACACCTGCGGAAAGAGCGCGATCGACGTGGGCCCCGCAATCGTCAGGTCACGGCCCGTGTGCGCCTTGACCTGCTGCACCATCTGGTCGCGAACGAAGTCGACGGGGGCGGCAATCAGCAAAAAGGTGATCGAGCCAACAACGGTGCAGGCAAATCCCAACAGCAGGTAACCCGTAAACTGCAGCCAGCGCCGGCGCCGGCGGCGCGGGCGCGGCGCCGCCTCGCCGGTGCGCAGCAGTGGTGGCGGGCGGCCAGGCCCTAGCCGCGGCGCCTGGCCGCCGTCGTGCCGCAAGCCGCCTCTGTGGGTTGGATGATCTGTCATGCGCGAGGAAGTGGTTGCACCTGGTCCATCTTCGGCCTGCGCGAGGCCGGCCGCAAGCTCGGAACAAATTGTGTCATCGCCACGTCAACGCCTTCGCCCTCCGTGCATTTTTTGCCGCTCGCCGGGCCCGGTGCGGTGGTCTCAAGCCTTTCAGATAGCGGGCAAAGTGCGCCCTGCCAGCCGGCCGGGCGACTTCACTTTGCCGTCATCTCTTGGCTGCGCCCAGCCAAGGTCTTGTCGGGCGGCCGGGCTCCTTTGCTATGCTGGTCGACACTTGACTGTCCCGTCGCGCGGAGCACTTGCAAATGGCGCACATGATTCTTTTCCTGGGCATGCTCGCCGGGATGCTCGTCCACTCGGCGAGCGCCGGTGCCGCGCCGCCGGTCGACCGCTGCTTTGCCGTCTCGCAGGCACCGCGGCTCATCGAGCCGGTCGGCTTTCGGCGCGTCCTGCTGCAACCCAATGAGGTGCGTCTCAATTTTATCGGCCATTCCACCTGGCTGATCGAAAGCGCCGCCGGGGTCAAAGTTGCCACCGACTACAACGATTACGTCAGGCCCGAGGTGCTGCCCGACATTGTCACCATGAACCGGGCGCACACGACGCACTATTCCAATTTTCCCGATCCCAACATCAAGCAGGTGCTGCGCGGCTGGAATCCGGAGGGAGGACCAGCCAGGCACGACGTCACGCTCCTCGACGTGCGGGTCCGCAATGTGGCCACCAACATCCGCGACTGGGGTGGCGGGCACGTGCCCTACGGCAACTCGATTTTCATCTTCGAGGTGGCGGGTTTGTGCATCGGCCATCTCGGTCACCTGCATCACACGCTAACCGATCAGCAGCTGGCCGAGATCGGCCAGCTCGACGTGGTGATGGTACCGGTTGATGGCAGCTACACCATGGACGTGGGCGGCATGGTGGAGGTGGTAAGGGCCTTGCGGGCGCGGCTGATCCTGCCCATGCACTACTTTAATCCGTTTACCTTGCAGCGTTTTCTCGACCGCATTCGCAACGACTTTACCGTCGAGATGGCGACATTACCCAGCATTGTGGTTTCGCAGCCGACGCTGCCCACCGAACCAAAGGTATTGGTGCTGCCCGAGCATTAGACGGGTGTTGGCGCGCACGGGCCGGGCGAGGCGAAACGAACTCACGCGCGAGGCGGTGCAGCGCCATAGCGTTCGGCATACTGCCGTTCGGCCTCCGCCTGCCAGGCTTGCGCCTCGGCTTGGTAGGCAGGGCCCTCCCAGCCGCGATGCTCGCCGCGGGCATAGCATAGCGCGTTGCGGTGATAGAGCATGGCGTTGATGCGGTTGGCGATGAAATTATTGGCCGTGCGCACGACTTTCCCCGGCGTGCCCATGACGATGGAGTTGGGCGGAATGAGCGTGCCGTCGGCAACAAAGCTGTGCCCGGCGACGATGGAATTTTCGCCGATTTCGACGCCTTCCATGATGGTGGCGCCGATACCGACCAGGCAGTTGTCGCCGACGCGGCAACCGTGCAGGACGACGCGGTGCGTGATCGAGCAGTAATCGCCGATGATGGTGGGATGCCGGTAGCCGACGTGCACCATCACGTGATCCTGCAGGTTGCTGCGGCGGCCGATGCGCACAAACTGGCTTTCGGCACGAACGACGGCGCCCGGCCAAAGGCTGGCCCCCTCGGCGATCTCGACGCCGCCAAAAATGCGCGCGCTGGCGTCGATGTAGGCGGCTTGCGGAAATCGTGCGCTGTGGTCGGCGGGCATTGTCTGTCAGTCCAGGTTGTGAGCAACTCTCCTTAGCACGCGGCCCTCGGCTTGACATTCTCGCCTGCCAAGAGCCAAGCCCAGGCAGCGGTGGTGGAGCCGTGGCACGCGGAGGACGGATCGTCATGACCGAAAGCAACGGAGCGCGCGATCGCCTCGTCGAGATCGTCAGGCAGCGCTCGTTCTCCAAGGGGCAAGAGACCAAGCTGGTGTCGGGCCGCTCCTCCACCTTCTACTTCAACATGAAGCCCTCGATGCTCGACCCGGAAGGCGGCCATCTGATCGCCTCGCTGATCCTCCAGGCGCTGAAAGGGGCCGATGTCGACCTGATCGGCGGGCTAGAAATGGGCGCCGTCCCGTTGGCCGTCGCCGTAGCCGTGACGAGCCAGATTACCGGCTGGCCACTCAAGGCCTTTTTTGTGCGCAAGCAGGCCAAGGAGCACGGCGCCAGGAAGCTGATCGAAGGCTTGGCGCCGGACGAGACGCTGGCGGGCAAGCGCGTCGTCGTGCTCGAGGACGTGACGACCACCGGCGGTTCGGCGCTGAAGGCGATCGAGGCGCTCAGGGCCGAAGGCGCCGTGATCGTGGCGGCGATATCCGTGGTTGACCGGCAGGAAGGCGCCGAGGCTGCCTTCAAGGCAGTGGGCGTTCCCTTCATCGCCCTGCTGACCGCCGCCGACTTTCTGTGAGAGTTCTTTATGCTGGCGACACCCGACCTCGTGCACGTCTGCGACATCGATGTCACCGTTGGCCCAATCCGCGAGCTCGGCGCCATGCCGCGGGGCCGCCGACGTCTGGTGCCGATCCTAGGTGGCCGGGTTAGCGGCCCCCGCCTCGAGGGCTGCGTTCTGCCCGGCGGCGCCGACTGGCAGATCGCGCGCGCCGACGGCATTTTGGAGTTGGTGGCGCGCTACGCGATCAAGACGACAGCTGGGCCGGAAATCGCCGTCACCAACCGGGGGCTGCGACGGGCGGCGCCCGAACTCATGGAGCGGCTCGCACGCGGCGAACCCGTCGATCCCGCGCTCGTCTATTTCCGCGCCGTGCCCACCTTCGAGGCGCCGGCCGGCGACTTCGATTGGCTCAACCGCAGCCTCTTTCTCGCCAGCGCCGCGCGCCTGCCCGACAAGGTCAGCTTGCGCATTTTCGAGGTTAACTAGCCGCGCTTGGCGCCGTCCACCTCATCAAAAAGTTGACCCACGCCCGGCGCCAGGCTGTACACTCGCCGGCACACAAATCCACAATTGGTTTGGGAGGTTTTGCCATGGCAAAGGAAGCCGCAGCCCGCAATTCGGCCATCGACAAGATCCTCGCACGCGCCGCCGAGACCGGTGAGGTGCCCGGCGTGGTGGCAATGGCCACCGATCGCGACGGCAGCATCTACGAAGGCGCCTTCGGCAAGCGTGTGCTTGGGCAACCGGCGGCCATGAGCCCCGACACCGTTGCCTGGATTGCCTCCATGACCAAAGCCATCACGGGTGCTGCCGCTATGCAGCTGGTTGAGCAGGGCAAGCTCGACCTCGATGCCCCGGCCGCGGCGGTGGTGAGCGAGCTCGAACAGGCGCAGGTGCTGGAGGGGTTTGACGCCGCCGGACAACCGAAACTGCGCCCACCCAAGCGGCCGATTACGCTGCGCCATCTGCTCACGCATACCGCCGGTTTTGGCTACGAGATTTGGAACGGCGACGTTGCCGCCTATCAAACGGCCAAGAACGTGCCCGGCATCATCAGCTGCCAGAACGCCGCCTTGCAAACGCCGTTGCTCTTCGATCCGGGCGAGAAGTGGTACTACGGGATCAACATCGACTGGGCCGGCAAGATGGTGGAGGCCGTCAGCGGCAAACGCCTCGGCGCCTACATGCAGGAACACCTGTTTGCGCCCCTCGGCATGACCAGTACCGCCTTCAAGATCGCGCCGACGATGCGCGAGCGCCTGGCCAAGATCCATCAGCGCGGTGATGATGACGTCTTGACGCCGTTGCTCGACCTCGAGATCCCGCAGGACGCCGAGTTCGATATGGGCGGGGGCGGTCTTTACTCCACGGCCGGTGACTATCTCAAGTTCGTGCGCATGATCCTCAACCGCGGCAAGGCGAACGGCGAGCAGGTGCTTTCGCCCGAGACCGTCGATCAGATGGCGCGCAACAACATGGGCGATGCTCGCGTCAGTCTGCTCAAGACCGTCGCGCCGACGCTCTCCAATGATGCGGAGTTTTTCCCCGGCATGAGCAAGACCTGGGGGTTGAGCTTTCAGATCAACGATGAGGCGGCGCCGACGGGCCGTCCCGCCGGCGGCTTGATGTGGGCCGGCCTCGCCAATTCCTACTATTGGATCGATCCGACGACGGGGATTGGCGGCGTTTATCTGACCCAGGTGCTCCCCTTTGCCGACAAGAAGGCGCTGCCGCTCTATTATGCCTTCGAGACGGCGTTCTACTCCTGATGCCGCGGGCCAGCGACGAACCCCCACCCCCGAGAGCGACGCCGCTTTCGTTGTGCGCCTGCGCCTGGCCCGACGGCGCCGGCCGTGGCCGCAGTGGCCGCGCGCCCTGCGATCGGGTCGGCGACCCCGGCCCCAGGCCTGGCGCCTGCCGCGCTTGCCAACACCCGCTCGGATGACGAAGCCATGACGGTTGCCAAATCACCTCGCCTTGCCACGCTCAGTTTGCACGCGGGACAGCGTCCCGATGCGGCGACGGGCGCGCGCGCCGTGCCTATCTACCAGACCACCTCCTACGTGTTCGACGATACCGAGCACGCCGCTGGACTGTTCAATCTCGAGCGGGCCGGCCACATTTATTCGCGAATTTCCAACCCGACCACGGCGGTGTTGGAGGAACGCATCGCCGCGCTCGAGGGCGGCGTCGGCGCGGTGGCGACGGCAAGCGGCCAAGCGGCCTTGCATTTGCTGATTGCCACCTTGATGGGGACCGGTGGCCACATCGTGGCCTCGGCGCGCATCTACGGCGGCTCCCACAACATGTTTCAGCACACGCTGCCGCGCTTCGGCATAACCACGACGTTGGTCGATCCGCGCGAGCCCAAAAGCTTCGCCCGAGCCATCAGGGCCGAGACGCGACTGCTGTTCGCCGAGACGCTGGGCAATCCGGGCCTGGAGGTGCTCGATATTGCCGCCGTTGCCGAGGTGGCGCACGGCGCCGGGCTGCCGCTGGCCATCGATTCCACCTTTGCTACGCCCTACCTGTGCCGGCCGTTCGAGTTCGGGGCCGATCTCGTCATGCACTCGGCCACCAAATTCCTGGGTGGACACGGCGTGGCGATCGGCGGGCTGCTAATCGACAGCGGCGGTTTCGACTGGGGCGCCGCTGGCAAGTTTCCGACCATGACGGAGCCCTACGCGGGCTATCATGGCATCGCCTTTGCCGAGGAGTTCGGGCCGGCCGCCTTTATTATGCGCGCGCGCGCCGAGGGTCTGCGCGATTTCGGGGCCTGCATGAGCCCCAGCACGGCCTTCTACCTTTTGCAGGGCATCGAAACGCTACCCGTGCGCATGGCGCGCCATGTCGTCAACGCCGAGGCCGTGGCCCGCCACCTGGAGGCCCACGCCGCCGTGGCCTGGGTCAAGTATCCCGGACTGGCAAGCCATCCCGATCACGCCTTGTCGCAGCGTCAGCTGCCCAAGGGCGCGGGTGCGATTTTGAGCTTCGGCATCAAGGGCGGCCGCGCCGCGGGCGCCAAGCTGATCGAGCGTCTCAAGCTGTTCTCGCACCTGGCCAATGTCGGCGATGCCAAGTCGCTGGTGATCCATCCGGCGAGCACGACGCATCAGCAGATGAGCCTGGCAGAGCTCGCCAATGCCGGCGTCGGCGAAGAACTGGTGCGCCTATCGGTTGGGTTGGAGGATGCCCAAGACCTGATCGACGACCTCGATCAGGCCCTTGCGGCCTCGCAAAAGGGCTAGCGCAATGGACATTGTCGTCGACGGCAAACGGGCCTATGCGGCAACGGGCGGACGCGCCTTCGATCCGGGCAAGCCGGTTGTGCTCTTTATTCATGGCGCCGGTCAGGACCACACGAATTGGCAGCTGCCGGCGCGCTGGTGCGCTTGGCACGGTCATGCGGTATTGGCCGTCGATCTGCCCGGCCACGGCCGCACGCAAGGGCCGCCGCTCGCGACCGTGCCGGACTTGGCCGGCTGGATCGGTCGCTTGCTGGCGGCGGTGGGCGCCAACCGCGCGGCGCTGGTGGGCCATTCCTTGGGTGGGGCCATTGCGCTCGAAGCCGCGGCCGCGCTCGGCGAGCGCATCGGCCGCCTAATCCTGCTCGGCACCGCACCGGCGCTACCCGTTAACGAGCAGCTGCTGCGGGCGGCGCACGAGCAGCCGCAGGAGGCGCACCGGCTGATCACGACCTGGGCGCTCGGCGCCGCTGCCAAACGCGGCGGCAACGCCGTGCCGGGACTTTGGCTCACCAATACCAGCATGGCGCTGTTGGCCCGCAACGCTCCCGGCGTCCTTGCCGCCGACTTTGAGGCCTGCAACAGCTGGACCTCCGGACGCGCGGCGGCCCGCCGCGTTCGCTGTCCGACCCTCATCATCATGGGCGGCAACGATGTGATGACGCCACCGCGGGCAGGGCGCCAGCTCGCCGAACTGATCGCCGGCGCCGAGACCCTCACGATTGCCGACTGCGGCCATACCCTGATGGCTGAGGCGCCCGATGCGGTTCTCGACGCCCTGATCGGCTTTTTGGCGCCGCCTCGAGCGGCGTGAGCCACGGGGGCCGGGGGCTTAAGCCGCGAGCGGTTGGGCAATGGCGGCGGCAGGCGGCAATCGCAGGGGGCGTGGGGCCGCGGCCGGTGGCACGAGCGGCCGGCGCATGACCTTGCCGTAGTCTGCGATCAGTCGATTGAGGGCGTATTCGGCCGCATCGATTTGCCGGCTGGCCGCCGCGTGGCAGGCCGACATCGCCTCGACTTGACGCAAGCCCGTTTCGACAATGGCCGCGACCGTGGACCAGTGCCCCGATGCGGGCGGCGGTGGTGAAGTGTTGAGAGGTACCGCAACCCGGGCCGCCGGTGCCGGCTCGGCGCGCCTCGGGCGCGCGCTATTGGCTTTCCTCTTGCGTCTGACGCGCGCCCGCGCCAGGGCGGCGCGCGATTTGGCGAACGCAACTCCAATACCGTAAAGGACGAGCGTACCAACGACGCACAACCAACAGGCCACAATGTACCAGTCGCCCTGCTCGAGCTGGGACGTAAACTGCATGTGATTAGGTCCGCTCTATTCCCCGCACCCGGCCGCCGCTTTTGCCGATCGCCGGCTTCTTTGCCGGAAATCTCAAGCAATCTGAAGCGACTATAAGCCGGACTTCCACCAAGCTCGGACAATGAACTTAACAAAAGATTAATGCCTTGGCCGCGCCTCAAGACGTGGCCCACATGCCCGAGCGTTTTTGATGTCGATATATAATTTCGGTAAATCGCGTCCAAACTGAGGCCACGCGCAGATTTATTCTAACGTTGTGATGCCGTCGCGATTTCCATTGCGCCGATCGCGGTCTAAGGAACGAGCCCGACCAGCTGCCGCACGTCGGCCGGTGTGAGGCCCTGGCGCCGCAGCTCACGCAGACTCGTATCGCCGGCGCTCTTGGCGAGCTTGCGGCCGCAAGCGTCCGTGATCAGGCGATGGTGATGATAGAGGGGGGCGGGGAGGTCGAGCAACCGCTGCAGCAGGCGATGTAGGTCGGTTGCCGCCAACAGGTCGGCTCCGCGCGTGACGTGGGTGACGCCTTGCCAGGCGTCATCGACGACGACCGCCAAATGGTAGCTGCTTGCCACGTCTTTGCGCACAATGATGGCGTCCCCCCAACGCTCGGGGCGCGCAGGGATCGTGCGGGACGCGCCGGCCTCGTCGAGTTCGGTGAAGGCCAGCTCGGCGCCTGCCAGCCCGGGGCGAACCGCAGCCATGGCCCGGGCCATGTCGAGACGCCAGGCGAAGCGCGCGCCCTTCACCCGCCGCTCGGCGATGGCGGCGGCGGGCGCATGCCGCCAGAGGCCGGGGTAGAGGGGTGCACCATCGGGATCCCAGCCGGTCCCGCGCGCGGCGCTTGCAATCTCTGCGCGGGTGGCAAAACACGGATAGAGCACGCCCATGGCCTTGAGCCGTTCCGCGGCCGCGGCGTAGGC
>DASTMQ010000508.1:0-12239 GCA_035714005.1 Hyphomicrobiaceae bacterium
GACCACAGAGGTACAGCAACGTTGGCGTATGGGTGCATGCCGACAATCGCAACTGTGGACAGGGCACGAGGATCCCGCAACCGGCGGGCTGTGACAGCCGCATTTGTCCTTGCCCGCCTTTTCTGCTGATTTATGCTCCCCAGTGCGGCAGGCGGCGTGCCGCCGCTCTGGCTGATTGCCACGGGAGGAACGACAATGGGCAAATGCCCGGCGACTGAGAAGCCCAACCTGCTGCGCCGCTCGCTGATCATGGGCGGAGCGGCGGCGGCACTCGCGCCCCGCAGCGTCTTGGCCCAAGTCAGCAACGGTATCCGCATCGGCGTCCCGACCAAAACCTACTGGCCCACCATCGTGTGCGAGACAGCGCTGCGGCAAAGGCTGTTCGAAAAAGAGGGCATCAAAGCCGAATTGACGATTTATCGCAGCGGCGCGGAAGGCTTCGAAGCCATCGCCGCGGGCGCCACCGACCTCATTCTCAATTCCTCTTCGAGCGTGGCCGGCGGGCTGTTGAAGGGCGTCAACGTCCGCTGCGTCGCCAATGGCGCCAACGGCTACTACGGCTGGTACCTGGTGGTGAAAACCGATTCCCCCATCAAAGCCGTGTCCGAGCTCGCCGGCAAGAAAGTGGGTATCACCTCGGCCGGATCGGGTAGCGATCTCTGCGCCCGTTGGACGCTCGCCGAACACAAGCTCGACTTCACCCGGGTTCCGCTCGGCGGCGGCGGCCTGGTGCCCAATCTGCTCACCGGCAACATCGACGCCACGGTGCTCTACTCGCCCCTCACCTATAAAGTGATCGACGAGAAGGTGGCCCGGCCGATCCTCGATTTTGGTGAGGCCATTCCGGCGCATTCCACCGCGAGCTGGATCGCCAGCGACAAGATCATCAAGGAGCGGCCCGAGCTGGTGCAGAAGGCGCTCAACGCCATTTATGGGGGGTTGGCATTTCTGTCGGCCGATGCCAACCGCGCCTCCGCCGTCAAGCTCGTCGGCGAAATCGACGAGATCCCGGAAAACATCGCTGCGCGCGAGCTCGACGGCAACATCAAGCACCTCTCAAAGACGGGGGAAATGAAGCTCGAATGGATGGAGCGCGCCCTCGACATGGCAAGGCTGATCGGCATGAAGGAGCTGGCACCGGCTAAGGATATCTTCGTTGAGCAGTTCAAACCCGTGCCGACCGCCGCTTGAGACAGGGCCTGCGCGCCGCGGCCGGCGTAACGGCGCGCCCTGGAGACATGCACTCACCATGACACGGGCCCAAATCATTGCCACGCGGCTGGCGCTGCTGGTCCTGGTGCTCGGCGCCTGGGAGCTGCTGCCGCGCTTGGGTGTGGTCAATGCCCTGCTGCTGCCCCCGCTTTCCCAGGTATTAGTGACGCTGGCAGACCTCCTCGGCCGTGCAAGCGTGCAGGAAGCCGTCGCCGTCACCGCGCTGGAAGTGATCGTGGCTTTCATAATTGCCGTCCCCCTCGGGGCTGCGGCGGGGATTGTGATCGCGGAAAACGCCTACTTGAGCGAGATCTTCAAGCCGGTGCTGTTCTACGTGTTCTCTATTCCAAAGTCGATTTTCCTGCCGATGTTCATCCTGGTGTTCGGTATCGGCTTCCAGCAAAAGGTCGCCTATGCCGCATTTACCACGGGTTTCGTCGTGCTCATGAGTGCCACCGCGGCCGTGGAGTCGGTGCGGCCCGACCACATCCTGGTGGCGCGCTCCTATGGTGCCACCCAGTCGCAGATTCTCTGGCGCGTCTACGTGCCGAGTATGCTCCCCTTTTTGCTCGAAACCTTGCGCATCTCCATGATCTTCAACTTTACCGGCGTCATGATCGCCGAAATGTACGCCTCGCGCACCGGCATCGGGCACCTCATTGCCAACTGGGGTGAGAATTTCCAAATGCCGCAGCTGTTTGCCGGCGTGATCGTGCTGTCGGCGGTAGCCATCATCTTCAACGAGGGCGTGCGCGCCCTGGAGGCGCGATGCAGCACCTGGCGAACGTGACCGAGCTGCGGGCTCGCGTCGACGAGCCTGCAATTAAGGTCGATGGTCTGAGCCACGTCTACGCCGGCGCCGACGGCGGCGTTGCCGCGTTGCTCGATATTACGCTTGCGGTCGGCAAGGGACGCTTTGTGGTGATCGTCGGCCCCAGCGGTTGCGGCAAGACCTCGCTGTTGATGATGCTGGCGGGACTGCGTCAACCCTCCCAAGGCACCATCTCCTGCCTCGGGCGGCCGATCCCAAAGCCCGATCCGCAACGGGTTGGCGTGATCTTCCAGGAGGCCAGCCTGTTTCCCTGGCTCTCGACGCTGGACAACATCGAGTTTCCCTTGAGTCTCAGAGGCGTGGCGCGCGCGGAGCGCCGGCGGCGCTCTGAGGCCATGCTGAGGCTGGTCGGCCTCGAAGGCTTCGGCGAACGCTACCCGCACGAGCTGTCGGGAGGCATGAAGCAGCGCGTGTCGATCGCCCGTGGCCTGGTGCAAGATCCGCCGCTGCTGCTGATGGACGAGCCGTTCGCCGCCCTCGACGAGCAGACGCGCATGACCATGGGCCATGAGCTGTTGCGCATCTGGTCGACGACGCAGAAGACCGTGGTTTTCATTACCCATAGCCTGACCGAGGCGGTCTACCTCGCCGACGAGGTGTTGGTGATGTCCGCCAGGCCCGGCCGCATCATCGACCACATCCAGGTGACCCTGCCGCGGCCGCGGAGCTACGAAATGATGGCAACCGAAGCGTTCGGCCAGCTGCGCGAGCGCATCTGGCAACAGATTCGCAAGGCAGCGTGAGATCGACGATGTCTAGGCCGACCCCCGCCACCGTCCGCTGGCTGCTGCTGGGTCTCCTCATCATCCTGTGGGAGGTCGTGCCCCTGACCGGCGTGCTGCCCGAGCTGTTCCTGCCGGCTTTGTCCAAGACGCTGGCCGTCCTTTATAGCGATCGCGAGATCTATTTCGCGGCCTTGCTCGTAACCCTCTACGAAGTCGCCTGCTCGATGTTGATCGCCTGCGGCCTCGGCATTCTCGTTGGCGCACTGGTTGGTGGGACGGCGCTGCTGCGCAATCTTTTGCTTCCCGTCTTTTCCAGCCTCTATGCGGTGCCGATTGTCATCCTTTATCCGATCTTCACCGCCTGGTTCGGCGTCGGCTCGAGTTCAAAGATCGCCTTTGCCGGCGTCTACGGTTTCTTCCCGGTAATGCTGTCGACCGCCGCGGGCATCCGGACAATCGATCCGCAGTTCCTGCTCGCCGCCCGCAGCATGGGAGCAAACCTCGTCCAACAGATCACACGGGTCATCATCCCAGCCTCGGTGCCAACCGTATTCGCCGGTTTGAGATTGGGCGGCGCGCTCACCATCATCGGCGTGGTGGTTTCCGAGATGCTGACCGCATCCGCGGGCATCGGTTATCTCGTCACGCTCAATCGGACGATCCTCGATAGCCCGCGCGTTTTCGCCGGCATCCTCGCGATCCTGGTGCTGTCGATTGCCTATTATATGCTGGCGCGGGCGCTCGAGACCCGCATGGTGGTGTGGCAGTCGGCGGGGCGCCAGCAAAGGTCTGCCTCCGGGGTGGGGACGGCGGGGATGCCGGCGCCGGCGGCCGCCTGAGCGTGGAGCTTTAAAGACGGCGCCCTCGTGCGCCAACGGTATTTGCCAAGGAGGCTTGCCTGATGAGCTCACCGCGCCTGTTGCCTACCACCGTGGTTGGCAGTTACCCGCAACCCGATTGGCTGGTGAACCGCGAGCTGTTGTCGAAATCGGTGCCGCGCGTGCGCATGGACATCTGGCGCGTGCCCGAGCCCTGGCTCGAACAGGCCCAGGACGATGCCACCCTCCTGGCCATCCGCGACATGGAGCGCGCCGGGATCGACATCATTACCGACGGCGAGATCCGCCGCGAGAGCTATTCCAATCGCTTTGCCACCGCCCTTGAGGGCATCGACACGGCCAACCCGGGCCAGGTCAAGGCGCGCTCCGGCCACGCGACACCCGTGCCGCGGGTGGTCGGTAAAATCCGCCGCCGGCAGGCGGTCGAGGTGCGCGATATGCAGTTCCTGCGCGCCAACACCGAGCGCGTCGCCAAAATCACGCTGCCCGGCCCGTTCACCATGAGCCAGCAGGCGGTCAACGAGTTCTATCGGGAGGAAGAAGAGTTGGTGATGGACTACGCCGCCGCGGTCAACGCGGAGGCGCGCGACCTGGAGAAGGCAGGGGCGGATATTATCCAGCTCGATGAGCCTTGGCTGCGCAACGATCCCGAGGCGGCCAAACGCATCGCCGTTAAGGCCATCAACCGGGCGCTGGAGGGCTTAAAGGTGCCAACCATCGTGCACCTGTGCTTCGGCTATGCCGCCCTGGTGCCGGGCGAGACCAAACCGGTGGGGTATTCGTTCCTGCCGCAGCTGGCCGATAGCATCGCCAATGCCATCTCTATCGAGGCGGCGCAGCCAAAGCTCGATTTGGGCGTGCTCAAGGACTTGGCCAGCAAGCAGGTCTTGCTCGGGGTGATCGATCTCAATGACCCGGTCGCCGAGACCGCGGAGGTCGTGGCGGGCCGCATCCGCGCCGGTCTCACATTCTTAGGCGCCGACAAGCTGGTGCCGGCGCCGGACTGTGGCATGAAATACCTGCCGCGGGCCGTGGCGTTTGCCAAGCTCAAGGCGCTGGCCGCCGGCGCCGCCATGGTGCGGGCCACGCTCGGCTAGGGCCCAGGCGCGCGATTTCCCTGCAAGCGTTCTGGCCCGTGCGGCACTCTCCGCAAACGGGTTACACTTCATATTCTCCCCTTATTCCTCGCTTAAGCACGAGCGATGGGCCTGCTGCTTGAGGCCACGCGTCGTGATATTGTCGAGCGCAATGCCGGTGGGCTCTACCTAATCGATAAGTGGATATTGGGGAGAGAGACGATGGGCAGTTGGCTGAGTGACCGAGAGCAGCGTTTGGTGGCCGGGGCCGAAACGGCATCCGCTGCCACACCAATACCAACACAAATAGTCTCCAACGGCGAGTATCTACCGCCACCGCAGAGCGAGACGCAAAAGCGCGTCGAGCGGCGCATGCTTGAGCTCGCCGACGACCACGGCAAGCGTCTGGGCCTCAGCCGTCGCCAGTTCATGCAGACGGGTTGCGGCATGGCGGCTGCCTTTCTCGCCATGAACGAGGTCTATGGCTCAAGCGTGTTCCAGGTCGATGCGGCCGAGGCGCGCGAGCCCGAACTCACGCGGGCACGGGCGCAGAGCCTCAGCGGCCAGTTCATTTTCGATGTCCAGACGCATTTCGTGCGCGATGATTTCGAGCACAAGGAGTTGTTGGACCTCGCCAAATTCGCGCAGCAACACTGGAACACGGCGCTCAAGGACAGCGACTCGCTCGTCCGCTTCAAATTCCAGAACTACGTCAAGGAGGTGTACTACGACAGCGACACCAACATCGCGCTGTTGTCGGGGGCTCCCTTCGACGATCCCTCCTGGTGGCTGTTGTCCAACGAGCAGATCGTGCGGGCGCGCGAGGTGATCAACGATTTCGCGGGCTCCCGGCGGCTGCTGGCGCACACCGTCATTACCCCGAAGCAGCCGGGTTGGATGGAAGAGGTCGACAAGGCGATCGAGGTCTACAAGCCCGACTCGTGGAAATCCTACACCATCGGCGATCCCCTGGGCCCATCCAAATTCCCCTGGCGGCTCGATGACGAGAAGCTGATGTATCCCTTCTACGAGAAGGCGCAGAAGGCCGGCATTAACATCATCTGCATTCACAAGGGGCTGTTGCCGATCGACTATGAGAAGTCGTTTGCCGGCGTGTGGGAGTATGCGACGACCTGGGACGTCGGCAAGGCCGCCAAGGACTGGCCGGGCATGACCTTCGTCATCTACCACTCGGCCCTGCGCGCCTTCCTGGAATTGCCCGAGGAGGCCTGGAAGGAGTTTGAGTCCACGGGCCGCATCAAGTGGGCGACCGATCTGGCCGAGATCCCGCAGAAGTTTGGGGTGAATAACGTTTATGCGGAGGTCGGCACCTCATTTGCCAATTCCGCCGTGGCGCACCCGAAGTTCTCGGCGGCCTTGATCGGCACGCTGGTGAAGGGCTTCGGGGCCGATCACGTGCTGTGGGGCACCGACTCTGTCTGGTATGGGTCGCCGCAATGGCAGATCGAGGCCATGCGCCGCCTCGAAATCCCCGAGGACATGCAGAAGAAACATGGCTTTGCCGCGCTTGGGGGACCCGATAGCGCGGTGAAGCAAATGATCTTTGGCGGCAACGCCGCGCGGCTCTATCGGCTCAAACTCAAGGCGGCCGAAAATGCGCCGCTTCCCGCTTACTCGGCCGATCGGTTGGCGAGCTTGCGCAGCGAGTATGAGCAGGGTGCACGCGAGCCATCGAACCTGCGCTACGGCTACGTGCGCGCGGGCTAGCGGGCGAGGGAGCCTCTCTGTTTGTGAGGCCCTGAATTCGCAACGCAATGAAGAAGACCGGCCGGCACGGCCGGTCTTTTCGCGCCTGCACGCTGCCCTGCACGCGGCCATGTGTGTGCGCTGCAGCGATGACGCACCGATGGCCTCTGCTCTGGCGGCGATCATCGCGCGTGGCATCACTCGCGGTTGCTCGCGCGCCCACGCCACCCTGGCCTTAGAACCTTAGCGTTGGTCGAACTCGGTGGCGCCCTGTGCTCACCTTCCCGTGAGACGTGTATGTAGGCTCTTATACTTTAGTTACGACATCGGCTAAGCTCGGCGCAGATAAGAGCCGACCCCGCTTGCAGGAGGAGGAAACCTGATGGCGCGCCTGACCATTAATGGCAAATCTCAAGATATTGATGTCGACCCCGACACCCCGTTGCTGTGGGCGATTCGGGAGAACGTTGGCTTGACCGGCACCAAGTACGGCTGTGGCATCGCCCAGTGTGGCGCCTGCACCGTGCATATCGACGGGGAAGCCGTGCGCTCCTGTTCGATGCCCGTCAGCGCCGCCGAAGGCAAGGCCATCACGACCATCGAAGGCCTGGCCCAGAACGGCGTCCTGCACAAGGTGCAGAAGGCCTGGATCGATCACGATGTACCCCAGTGCGGCTACTGCCAGTGCGGCATGATCATGGCTGTGGCAGCGCTGTTGAAGGAAAAACCCAAGCCCACCGACGCCGATATCAACAATGCGATCACCAACATCTGTCGCTGCGGCACCTTCCAGCAGGTGCGCGAGGCGATCCACATGGCAGCTCAGAGCGCGTGAGGGAGGCAGCCATGAACCATATCCCGAAGATCAATCGTCGTTCGTTCGTCGTCGGCGCCGCAGCAACAGGCGGTGGCCTTGCTATCGGACTGAACCTGCCGTTCGGTGGTCCCCAAGTGGTGCGCGCGCAGGACGGCTCGCCGGAACTCACCGCCTGGGTCGTCATCCGGCCCGATGACACTGTCGTCATCCGCATGGCGCGCTCGGAGATGGGCCAGGGCACCATCACCGGCTTGGCCCAGCTCGTCGCCGAGGAGCTAGAGTGCGACTGGTCGAAGGTCACCTATGAATATCCGACGCCTGGCCAGAGCCTGGCACGCAAGCGTGCGTGGGGTGACTTCTCGACCGGGGGGAGCCGCGGCATCCGCATGTCGCACGAGTACGTCCGCAAAGGCGGAGCGACCGCGCGCATAATGCTGATCCAGGCCGCGGCCAACGAGTGGAAGGTGCCGGCTGCAGAATGCACGGCGGCCAACAGCGTGATCTCGCACGGGCCGTCAGGACACAAGACGACCTTCGGCAGGGTGGCCGAAGCCGCCGCCAAGCTCGAGCCTCCCAAGGAGGTCCCACTCAAGGACCCGAAGGACTGGAAGATCGCGGGTAAGTCGGTGAAGCGGCTCGACACCGTGGACAAGGTCACGGGCAAGCAAGTTTATGGATTCGATCTCAGGCTGCCCGGAATGCTCAACGCTGCCATCAAGGAGTGCCCGGTCTTCGGCGGCAAGGTGAAGAGCTTCGAGGCGGCCAAGGTCGCCGGTATGAAGGGCGTGAGGAAAGTGGTGCAGGTCGGCGATTCCGCTGTTGCGGTAGTGGCCGACACCTGGTGGCAGGCCAAGACTGCCCTCGACGCACTGCCGGTCGTGTTCGACGAAGGCGAGAACGCCAAGGTATCGAGCGCCTCGATCGCCACCATGCTGGAGGCGGGCCTGACGGCCGAGCAGGCCTTCGTTGGCAATCAGAACGGCGATGCCAAGGCGGCCCTCGGGGGCGCAGCGAAGAAGATCGAGGCTGTCTACTCCTATCCCTTCCAGAACCACGTATGCATGGAGCCCATGAATGCCACCGCGCGCTACACATCCGACAAGTGCGAGGTGTGGGTGCCGACGCAAAACGGCGAGGACGCGATGGCGTACGTGCTGGCAGCATCCGGCCTGCCGGCCGACAAGTGCGACGTCTACAAGATCAACCTCGGCGGCGGCTTCGGCCGGCGCGGCGCCTATCAGGACTATGTGACCCAAGCCGTCCTGATCGCCAAGCAGATCCCGGGCACTCCGGTCAAGCTGCTGTGGTCGCGCGAGGAGGACATGCGGCAGGGCCACTACCACCCGATCATGCAGTGCAAGCTGGTGGGCGGCTTCGACGCCAACAACAACCTCACTGCGCTACACATGCGGCTGTCGGGTCAATCGATCCTCGCCGCCGTGCGTCCGCAGGTTGTCGACAAGGACAAGGGGCGCGACGCTCTCGTGTTCCAGGGTCTGGCGGAGCCGGCCCTGTTGGGGAACGAGCACTCGTTCGGCTACTCCATCCCGAACCTGTTGATCGATCACGCGATGCGCAACACCCACGTCCCGCCTGGGTTCTGGCGTGGCGTCAACATCAACCAGAACTGCATCTTCATCGAGTGCTTCATGGACGAGCTTGCCCAGGCGGTCGGCCAGGATGAGCTCGAATTCCGCCGCAAGCTGATGGCCAAACACCCGAAGAACCTTGCCGTACTAAACGCAGTGGCGGAGAGAGTCGGCTGGGGCAAGCCGGCGCCGCAGGGCGTCTATCGGGGGCTCGCCCACATGAAGGCGTTCAACAGCTACGTTGCGGCGGTAGCAGAGATCTCGATCGAAGGCGGAGGCAACAGGATCAAGATCCACCGCATCGTCGCGGCAACCGACCCTGGCCATGCGGTCAACCCGGCCCAGATCGACCGCCAGGTGGCAGGCTCGTTTGTCTACGGCCTGTCCGCGCTCTTCTATCAAGAGTGCACGATCAAAGGCGGGCGCGTTGTAGAGGAGAACTTCGACACCTACGATTCGATGCGCATCGCGCAGATGCCACGGGTCGAGTCGATCATCATGCCGAGCGGGGGCAGCGATCCCTGGGGCGGGGTCGGCGAGCCGACCATCTGCGTGGCGGCGCCTGCGGTGCTGAACGCCTACTTCAAGGCGACGGGCAAGCGCCTGCGTACCTTGCCGTTGAAAAACGAGAAGATCACTTTGGTCTAATCGGGACCTGCGAGCAGCAACCCGCGCCGCCAGTTGCTGCTCGATCTCCTAGTCGTCGGCAAGCCAGCAGGTGTCGAATGAGGGTCCTTGTCCTCGCAGCGATGCTGCTGCTGCCCGGTACGGTGGGGCGGGCCGAGCCGCCGCCGGGCGCCAGCTCGTGTTCCGGGTGTCATGCGCTGAGCGCTGCGGTTACCACGGCCGTCCCCAGGCTTGGCGGTCGCAGCGCCGCCGAGATCGCCAGTCAAATGCAGGCCTTCAAAAGCGGGCAGCGCCCGAGCACGGTCATGGCCCGGATTGCCAAAGGCTTCTCGGAAGCGGAGGCGCAAGCCATCGCCGAGTGGTACGCGGCGGCCAAGTGAAAGCGAGGCGGATATGGCACGCGGCTTCAGCCGCCGGCAGTTTTTGGCCTCGCTCGGGGCCGCATCCGTTACCCGGATCGCCGCCCCCGCATCGGCCCAGGCCGCCGCGCGGGTGGTGGTGATCGGTGGCGGCTTTGCCGGCGCCAGCGCCGCGCGCGCCGTCAAAGCTGCCGACCCGCGCATCCTCGTCAGCTTGGTTGAGAGCAACCGCACCTTTACGGCCTGCCCCTTTAGCAATTTGGTGATCGGCGGCTTGCGCGCGCTCAGCGATCAGCAGTTCGGCTACGATAAGATCAGCGCCAGTGGCATCGAGGTCGTCTTCGCTGGGGCTACGGGGGTCGACCTTGAGGCGCGGCGGGTCGCGCTTGAGGGCGGCACCAGCCTCGCCTATGACCGGCTGATCGTCGCCCCGGGCATCGACATCCGCTGGGACGGTCTGCCAGGGTACACCGAGGCCGTTGCCGGCAAGATGCCCCATGCCTGGAAGGCTGGTGAGCAGACGCTGCTGCTCAGGCGTCAGCTCGAGGCGCTTGAGGACGGTGGCGTGGTCGTCATGTCGGTGCCGGCCAACCCCTTCCGCTGCCCGCCAGGACCCTACGAGCGCGCCAGCCTGATCGCCCACTATCTCAAGGCGCGCAAGCCCAAGTCGAAAATTCTCATTCTCGATGCCAAGGATTCCTTTTCCAAGCAGCGCCTGTTCCAGGAGGCTTGGAAGGAGCTTTATCCCGACCACCTCGAATGGGTGGCGCTATCCAAGGGCGGCAGGGTGACCTCGGTCGATGCGGCGACGCAGACGTTGATCACCGAGTTTGGCGAGTACAAGGCCGCCGTCGCCAACGTCATTCCGCCACAAAAGGCGGGCCGTGCCGCCGAGCTCGCGGGTGCCGTCGATCAGACGGGCTGGTGCCCGATCGATCCCGCCACCTTCGAATCCAAGAAGAGCCCCAACGTGCACGTCGTGGGGGATGCCACCATCGCCGGCGGCATGCCGAAGTCGGCCTTTTCCGCCAATGCGCAAGCAAAAGTCTGTGCTGCGGCCGTGGTCGACCTGCTGTCCGGTCGCACGCCCGCCCGGCCGAAATTGATCAACACCTGCTACAGCCTGGTTGCGCCCGACTACGGCATCAGTGTTGCGGGCGTCTATGAGCCTGTCAACGGCGTCTTGACCGACGTGCCCGGCGCGGGTGGCGTCAGCCCTATCGAGGCGCCGCGGGCCGAGCGCACCGAGGAGGCGGCGTTTGCCCAGGGTTGGTTCAACACCATCACGGCCGAGGTCTTCGGTTGAGCGGGGTACCGCAGAGGCTCGATGCGAAACTGGGGTGGGCCATGGCGCTGGCGGTGCTCGGGAGCTGCTATGCGCTCAACACCGCCTGGACAGAGGAGCCGCTGGCGAGCTTCAGCGTTAGCGGCAACGGCATTGAGCGCTCGCTGACGGGGACGGCCGGAGATAGCGCGCGCGGCCGCGCCATCGTCACCAACCGTCAGGTTGGCCTGTGCCTGCTTTGCCATTCCGGGCCCTTTCCCGAGGAACGTCTGCAGGGGACGCTGGCGCCGGATCTCAAAGGGGTGGGTGCGCGTTTTCCAGAGGCCGAGCTGCGCCTGCGCATGGTCGATGCTGCGGTTATCAATCCCAACACCATCATGCCCCCTTACTATCGCGTGGGGGGACTTGAGCGCGTCGCGCCGGCCTTCCGGGGCAAGCCGATATTGACGGCGGAGCAGATCGAGGATGTGGTGGCGTTTCTGGCGACCTTGAAGGAGTGAGCCAAGCATGAGTGAGACGGACAAGCATGGCGCCGGGCAGACCTCAGCAAGCACGCGGCGCGAGCTGTTGTGGGTCGCGGGCACCGTTGCGCTCGGCGGCGTGCTGCCGAGCCTCGCCGTGCAACCCGCCGCCGCCACGCCGGCGAGCATGAAATCGGCGATCGCCGCCGTGATCGGCGAGGCCACGCTCAATGCCGGCCGGGTCAAGCTCGAGATCCCGCCGCTGGTTGAGAATGGCAACACGGTGGCGTGTGCCGTCGTGGTCGAGAGCCCGATGACGGCCAGCGACTACGTCAAGGCCATCCACGTCTTCAACGAAAAAAACCCGCAACCGAACGTGATCAGCGTCAAGCTTGGGCCGCGCGCGGGGCGCCCGACCATAGCCACCCGCATTCGCCTCTCCGACAGCCAGACGGTGACGGCGATCGCCGAGATGTCCGACGGCACGTTTTGGTCCCATAGCGTCGATGTCCTCATTACCCTCGGCGCCTGTTTGGAGGACCCGCTCTAATGGCCCGCGCTCTGATCAAAGTGTCACCCAATCCCCGGCGTGGCGAGGTCATCGAGATCAAGACGCTGATTTCGCACGAGATGGAGACGGGCTTTCGGCACACAAATACGGGCGCCGTCATTCCGCGCGACATCATCACGACCTTTGTGGCGACCTATAA
>DASTMQ010000509.1:0-17475 GCA_035714005.1 Hyphomicrobiaceae bacterium
GATGGCGGTTTGCGGATCGTGCTCCAGCTCTGCTGCACCGGATCGTAGGGTGCCAGCACCGGAGCCAGCACCGCCATGGCGACGAATAGGGCGATAATGACAAGCCCAAACACGGCGCCCTTGCGTTTGACCAAGCGCCGCCAGGCCCGGGCGCCCGGGCTTTCTTCGGCGAGCTCGAGAGCAAGGGCTTCAGAGAGGGCCATCGCTAGCTCCTGAGCCGCGGGTTGATCAGCACGTAGGCGATGTCCGCCAGTAGGTTGAGCAAAATATAGGTGGTGGCCGTTACCAGCGTGACACCCTGCACCACGGCATAGTCGCGGTTGAACACGCTATCGACGATCAGCTTGCCGAAGCCCGGGATCGAGAACACTTGCTCGGTCAGCACCGCTCCGGACAACAGGGTGCCAAGCTCGAGCGCGCCCAGCGTTACCACCGGGGTCAAGGCGTTGCGCATGGCATGCTTGAGGACAACCTTGCGCTCGGCCAATCCCTTGGCGCGAGCGGTGCGCACGTAGTCGCTGCTCATGGCCTGCAGCATGGCGCTGCGCGTGTGCCGCATCAGCACGGCGGCAAACGAGTTGCCGAGCACGAAGGCGGGCAGAATAGTGGTCTTGAGCGAAAGCCAAAAATCTTCCAGCGGGCCCACATAGCCGGAAGCCGGCAGCCAGCCGAGATAGACCGCAAACAGGAAGATCAGCATAATGCCGAGCCAGAAATTGGGTGTCGAAATCCCCCACAAGGCAACGAGGTTCACCGCATAGTCGATCGGTGTATTCTTTTTGACGGCCGAGATCACACCGGCGCTCACGCCGATCAGCAGCGAGATCAGGATCGCCATCAGCGCCAGCTGCAGGGTGACCGGAAACTTTTGCGCGATCAAAGTCAACACCGGCTCTTTCAGCCGCATCGACTCGCCCAGATTGCCGGACAGCACACCGCCGACCCAATAGACGTATTGCACGTAGAGCGGCTGATCGAGCCGGTATTGCCTGCGGATCTGCTCCAGCACCGCCGGATCGCGCTCCTCCCCGGCCATGGCCAGGGCCGGATCGCCGGGCAGCAATTGTTGCAGGGAAAAGATGATCAATGACACAAAGAACAGGGTCGGCAGCAACTGCAGCAGGCGCTTGCCAAGAAACAACAGCATGGTGCTAGTCCACTTGACGCCAATCCCCCGCCCGCGGCGGGGGACACCATTGGCGCGCGGCCGATCTCAAGGCTTCAACCTGACGCCCACGACCCGCACGAGCCCGTCGGGCAACTGATGGTAGCCTTCGAGCTTGTTGCTATGGGCGATGATTACCAGACGGTGGTAGAGATAGATGATCGATCCCTCCTTAAGGTACTTTTCCGCGACCTTCTCGTAGATTGCCTTGCGCTCTTCGAGCTTGTTGACCTGGCGCGCATCATCGAGCCATTGGTCCACATCCTTGCTGCAGAAGTGGCCATTGTTCTGCGGCGCCTTGCATTTGAAGAAGATGTAGCTGTTGCCGTCGGGATCGACGCGGCCAGACCAACCGATGAAATAGGCTTGGAAGCGGCCCTGCTCGGCCTCGTTCAGCGAGGTGGCAAACTCGGTGACCCGAATCTTCAGGTCGAAGCCGGCCTCCTGCGCCATGGCCTGGATGACCTCCGCCGCCTGACGGCTTTCGGGATTGTTCGGCACCATGAAATCGACGCTGACCGGCGTTGCCACACCCGCCTCCGCGAGTAGCTTCTTGGCCTTGGCCACGTCGCGCCCCGGCACCGGGAATTTTTGTTGGTAATAGGCATTCTTCGGACTGACCCACTGATTGCCCGGCAGATATTCGCCGTTGAAGACCACGTCGGAAAGCGCCTTGCGATCAATGGCCGCCTCAAGGGCCTGGCGCACGCGCGGGTCCTTGCCAAACGGCCCATTCTTGCCGGCCTCGCCGTTGGCGAGATTGAGGGTAAGGCCCTGGTAGCCGATCTCGATCTGGGTCGCGAGCTTGAGCTTCGGATCGGCCTTGATCTCCTTGAGGTCGGTCGCCAGCGCCCGCTCGATCATGTCGAGGCTGCCGGATTTGAGGTTGGCGAGGCGCACCGTCGATTCGACGATCGGGCGGAAGACGACGCGATCGATGTGGACATTGGCCGCGTTCCAATAGTCGGCGAACTTTTCGAGCACAATGCGATCCTGCTGCACGCGCTCGACGAATTTGAAGGGACCGGCACAAACCGGCTTCAAGCCGAACTTGTCGCCTTCCTCTGCGATCGCCTTGGCACTGAGGATCATGCCGGCGCGGTCGGCCAGCTGGGCGATCAAAGGCGAGAAGGGGCTCTTCAGGTGCAGCAGCACGGTGGCCGGATCGGCAATCTCCACCTTGTCGACGGCCGCCAGTTCGGGTCGACGAAACGAGCCCTGCAGGCTCATGTGCCGCTCGAGACTAGCCTTGACGGCGGTCGCATCCATCGCGGTGCCGTCGTGGAACTTGACACCGCCTCGCAGTTTGATGGTGACCGTCTTGCCGTCCTCGGAGGTCGCGTGCGAGAGCGCCAGTTGCGGCACGATGTTGAGTTGATCGTCGATGTCGAACAATTTGTCGCACAGCGAGGCAAAGACGATGCGCCCGACATAGGTGCGCGCCAACGTCGGGTCGAGCACGTCGGGGTCCTCGGCAAGCCCGATGCGCAGGGTGGTTTGTGCCGCCGCGGGCGAGCAGGCCAGCAGCAGGCCCGCCAACAATCCGATGTAAGGTAGCCTTGCCATGGTCGGCCTCCTCCTTTGCCAAGGAACGATTTCGCACTAGTTTGCCGCCGGCCGCTCGAACGCCCGGAATAGGCGCTCAAGCTCGGGGGAAAAGCCCGGCTCGGCGGCGACGGCTGGTCGCTCAGAAGAAACTATGTCGCGCCACAGATGGCAAGCCGTAGCGTGTGCATCCGGCTCGGCGATGAGGGCGGGTGACTCCCCGGCGCAACGCCGAGCGGCAAACTGACAGCGCGGATGCAAATGGCACCCGCTCGGCGGCGCAATGGGACTGGGCGGATCGCCCGGCAGCAGCTGGCGCTTGCGGGAGCCGTCGGCGTGCAGGCGAGGAATGGCCGAAAGCAGGGCCTGCGTATAGGGGTGGCGGGGGGCGGCAAAGAGCGCATCACAGCTGGCGCTCTCGACGATGCGGCCGAGGTACATCACCGCCACCCGGCTGGCGATATGCTTGACCACCGCCAGATCGTGACTGATGAAGATGAAGGCGAGCCCCAGCCGTGCCTGCAGGTCTTTGAGCAGATTTAGAATTTGGCTGCGGATCGAAACGTCGAGGGCCGAGACGGGCTCATCGCAGACGATCAGCTTGGGCTCGAGTGCCAAGGCGCGCGCGATGGCGATGCGCTGACGCTGGCCGCCCGAGAACTCGTGCGGAAAGCGCTGGCCGTGCTGGGGGATGAGCCCAACGGTATGCAGGAGCTCACCGACGCGTGCGCGACGGTCCGCCGGCGTGAGCGTTGTGTGCAACAACAGCGGCTCGGCCAGAATCTCGCCCACGCGCATGCGGGGATTGAGCGAACTGTAGGGATCCTGAAAGATCAGCTGGGCACCCGCGCGCGCCCGTCGCAGCTGGGCCCGCGAGAGGGACGCAAGATCCTGACCATCGAAGCGAACGCTTCCCGCACTGGGCTCGATCAGCCGCAGCGCCAGACGGCCGACCGTGGATTTGCCGCAACCCGATTCCCCAACCAGTGCCAGGGTCTCACCGCGATCGACGCTGAGCGAGACGCCATCGACGGCGCGCACGAGGGCCGTCGGCACGCCGAACAGCGAGCGTCGCACCACGAAGGACTTGGCGACGTCGTCGAGCACGAGCAGCGGCGAGGTCATGCGGCAAGCCTATCCAGTGGCGCCTTCCAGCAGCGCGACCAATGCCCGCTGCTGAGCTCGCGCAGCGGCGGGGCCTCAGCCCGGCAGTGCGCGTCGGCGAAGGGACAGCGGTTGGCAAAGCGGCAGCCGACGAACTCGATCCCCATCAGGCTCGGCACGCTGCCGGCGATGGCCGATAGGCGCTCGCGCTTCTCGCCAAGACGCGGCAGCGACCCGAGCAAGCCCACCGTGTAGGGATGCTGCGGGCGAAGGAACAGCTGCCGGGTCGGTGCCTGCTCGACGATCTCGCCGGTATACATGACCAGCACATCATCGCAGGTTTCCGCTACCACCCCAAGGTCGTGGGTGATCAGGATGATGGCCGCCCCGGTCTCTTCGCGCAGCTTGCCGATGAGATCGAGGATTTGCGCCTGGATAGTGACGTCGAGGGCCGTCGTTGGTTCATCGGCGATCAGCAAGGCCGGCGCACACGCCAACGCCATGGCGATCATCACGCGCTGACGCATGCCGCCGGAAAGCTTGTGCGGATACTCCTCGGCGCGCGCGGCCGGTGAGGGAATTCGAACGCGCGCCAGCATGTCGATGGCGAGCGCGCGCGCCGCGGCAGCCGCCAGGCCGCGATGGCGAATGAGGACCTCGGCGACCTGATCGCCAACCGTGAAACTCGGGTTAAGCGAGGTCATCGGCTCCTGAAAGATCATGGCCAGCCGATTGCCCCTGAGATCTCGCATCTGCCGCTCGGGTAGGCCCACGAGCTCGCGGCCCTCAAACGTGATCGACCCGGAAATGCGCGTGCCGGCCGCGGTCAGCAACCGCATAATGGCGAGTGCCGTCACGCTCTTGCCGCAGCCGGATTCGCCCACGATCCCCAGCGTGCGCCCCCCTGCCAGCGCGAAGCTGGTGCCGTTCACGGCTTGCGTGAGCCTGCCGCGATCGCCCTCGAAGGCGACCCGCAAATCCTTGACCGTGAGCAGCGGCGCCGCAATCACTGGTAGCCCTCGGCAATCGAGGTGGCGATGAGCTCTTCCAGCTGCGCGCGGTCGACCAGGCCCGAGGTTTGCCGCCGATTGGGCATGCAGCGCCGGAAATGCAGCCAGCGCTGGCGCGCAATCTCCTCCAATCTCGCCAGCTCCGCCAAGGGCTCGGGGTGGTCGTCCACGCGCAGGTCGTAGAGGGGATAATCCTCCCCGTCATGGATCAGGAGGGCCGCCGACTGCTTGCCGCGCTTGTCGCCGCCGGCCGCCTCACCCGCCTGCATGGCGCCGATCAGGCGCCGGGCGAACGGCAGCTGCGCATTGGCCTCGTAGCTGTTAATGGTTTCCCTCAGCACCGCCGGGCCCGCCAGCATATTGCCGGCAACGCTGTAGCCCGCGCGCACCTCGTGCCCACACCAATCGATGCAGGCCGCTCCCGTGTAGGCGGCAAAGTTGCCGCGGCCGTCGACGAGATGCAGCTGACGATTGGCCCGGCCCTCGTCCCCCGCAACGAGCTTGGCGATCACCGCCTCGCTCCTCAAGCCTGCGGCCAAGAGCTCAAGGCCCTGCGCGCCGTAGTAGGGATTGATGAAGGCCTGCGAGGCAACCGCCCCCACCCCGGTTTTGATATGCGGCACCACCGCCCCGACGGCGAAGAATTTGGTGGCGACGATGATGCCGGTCCGCTCGGTGGCTGCATCGCGCGCAATGATCGACCAAGTCATGGCCGCAGCGCTCCTTGCCTGGGCTAGTGCGTTTGTGGTGCGCCGGGCTGCCGTCGCGGCTGGGCCTTGGCAAACCGTTCGTCGCGCATGCAGGTCTCGACAATGCGCTTGACCGTCGGATAGGCCTCGAGTGAGCCTTTGAACACCTGGTGGCCGATGGCATGGCTCACCAGGCAGATGTCCGCCATGGTGACCTCATCGCCGTGGGCGTAGGTGCCGGTCGCCTTGTCGCGGGCGAGGTGGGCCTCGTAGGCATCGAGCCCGGCCATGAACCAGTGGCGCACCCAGGCAAGCCTGCCGTCCTCGTCGACCTTGAGTGTGGCGGCCAGGTGGTTGCGCACCCGCGGCACGATCAGGGGATGGGAATCGGCGACCGCGATCAGCGCCAAGGCCCGCACGCGGGCGCGCGCCCGCGGCTCGGCGGGCAGCAGCGGTGGCTCGGGATGGATCTCATTCAGGTATTCGAGGATGGCCAACGATTGAAACAGAACATTGCCGTCGTCCTCGACCAAGGCCGGGATCACCATCTGCGGATTGACGCTGCTGAACTCGGGCCGCTTCTGCTCGCCGGCGTCTAGATCGACGTAGACCGGTTCGTAGCTAAGGCCCTTGAGGTTGAGGGCAATGCGCACCCGGAAGGTCGCCAGTGAGCGCCAATAGGTATAAAGTTTCATGCCTGCAAGGCTCCCATGCCAGTGTTGCTCGAAACTATTTGATCGCCTGCGGATTGATGGGCGAACCGGTCGCACCCGGAATGACAAGCGGGGCACCGCAAAAGAAAAACTCGTAAACCCCATCTTGGGCGCAATCCTCGGCCAACTCCTTCAAATCAAACATCTCGCCCATGTAGAGGCCCATGGCGGGGATCACTACCCAATGCCAGGGCTGGTTCACATCCTTGGTCTCGTTCGGCCGTACCTCGACGCCCCAGGTGTCCGAGCACACGCCCGCCACCTCCCTGGCATGCAACCAATAACAGCTCTCGAACTTGAGACCCGGGGCGTCGCCGCCGGCGTAGCCGCCCCATTCGCCACGCTGCTTGCAGGCTTCCATCTGTCCGGTGCGCACGATCACAAAGTCGCCCTTGCCGACCGTGACCCGTTGCGCCTCGGCGCAGGCGTCGAGCTCATCGTTGGAGATGCCTTCGCCATCCTTGAGGCTGTCGACACCCCGATAGCGCGCGATATCGAGCAGAACGCCGCGGCCGACCAATTTGTCGCGGGCGTGCTCGATGCCGAGCTTGGACAACCCGTTGGAATCGACGGCGGAGGCATGATGCCCGTTGTACATTTTGTCGTGATAAAAAATGTGCCCAAGCGAATCCCAGTGGGTCGCCGATTGAATCGGCATGTTGAGCGCATCATCGGCATAAAGTAGACCGCCTTGCCGCCCGGCGAGCGCATCGGTGCCGGTGGCGAGCATGGTGTGGATCGGGTTCCAGCGCTTGCCGAACAACCCGCGCTGCGGTCCGCTGGCCCCCAAGGGGATGCCGAGGGCGAAGACCTTGCCGCGGCGAATGAGTTTGGCGGCCGCCACCACGTCGGCCGGCGTCACGTGATTGAGGGTGCCGATTTGGTCGTCCTTGCCCCACCGCCCCCAGTTGGACAGCGCGCTGAAGGCCTCATCGACGGCCCCTTTGGAGACGGTGATATTGCGCTTGACCACAGGCTGTTTCGGCTCAGGCATGGCTTTTATCCTCTCGCTCGGGCCTTCCTGCTCGCGGCCGCAAAGCTGGCAAGATCCTTGCGGCCAAAAGGCTTGGGGGCACGTGCGCCATCTTGCCCCAGTTTGTCGGCCCATTGCCAGGCTCGAGGCTCAGGCGCGCAAAAAATCGAGCAGCGCCGTCTCGGCCAGGACCCTATCCGGGTCGGCGTGGCGGGCCGCCTCGAGACGGTCGGCCTCGGACGCAAACCGATACCTGAGATAGGAGCCTAGCCGACGCGCCTGCGCGATGAATTTGCTGGCCACGGCCGAACGCTCGGCGGCAAAAGCCGCGAGCGCCGCGGCGATGCTGGGCTCACAATCGAGCGCGGCGGCAAGCACGGTCGCATCGGCCGCCGCCTTGGCGATGCCACCGCCGACGTGCGGACGGATCAGGAAGGCGGCATCGCCGACGAGCGCAACCCGGCCGACTGCCATGGCCGGACTTTCCAGGTCGTAGATCGGTTGCAGAAACGGCTGCTCGATGCGCTCCAGCACGGCACCAAGCCGCGGTGGCAATAGCCGGCTTGCCGCCACCCGCATGGCGGCGATGACGGTCGGCCTGATCAGAGGCGGTGGAATGGAGAGCTCGTGCCTGTGGCCCGTGACATCGGTCAGAAGTTCGCCAAGTTCGCCCGCCGCCTCGGCAGGCCGGTACCAGACGATATTCCAGCTCTTGTGTTGCGGGCGCAGATCGTTGTTGGGCCCGGCGACCGGATAGCCCAGAAACTGCTCACCCGGCGGTAGACTGAAGACAAAAGCGTCAAACAGCTCTTGGCCCAGCACAGGAACCACCTCGCGCTCGCGGGCCAGGCCGCGCCAGGCCACATAGCCGGCATAGCGCGGCCCCACCGCGGGAAGGAGCTGCCCACGCACGGCCGAGCGGAAACCGTCGGCGCCCACCAGCAGTGAGCCTTCACAGCCGCTGCCGTCGACGAAGCGCGCCTCAACCGCGTCACCCGACTGGGTAAAGCGCAGGAGGTCCTTGCCAAGATGATAGTGGCTGGAGCCGAATTCGGCGCCGAGGAGCTCAAACAGGCGGTTCCACGAGGTGGCCGTTTGCGGGCACAACCGTCGCGCCACGGGGTTGCCGGCGGCATCCAGCACCAGCCTGCGCTCGACCGCAATTCCGAAGTTGTTGGCGCAGTCGACGCCGAGCTTAGTTAACGCCGCCCGCAGCTCGGGGTGCGTCATGATGCCGGCGCCGCGGCCGCTGAGCGGCACGGGCGAGCGCTCGAAAACATCGACCTGCCAGCCGCGTTGGCGCAAGTTGAGCGCGCATAAGAGCCCGCTCATGGAGCCACCGATGATGATGGCACGGCGCCGTCCGGGTCTCATTTTTGCACCATCGTGTAAATCCGGCGCGCAGGGCAGGATAGCCAATCTGCCCACGTTGCTGCAGTATAGCCTCGACATCACCCCTACAAGCGTGCTGCAAAAGCCGCACTCGGCCGGGAGGGATTTGGGCCATGCCTAGCACATCGAACGGACTCGGACTGCCTCGTGCAGCCGATTCCGTCCGCGCCCGCCCTCTACAGGCTTGAGCCGGGCTCGCGCGCCATGGGCGTCTCATTGGATCTTGTGATCAACGCGGCGGTGGCTGGCCTGCTGCTCGGGGGTTTTTACGCCGCGGTCACGATTGGGATCTCGATCTCCTTCGGCATGCTCGATGTCGTCAATATCGCGCATCCCGCCTTTATCATACTCGGCTCCTACATCGCCTATCTGCTCAATGCCTCGTTCGGATTGGATCCGATCTTGGCCGCCGTGATCGTGCTACCGGCCTTCTACGCGCTCGGCCTCGTCGTTTATCAGGTCTACTATTTGTCGTTCGAGCGACGCGGTCAGGATGCTTTGCGGGGCCTTGCCTTCTTTTTTGGGCTCCTGTTCATCACCGAGGTAGTGCTGATCTTGCTGTTCGGCGTCGACTATCGCTACGTCGAGGCGCCCTACATCGGACCGACATGGCGGCTGGGTTTCGTCGATTTGCCGTTGCGCATGCTGGTTCCGTGCCTGGTGTCCCTGCTGCTTGTCGTCATCTTGCAGCTGCTGCTGACCCACACTTTTAGCGGGCGCGCCATCATGGCCGTCGCGCAGGATCAGCTCGCCCTGCAGCTGATGTCCGCCAATCCGATCCGCATCAAGCGCATGGCGTTCGCGGTCTCGATCGCCACGGCTTCCCTCGCCGGCGCCTTCCTGATCATCATCCAACCGGTCGAGCCCTCGGTCGGACGCGAGTATATCGGCCGCGTTTTTGCCATTTGCGTCCTCGGGGGCATGGGTAGCCTACCGGGCACGGTCATCGCCTCGATGCTGCTCGGCATTGTCGAGAGCTTCACCGCTACCTTTTACGGGCCCTCGTGGGCGCCGGCGGTTGCCTTCGGGTTCCTGCTGTTGACGCTGGCGATCAGGCCGGCCGGCATCCTCGGGCGGTAACCCATGCGCTCCTGGCTTTTTTTCTGCATCGCCCTGTCGATCGGCGCCCTCGTCTTCGCCTTCGCCTTGTTTCTGCGCAGCGATTATTTGTTCTTTGCCGGCTATGTGGTCTTGCAATTCGTGGTCTTGGCCACGGCCTGGAATATCCTCGGTGGCTATTGCGGCTACGTGAACTTCGGCTCCGCAGCCTTCTTTGCCATCGGCGTTTATACCTCGGTCGCGCTCACCAAGTTGGGCGCCAACCCTGGGCGCTATTTGCCGGAGTTTCTGGCCGGCGGCCTCAAATCGCTGCTACCCCTGCCGATTCCGGCCTTGCAATTGATGGCCGGCATCATTGCCGGCTTCATCGGGCTTGGCATGGGCTACCTGACCCTGCGGCTGCGCGGCGTCTTCTTTGCCATTGCCACGCTGGCCATGGCGGTGGTGCTGCAGACCTTGATCATCAACTGGGACTTCGTCGGCGGCTCGCGCGGTGCCTACATCGTGCGTCCCGCAAACCTCGCGCTCGGCCCGCTGACCATTAGCTATATCGAGTATCTGTTCCTGGTCATGCTGTTACTTGCCGTCATTGCCCTGACGGTTGCGCGGCTGATCGAGCGCTCGCGGCTGGGCTACGGTTTTGCTAGCATCCGCGACGACGAGTTGGCCGCCGAGGCCTGCGGTGTGCCCACCCTGCGCCTCAAGCTGATCGCAACCACCATTTCCGGCGCCCTGATGGGCATGGCCGGTGCCCCCTTTCCCTATTACATCGGCTACGTTGAGCCCGCCGCTACCTTCGGCCTTCCCTATGCCGTCAATTCCATCGCCATGCCCATGATCGGTGGCACGACGAGCTGGCCGGGCCCATTGCTCGGCGCCATTTTGCTTGGCTCACTGCAGCAGATCGCCACCGTGACCATCTCCTCCGCCGTCAATCTTCTGATCGTCGGTGTGCTGCTGGTCGGCTTCGTGGTGATCGCACCCAAAGGAATTCTGGGTCTCATCCAGGACTGGCGGCACGCGCGGGCCAAACCATGACCGCACCCCTCCTCGAGATCAAGGCCGTGGGCAAACGCTTCGGCGGCTTCGTCGCGCTCGACGGCATCGATCTCGACGTCGCCCAGGGAGAACGCCTGGGACTGATCGGCCCGAACGGATCGGGCAAGAGCACGCTGGTCAACTGCATTTGCGGCACCCTCAACAACGAGACCGGCACGGTGCGCTTCGAAGGCCGCGCGCTGGACGGATTGCCGGCCAACCGCCGCACGCATCTGGGCCTCGCTCGCAGCTTCCAACTGCCGCGGCCGTTCATGAGCCTTTCGCTCGCAGACAACTTGCGCATTCCTTTGATCTACGCCGTGCGCCGGCGCAGCCCGTTGCTGGTGCCGCCGCAGGAACTTGAGGCGCGCGCCGTCGAGCTGTTGCGCATGGTCGGGCTTGACGCCAAGGCGCGCCGACTGCCGCGGGACTTGACCCAGGTGGAAATGCGCAAACTCGAGCTGGTGCGGGCCATGGCCGCCGAGCCCAAGCTGCTGATCGCCGACGAGGTCATGGCCGGGCTTTCGCACTCCGAAATCGAGGATATCATTCAACTGCTGCTCCGGCTCAATGCCCAGGGGATCAGCATCATACTGATCGAGCACATTATGCGGGCGGTGATGAGCTTCTCACAACGCATCGCCGTCCTGGTGTCGGGTCGCAAGATTGCCGACGGCAAGCCCGACGAGGTCGTCAACAATCCGAGCGTAGTGAGTGCCTATCTTGGCCAATAGCCTTGCCATCGATGGCGTCCATGCCGGCTATGGCGCGGTACGCGTCGTCGAAGACGTCTCGCTAACCGTCGCGGCCGGCGAAACCGTGGCCCTGCTCGGCACCAACGGCAACGGCAAGAGCACGCTGATCAAGTGCATCATGGGCATCGTACGACCGAGCGCCGGGCGCATCGTCGCCGATATCGATGGTGAGCGTCACGAACTCACCAAGTTGGCGACCGAACAGATCGTCGATCTTGGGATCGCGCTGGTGCCCGAGGGTCGGCGCCTGTTTCCGAAACTGACGGTGGAAGAGAACCTGCTGCTCGGCGCCTTCCGCCGCAAGGCACGCGCACAAATTCGCCGCAACCTCGACAGTTGCTTTGCCACCTTTCCCCGGCTTGCCGAACGCCGGACGCAGCTCGCCGGCAGCCTCAGCGGCGGCGAGCAGCAAATGGTGGCGCTGGGACGCGCGCTGATGCTGGCGCCGCGCATTTTGCTCGTCGACGAGCCCTCCGTCGGCCTGGCGCCGCTGTTGGTCGCCCGTACCATCGACGCCATCAAGCAATTGAAGGATCAGCATCGCCTGACCGTATTGATGGCCGAGCAAAACTTCACGCAAGCCATTCGCATTGCCGACCGCGGCTATGTAATCGTGCACGGCAAGATTGCGGTTGAGGGTCGTTCCGCCGAGGAGCTCAACAACAACGAGTTGATCAAGAAGTTTTATCTGGGACTATGAGTGGGACGGGCCCCAAGCCCCCCGCGCCCTCAACTTGACAGCCTGGGCGGCCTGGAACAGCCTGGCTGTGAGAGGCAGGCCCTCTGCGCCGCCGCCAAGGGAGAGCATCCATGCGAGCCTATACGCCGGAAACGATCACCGAGGCCGTGATCGAACAGATGTCGACCACGCCCGATCCGCGCCTAAAGCAGATCATGGAAAGCGCGGTTAGACACCTGCACGCCTTCGCGCGCGAGGTCAACCTGACGCCCGCGGAGTGGATCAAGGGCATCGAGTTCATGACCAAGGTGGGGCAGATGTGCACCCCGGCGCGGCAGGAGTTCATCCTGTTGTCGGATACCATCGGCCTCTCGGCACTGGTCAACATCATGCACGACAAGACCAAGGTCGAGGAGGCAACCAGCGCCAGCCTGCTCGGGCCCTTTTTTCGCGAGAACACCCCGAAATTCGAGGCCGGCGCCCAGATCGCCAGGGGTGCGGAGGGCGCGGAGGTCGTCTTGTTCGGGCGCATCACCAGCGCCAAGGGCGAGCCGCTGCCGGGCGCTCAGGTCACGGTGTGGCAGACCGCCGCGGATGGTCGCTACGACATCCAGACCGATGCCAGCACCATGGACTGTCGCGGCGTGTTCAATGCCGACGCCGAGGGCCGCTATCTCATGCGCACCGTGCGACCCTTGGGCTACTACATCCCCCTCGACGGCCCCGTAGGTGGCATGGTGCAGGCACAAAAGCGCCACGGCATGCGTCCCGCGCACATCCATTTCCTGATTGGCGCGCCGGGCTATCGCGAACTAACGACGGCGCTCTACATCGCCGGCGATGAACACCTGGACGACGACGTGGTGTTTGGCGCCTCGGGCGACCTGGTCGCAGAGATCAAGACCAGCGATCCGGATTGTCCGATTCCGGGCCTCCCCAGTGTCCACTTCGACTTTAGCCTCTCCCGCGAGAGCGTCGCCGACAAGCTGAGTGGTCGGGTCGGCGCCGATCCCGGGCAGATCACGGCGGGCGACGTGGCGACGGAAAAGCCCTACGGCACCCCGCCGCCCGGCGTCACCGCCGAGGCCGAGACAAAGAAGGGCGGCATCCTGGCCGGCTTGTTCCGCGGCCGCTGACAAGCGAAAGCGCGCAAGCCCCGCAAGGCGTGGCCTTCGCCCGAGCCTGGATGCGAACGCCCACGGCATGGACTGCCGACGGGCGTGGTCGGCCGGCAGCGGCGGCCTTCACCCCTTTTGCATGGCGAACGTTTTGCACGCTTGCGCGTTGCCGACGAGATGGGCCGAGCGCGGCCAAAGATCTGGCTCAAAGATCTGGCCCAAAGCGTTGGCCTAGGCTTTCCTTTCCCCGCGTTTGCGCAGCTGCGAGCGCGACGGGCGGGCGGCCGCGGCGTCAGGCCTGTTTACAGGGCGCCATGCCCTTGTCCTTGCGGGGCCCTGTGTTTGCGGGCGACGGCTCAGAACCTCTTTGGCGGAGATGGCGCATGCATGAGGATGAACGGGCAATTCGCGACCTCGTTGCCAAGTGGATGGCGGCAAGCCAGGCCGGCGATACCCAAACCGTGCTCGGCCTTATGACCGATGACGTTGAGTTCCTGGTGCCGGGGCGCGAACCGTTTGGCAAGGCCGCCTTCGCGGCCGCCGCCCAGAACATGCAAGGCGTGCGCATGGAGGGCAAAAGCGAGATCCGCGAGCTCAAAGTCCTCGGCGACTGGGCCTATATGCGAGGCTATCTGCAGGTTGTAGTGGCGCCGCCCGGCGGCAACAGCGTGCGCCGCGCCGGCCACACGCTCAGCATTTTCAACAAGCAAGCCGACGGCCGTTGGCGGCTTGCGCGCGACGCCAATTTTCTGAGCGAGCAGACCTGAACGGCAAAGGGCTCTAGCGCCACCGGGATCGACCGCGGCATCGGCGCAGGCATCAGGCCTGGGCGCGCTGCTGCGGCCCGCCGAAGCGAACCCACCAATACCGACGCGCGGCAAGTCCCAGCATCGCCTGCTGATACTGCGCGCTCATCATCAAGGTTTTGACATGGCCGCCGGCGACGCTCGCCACGCGTGCGCCGGGCGCATATCTTTCGATCGCCGTCAGGAGCCCGGCGCGCCGGCGCGGTGGAATGAACGGGTCCCGCTCACCCACCACAAAAAGGCTGTTGCGGCCGATGCCCGCAAGGTTCTGGGCGGGATGGTAGCCGAGCATCGCCTTGGAAAATTGCCACAGGCGCAGACCGCGCTGAATGGCGCGTCGCTTGATAATGCGCGCAGCGGGGCTTTGCCACAGCATAAGATCGCCGCGATCGGCCGCGGCTACCGCGCAAAGCCGCGCCCCGATGCGGTTGGCAAGATAGATGGCCGGATAGGTGCCAACGCTGAGCCCCACGATCAGCGCCTGCGCCGCCGCAATTCCCCGCGCCGCAAGGAGCGCTTCGGCGTCGGCAACCAACAGCCGCATGGCCTTGACGCCAAGCTCCGGATCGGAGCTGACGATGCCGCACGGCATCTCGTAGCAGGCAAGAAAGTCGAGCGGGGTAAAGCCCGCCTGGCGGCAAATGCTGAACGGCGTGTGCCAGGGAAGAAAATAGATGACCTTGGCATTGGCATCGCCGTCGACGCGACGAAACGCAAGCGTTCGATCATCGGTGGGTAGGCCGCGCTTTAAGAGGAGGAGATCGAGAAGATCGAGCATAGCGACCTGTCAAACGTCCCAGGTCAAACCGGGGTTCCTCTGACGCTTTCGTGATCCTCCGTGTATAGAAAGTTTCCCTCGCGTGTACTGGTAGAAGAGCCCCGTGCGCTATGCGCTAGCCGCGGCGAGCAGCTCGCGGCGACCGCTGGCGCACGCACATCATGCGTCTTTGATGATCGAAGCGAGCGCGGCGACAAAGGCGCCGCGCTGTCGGTTCGGAATCGAGGAAAGCAGGTCAATGCCCGCCGCGCGTGAGGCGCGCTCGCCGATCGTCAGCATCTTTCGGCCCTGCGGGGTCAGGCGCACGGCGTAGACCCGCGCGTCCTGTTTGGTTCGACGCCGTTGCAGCAATCCGCTGGAGACGAGCCGGCGCACCAACTCGGCTGTGCCCGACCGATCGATCCCTGTTGCCTGCATGATCGCCGTCTGGCTGAGGCCGTCGGCGTCGGCGACCGCCTGCAACACGGCGTATTGGCGGGGCGTGAAAACGTGGTTTCCCACGTGATGCGCAAACAGGTAGTCGGCCCGCTGTCCCGCCCGGTGCAGCAGGTGTAAAGGTGACAAAAGTGCCTTGCTGCCCCTCGCCATCGTCGTTCACATTCCCGCGTCGCCTTGTCCTACCGAACCCCTGGCTCAATGCAGAAAGCCGAACAGGTGCAGCAGAATGATGACGAAGATCGGCACGCCGGCGAGCCACAGGATAACATCACGTAACATTGCCTAGTCTCCTTTAGCTCGCGAGGTCGGGTCGACGGTTGCGTCCAAAAGCAAACCTGGCGGGCACCGCATTGTCGCGGTGCTGCCCACCACGCAGGGCGGCCCACCAAGCGGCGCCAAACGAGATAATCAGGCTCGCCGCCGTGACAAACCCCGTGAGGATCGCGGTCTTGCGGGCCTTGTCTGCTGCTTCGCGCGCGGCCGTAAAGGCCTCGTTGACCCGCCGCTCGGCCTCTTGTTGGGACAGCCCGGAGCGCTGCGCCACGAGTTGGGCGAGATAGGTGCGGTTCTGCTCCGATAGCCCACCGCCAGCGACCGCGCTCGCTAGCACACGCGCCAACTCACTGCGCGTCTCGTCAGAGCCTGCCGCTGGCGAGCGCGCGCGGGATGCGGTGGGCGCCGGCGCGCCGGCTGCTGGTGGCGTGGAGGCGCCCGCAGCCTGTGCCACCGTCGTCGGTCGCAACATGGTGTCCAACACCGCATCCATCGGGTCGGTGGTGGAAAGCGCGGTCACACTCGTTGCCGCGGCCTTGCCGGCGACGTCGATCCCCGTTTTTGCCGCGGCGCCTGCCGCCGCCATCGCCAGCGCGGCGCCGATCACGATGCCCACGGCCCACACCAAGCCACCATGCAAGCCGTCGCGAAACTCCACCTCGTGCTGCGTCGTCTCGTGCCAGCGCGAGCGCATGCGTCCGGCAACATAACCGCCAACCATGAACGCCCCGATCTGCTGCATCATCGCCCAGAGCACGGCCAGGGTCGCAATCAGCTTCGCCGAGACGCCGGAATTCGGCCACGGCGACGTGGCCGATAAACCGATGGCTGCCCCAAAGGTGAGAAGCACAAAGGAAATCGCGGCGGCGAGAAAGGCACCGGCAAGCACCGCTCCCCATTCGACGAAGCTAGCGCCCGCTGAGGTTGCGCTTGTGACCGGAGCCGGACCGACATGCGTCATGACTGTGCCTCCACGTTAGCGAAGTCCGAGGGCGCTCAAGATGAACATCACAACCACGATGAGGCCGATGATGTAGATAATGTCGTTCATGGCTGACCACCCTCACTACACAATCGCTGCCGATCGTGCGGGTTCGAACAATCCTGTCGAAACAACTGGTGGCAGCCCGCGATGTTCCGTGTTGCGATCCGATTTCGTGCGGTCGCTCCGATTGTTGCAGGGCTAAGTTCGGCCGGCGCCATAGCGGCCCCAGCACGCACGCCGCGGGCGGTCGCCGCTTGGAACCCAAGGCAGCACCGGCGGTTAAGCAACGATAGGCTTGGGCCAAATCATCAGGAGCGCGCGATGGCTCGATGCGATGTGTGCGGTAACGATTACGACAAGGCCTTCCGTGTCAGCCAAGGTGACCGGACCATGACCTTCGATAGCTTTGAGTGCGCCATTCATGCCATGGCGCCGCGCTGTGCCC
Organism: Hyphomicrobiaceae bacterium; assembly: GCA_035714005.1. Classification (GTDB taxonomy): domain Bacteria; phylum Pseudomonadota; class Alphaproteobacteria; order Rhizobiales; family Hyphomicrobiaceae; genus AWTP1-13. Next base: position 16,966 of record DASTMQ010000509.1, read on the forward strand.
ACTGCGACTGTCGCGTGGTCGGCCACGGCATCGAGGCCAGCGGCAAGATCTATTGTTGTGCCCATTGTGCCAAGCACGAGGGCGTCAAGGGTGTGAGCGATCGCGCAGCTTGAGCGCAACGATGCGCCGGCCATGCTCCTGGCGCAGACCTCCGTTGCCACAGTCATACCCCCGGGTTGTCATACCCACGGGTTGGCGGCGGCGGTTATGGGTCACTCCAATGCCGGCCTCACACGCCTTCAGGCCGGGCTGGTGGCGTGGCGAGCGCCCAATCGCCAAAATATCGCCCGCTCACGCAAGCGCCGGACGCAAAGCCACACCGAAGGCCACACCGGACGCTAGACTGAGCCGCCGGCAAAGCCGATCGTTGCCGCAAACCCACGGCTCGATCGCTCGAGGGCACACAGGCCGCCAAGCGCAGCGGAGGCGGGGTTGCTCAAGCGTCGCGGCGGCGCGCCAGCGCGGGGCTTTGCTACTTGTCGAGGAGCCTCTTTTTGTGGCGGTGGCTGT
>DASTMQ010000510.1:0-10331 GCA_035714005.1 Hyphomicrobiaceae bacterium
TTCGATCCCGCGCGCAAGCGCCGCGTCGGCCAGGAGCTGGCGCTGGTGCTGTCGGGCCGCTGGCCGATGTCGTGCGTCAATCCCAGCGTGCTGCCGGCGACGGACCTCAAGCGCTGGCAACCCGTGTCAATGGATCGGGGACCCAACTCCTAAAGCGCGAAAAAATGTGCCCTGCAACACCCGCAGCGCAGCCGATCGGGTGGCTGCGCGAGGCCACTGGGCTTCGACCGCGCGTTGCTCCTTAAAACCAGGCGCCGGCCGGGCGCTCAAGCCGCGCATCGAGAGCGAATTTGAGGCCCGGCTTCGAGCCGTCCGGCATTGGGCGAGGTTGACTGCTGCGCGGCCAATACCGTCTTGGCCGCCGATGCCCAGCTCGCCTTGCGGTTCGATGCCGGTGCCGCGCGGGTCCTTTAAGTGGGCGCCGATCCGATCCGGCTCGGCCAACGCCGCGCATGGCCGCTTGCCTTTGCGGGAGTGCGCTTCACCGCCGCGGTCGCCTAAGGGCTGGCCCGGTAGCGGCCAATACGATCGCGCAAGCCCAGCCAGGCATACACGGCGGGCAGGAACCAGGCGGTGCCATTGTAGAGCGGAATGGCCGGCGGCGGCCGAAAATCCAAGGCTGATCGAGCGCGGTCGTCGCCGAGGATCTGCCAGGCCGCCTTTTGGCCCGCCCAGCGGGCCCACACGACACCGGAGCCACAGTAGCCCACGGCATAGCGCAGATGATCGCGCGAAAAGATGCGCGGGATCATGTCGCGGTTCATGGCGACATGCCCCCACCAGCTGTGCGTGATGGCGACACCCTCCAGCACGGGAAAGATATCGGCGAGCGCGCGCCTTAGATGCTGCGTCGGCCAGGTTGGGTCGCCGGCGATGCTGCCGTCGCGCCCTCCAAACAGAATGCGCGTGCCATCCGGTGACGGCCGATAGTAATAGTGGAGTTTGCGCGTTTCCGCGCACATCACGCCCTTGGGCATCAGCTCCGCCATCAAATTGTTCGAGAGCGGGGCCGTTGCAATGATGCGGCTGCGCACCGGCAGCAGCCGCCGCCGCAGCCAGGGGTCCACCGCGTCCGTATAGCCGTTGGTGGCAACAATGACGTGCTCGGCCTCGACGGTGCCGCGCGCCGTCTCGACCGCAAAACCTCGCCCCTTGGCAGCAAAGGAGAGCACGGCGGTCTCACCATGCACCATCGCGCCCGCCGTGCCTGCGGCGCGGAATAGGCCGGCAAAGAACTTGGCAGGATGCAAGCCACCAATGTCGTCGCGCAGCAGACCGCCATGGTAGAAGTCGGTGCCGAGCACGCCGCGCTGTTGGGCCTTCGACACGGCGTGCGCTTCGATGCCCAAGGTCTTGCGTAAGTGATCGGCTTCGCGCGCCAGCCCTTCATATTCGCTAGGCTTTGCGGCTCCGGTAAAGCGACCCGCGAGCCGGAAATCGCAATCGATGTTCTCGCGCTCGATGAACGCGGCAAGCTCCTCGCGCGCCGCCTTGGCTTCGGCGAGGAGTGCCAGGGCACGCGCTCCCCCGAATTTGCGCCGCATCTGCTTGTAGCTCGGCCGCAGATTGCCGCTGGCGATGCCGCCGTTGCGGGTCGAGGCGCCTTCCCCGGGGCGCTGACGGTCGAAGATTTGAACCGACCGCCCCGCGCGCGCCAAGGTCAGTCCCGCGCTCAATCCAGTATAGCCAGCACCGATGATGACGACATCGCAGCGCCGCGCCAAGGCATGTTGCGGCGGCGTCGGCGGCGGCGCGGCTTCCCACCAGTAGGGCAAGGCTTCGACCATGGCACTCCTGCGAGCGAGGTAACGCCGGCGACAGTAGCGCCATGATCGCCCCCTGACAAAAGGCTGCTAGGCCGCCTCCAGCAGGGATGGCTCTGGATCGTGCCGCGGCCATTCCAACAGCACCTTCGGCCAGGCCTCGGCGCTGCGGCGGAACGCCTCGTGCAGCACCCGGGGCAGCTCGCCGGCATAGCCAATCGCATAGGCCGCGGCCGGCGTGGCGGTGACGCAGGCGGCGGCCCGCAGCCCTTCGCCGGGCAAATGGGTGTGAAAGTTGCGGCAGAACGGACAGCGCACGGCCCAGACCGGACCCAGTCCCAATTTTTGCAAGTGCGGCAGGTTCGGTAGCGACCACGCCTGCACGAGGGGCAACAGACTTCCGCCGGCCCTCGGCGATGAGAAGCGCCACGCGCAGTGCCGGCCCAACCTTGTCAGGCCACCTTTCAGCGCGCTGAGCGGCGTGCCCCGCGCGGAACCTTCACAGATAGCCGCCAGCGCTCGCCCCTCGAGGTGGACGGCCAACCTGAACGACAGCTCTCCCAAACTTCGAAAGCCGCGCCGCATCAGCGCGGGCAAGCGCGCATTCTGAACGGCATCGAACGCGAACTTTGACAAGCCCCAGGCAATTTTTTCAAGCATGGTTGTAGACCCCTGGTTAGCCCCCCAGGCGCCCAGGGTGGCAAGGTGGACCGCAGTTCGTAAACAAATGGTTAACGCCCGTGCCAGCTGGGCAAATGCGCCAGGTCGGTGCACCGACATCCTGCGCCGCTTGACAAGGTTGCTGACGCCCAGGCTCCCGACGCTGGTGCCGTCGCTCGAGGGTTCGTGCGGTCGAACACCTTGCGCACCAAGCGGCGGGGCTCTTGCAAGGAAAAGTGCGCTAGCCGCGCCAGCGTTCGAGATTGGCGGCGACGAAGGCGTTGTCGTTGAGCTCGGGATAGGTTGCGCTAATGCGGTCGATGCCGGCGGCCTGGCCGGGGCTGAGGACCTCCCGCGGGTCGAGGCAGTGCGCGGTCGCAAGCAAACCTTGCCGCCGCAGCACCTCGTGGCAGCCGGGAATGCAGCCGGCAAAGCCGTTGGCAACGTCGAAAATGACGCTATTGCAGTCAGTTACCATGGCATCGACGGCCAAAAGGTCAGCCGGGACGACACCGGTACCGACGGAGGCGTGCGCGCGCGCCAAGAGCTCGACGGCAGCTTTGGTCCACACGCTCCAGTGCCCCAACAGGCCGCCCTTGAAGCGGAGCTCAACCTCGCGTTTCGCGGTGCGGATCCTGAGCGGCGTGACGAGATCGGCGACGATATGGTCGTCGTTGCCGGTGTAGAGCGTAATGCGATCTTCGGCGCCGGCGGCCACGACGCCGAAGGCGACGTCTAGGGTCTTGTAGCGATCGAACGGGGCCACCTTGATGGCGATCACGTTGTCGATGCCGGCAAAGCGCGTCCAAAAGCTGCGCGACAAGGCAATGCCACCCACGGCGGTCTGGAGATAAAAGCCGATCACGGGCAGCTCGCGCGCAATGAGGCCGCAGTGTTCGATGAGCTCATCCTCGCTGGCACGGCCAAGGCCAGCTAGTCCCAGTAGGACGGCGTGGTAGCCGAGCGCACGCGCAAGGCGCGCCTCGCCGAGGGCCGCGGCGGTAGTGCCAATCACCCCAGCGATCAGCAGCAGCGGTCGCCGCGTCCAACCGTGGGCGGTTTCGGCGGCCAGTTCGAGGACCGGCCGGTAGAGGCCCGCCTCGCGGATCTTGAATTGGGTGGCATGCACGCCGACGGCAAGCCCGCCCGCGCCGGCATCGATATAGTAGCGGCCAAGGGCGCGCTGGGAGAGGAGATCGAAGCGGCGCTGCTGATCGAGCGCCAGCGGATGCGCCGGCAGCACCGTGCCGCGGCGCAGAACGGCAAGAACGTCGGCTGGTATGTCTGTCCACGAGGCCATGACGCTAAGTCCTGTTGTGGCCCTAGCCGAGCTCCGGACCTGCCAGGGCAAACACGTGTTGAGCATCGCCGACCTCGTCGCTGTGGCCGCGCAGCATGCGGGTAAAGCGACGCGGCGCGGTGGCGCCGGCCGCCACCAGCCAGGTCGTAAGACGGCGATGACGATCGGGAATGTCGACGATCAACGGCTGCGCCAGAGCGGCGGCGGCGGCGCTCAACAGCGCCAGCGCCGTTGCCTCGTCCTCGGCCAGCACGGGCCCGAGATGCCAGCTGCGATCCCCGTCGCGTCCCAGTACAAATCCTGCAAGATCGCCGCTGGGGCGCCGGGCGAGATGGGCGAAGCTGCCCGAACGGGATAACAGGTCGGCGAGAACCGCGCCACGGGCAAAGCCGCTTCGCGGGCGGTCGTAGGCAATGATCTCAGGCAAATCCGTTGGCGCGGCGGCGCGCACGACCACGCCTGGCGGCGGATCGACCGCTGCCCGCGGCAGCGCTTGGCAGTGCCAGCGCGCCAGCGTAAAGGCATCGACAAACCCCAGCGGCAGATAGATCGGTCGGCCGAACTCGGTGGCATCGAGCCCCGCCACCCGACCGCTCGCTTGCGCAAGCTCAAGGCAGCGCGCCAACAACTCGGTTCCAAGCCCCTTGCCGCGCGCGGACTGGGTGACGAGAACCATGCTGATCCACGCAAGCGTCGGCCCCAAGGGCAACATCAAGGCGCTACCGATCCAGCACCCATCCGCCGCCTGCGCTCCGAACCCCCGGCCGAGCGTCAACATCAGCCGCCAATCGCCGGTCACCTGGTTCCAGCCCGCCTCCTTGGACAGCGGGCAAAGTGCCGAGGCGTCGCTGGGCCGCAAGGGCCTAACCTCGCGCCCCGCCGCCGTCTCAGTATCGACCATCGCGCACCTCATAGTGCGTCGGCTTGCCGTGACTGACCATGCCCCGCGCGAGCCAGTCGGCGGTCCAATCGAGCATCCGCGCGAGTGGCACGCTCGGCGGTCCGAACTCGGCGACCATACGCTGAGCACTGCTGAGCCAGCCCGTGGGTGCCTCGCGCCCAACAAACTGCGGCGGCCGTCGCAAGCGTTCGCCCAATGCCTCGGCCAAGTGCCGCACCGCGAGCGTCTCGGGGCCCGTAACGTTGAGGGCGCTGGTTGGTTTGGTGACGCGCGCCAGGCAGCGCAGAGCGACGGCATTGGCGTCGCCCTGCCAAATCACGTTGACGTGGCCCATGCTGAGGTCGATGGGAAGGCCGTCGCGCACCTTTGCGGCGATGTCGTGCAGCACCCCGTAGCGCATGTCGACGGCGTAGTTGAGCCGCAGCAGGCGCCCCGATGTTGCGCGCGAACGTGAAAAGAAGTCGAACATGCGCTCGCGGCCGACGCAAGAATTGGCGTAGTCACCGGCCGGTGGGATGATCGGCGTGTCCTCGGTCGCGCCGCCGGCCTCGACGGGCACGAACGGATAGACGCAGCCGGTGGAGAAGGCGACGATGCGCGACGCCGCAAAGACCTCCGCCACGATGGCGGGCACGTACACGTTCATGGCCCAGGTGAGGGCTGGATTACCGCTCGCTCCGAACTTCATAGCCGCCATGTAGATGATATTCTCGAACCTCGGCAGGGCGCTGACCGCGGCGCGGTCGATGAGATCACAGGCGATCGTCTCGATGCCCGCCTGCGCTAGCCCGGCGCGTACGGCGGGGTCGGAGAAGCGGGCGACGCCCACCACGCGCTTGCTCGGCGCTGCACGTTTTGCCATGCGCGCCAGCGTCGGACCCATCTTGCCGGCAACGCCCAGCACCAAAATGTCACCGCTGAGTTGGGCAAGCTCGGCGATCACTTCCGGTGGCGGCGTGCTCAGGAAGTCTTCGAGCTCGGCAACGGACTGGAAGCGCGCCGGCAGAGCCGCTGCCTCAAAGGTGGCCATCATACTTTCTCGGGGTGCGCGGGGATGAGACGCGATTGGGGGGCGGACGGCATTGGCTGCAGGGCAGCAAAATCCGTGGCCGCCGCCACGGCGAAGCCGGAGCAATCCAATGACCCCAGTCTCAACCGCCCCTCGTTGATGGCCAGTCGCGCGATGCCGTCGCGATAGTCGTAAAGATCGGCGTGAGCGCGGGCAAAGTCCGCCTGCTCGCGCGGGGGTGCAAACGACATGCCATCGATGAAGTGGTGACCGTTGCGCTCAACATGCCCAAGCCCCAGCAGCGCCACCAGAGCCAGGTCTTGCTGCACGCTGACGCCGGCCAACGTGGTGAGGTCTTCGGCCGACATGAAGTAGCTGGCTTGGCCGGCCTCGGTGTTGAGCTTGGCGACACGCGCGGCGTTGAGGATCGATTTGTAAAGCCCCTTGCAGGTTTTGCTGGAAACCCCGGTGTAACCGAGGCGCTGGGCGGCCGGAAACGAGGATAGCTCGCCGTCGGATTCATCGATGAGGAGCGGCTTGAGACGCGCCAGGGCCTCGACCGGCCGCGCCAGGGCGGTGGCGCGCTTGACCGGCTGCTCGATGAACAGGGTCGATGCCACCAGACACTCGAGCGATGGGGTCTCGCACATGCGCTGCCACAGTTCGGCGATCCCTTCGATATCGTCGTATTGTTCGTTGCCGTCGAGCGTCGCGTAATAATCGCCCATCTCGCGGTCGAGCACACGGGCAATGCGCGTCAGCCGCTCGAGGTCGGCAGCGATGTCACCCGCAACCTTGAGTTTATAGTAGCGGCCGCGGTAGCGGCGCGCGACCTCCTGCAACGTCTCCGGCAGGCCGTCGTCTACGCGTTCGCCCGCCGCCTGGTCGCTGGCGACGATCGGATCCAGCAGGCCCACCGTGTGGCGCACGGCGATGTCGCGTCCGGGCGCAAGGGCGCCGAGATAGCCGGCCAGATCGAAGCCGGCGAGATCGGGCGTCAGCGCCGTGGCGGCGATGCCCGGCAGGTTGCGCCGAACCATGGTCGCAAACGACAGGTCGAGCTCCCGCCCCAGGGCATCGAGGATGGCGCGATCAAGCAGGGCTGGACCATAGGAGGCCACCAGCGGGACCAGCCCAAGCTCCCCGCCCCTAGCGAGCTGCTCGCCATAGCAGCCGCTATAAAGCTGAAAGGGCGTGCTCCAACCCTTCTCACGGTAGCCGGCAATGGCGAGCGCCAGGGACTGGCGCAACTGCTCGAGGTTCTGCGCATCGCTGAAGGCTGGATTTTTGTCGAACCATTTGGCGGCCAGGCTTTCGGCGGCGACACCGACACTGCTGCGCCCGCCTTCGAGCTCGATGGTGGCGCGGATCACGGCCTGGGTTGCCTCGGTCACGGTGATGACGCCAAACCGGAACGGCAGGCGCAGCTTGACGTCGCGCTCGAAGCAATCGACGGCCGCTAGTCTCACCTTGATCATGGCCGCCTCCCTAAAGCTCGCATGCAACGCGCTAGCCCATCATGGAGTGGCGAGGCGCTGGGTGGGATAAAACGATCGGATCGCCCAGACGCCCAACAGCAAAAAGACGGCCAGCACCGCAAGTTGCGCAATGAGGAATGGCGGCTCCGATTGGGTCGGCGACAGCGGTTGCAGAAAAGCAATCTTCTGAAAGGCTTGCACGACGCCGACGAAGACGTTGAGGTAAAGCGCAATTATGGCGCCAAGCACGTAGACCCAGCGCCAAATGCCTTCGAGTTGGAAGACGTAGAGCGCCAGCACGGCGAGCGCCAGCACGATCAGAGAAATGATGGCCACCACGTGCGATGGCAGCAGGCTCGAGAAGGGAAAGAGCAGGCCGGTCACACTGGTCAAAATTGTGGTGAGAAGAAAGAGCGCCGTCCAGCCGGGCAGCCGCCGTGCACCCAGCATGCCGAGAACGACGACGCTGCCGGCCACAATTCCGATCAGGCTTAAGACCACGTGCAGGGTTGTGAAAGCCGACAGCGACAAGCCGATAATCATCGCGCATGGTCTCCTTAATGCCCCAAAGTCCACTCCGGAGTGCGCGCAGGATACTGGCGCGGCCCGTTCCGCACAACGAGACAGCAAAGGCAAGCCCTTTGCCGGTGCGAGGCGAGCCGCGACCTTGCCCAGCCGAGCCATCTCGTGCTGCTTTAGTGGCCATGTCGGTGCGCGACTTTATTCTTGCCAACACCAAGCTGCTGCCCGTGCCGCTGGTCCCCGAAATCGCACTCCACCTTGCCGAGGAATCGCTGCCGATCTGGCAGAAGACCGAGGAGGAGCTCCAGGCCGCCAATATCCCGCCGCCCTATTGGGCATTTGCCTGGGCTGGGGGACAGGCCCTGGCGCGCTACATCCTCGACCACGCCGGCCTTATCGCTGGCCGCCGCGTCCTCGATCTGGGCTCAGGCTCCGGCCTGGCCGCGATTGCCGCGGCCAAGGCGCGCGCCGCCACCGTGCATGCCGCCGAGATTGACGCCTTTGCGATCGCGGCCATTGCGCTGAACGCAAAGACCAATGGCGTCAGCGTGATGACGACCGAGCGCGATCTGCTGGGCGATGCGGACGTATCCGCCGAGGTCCTCCTGGTGGGCGATCTTTTCTACGAAAAAGCGCTCGCCGAACGGACGCTCGCTTACTGCGAGCTGGCTCGGGCGTGCCAAGCGCAGGTTCTCATCGGCGACCCGCAGCGCAGTTACTTTCCGCGCCACCGTTTTGAGCCGCTCGCCGAGTACGCGGTGCCCGTCACGCGCGAACTGGAGGATGCTGAGATTAAGCGCACCGGCGTTTGGCGTTTGGCCTGAACTCAGGCGAGCCCAACCGCTGGGCGCGGGATAGCACATCCGCGGTGGCAAACGGCTGCTCCCGTCCCCTCGCAAAGGGACGGGAGCAGCGGCCACGCGTGATGCTAAGATGCCCGTTTCTTCACTCGGGCTCCTCAACCCACATTTCGAACTGCTCGGGGTCGGCACCCTGCAGGAACGTTGCCATCTCGGAAGCGATGTTCGGATTGGGCTTCCAGGCCCCGTTGACCTCTTCCGCCAGCACCACCTCAGTCTCATCTGGCCTGCCGATAATGAGCTTCATGTTGCCCTCGCTTAGGTTGCGCGCAGCGACAGCACCGAATCGGTGCCGCGGGAGGAGTATGGCCATTTCCGGCGAGATGGAAGAGCAGATAACGCACCGGCCTTGGGGCGATCCACATGACCGCCTTGCCGGCCGCGGCCGCGCCAAATTTTCCACAGGGAGGCCGTGAGGGAGGCCGTGGCCGTGCCGGCTGCGAGCCGCGCCCCACCGTCCTAAAGTTGCCGAGCCCAGCGCTGGCCCGGAGGACGGAGCGCGCGCGCTGGATAAGGGCGCGGGTGCCGCCTAAGGCAGGCGGGCCGCAACCTGGATGAGGTGCGGCCCGCCGGTTGCTGGACTTTGGGTATCGTTACCCGAGCTCTTTTAACTCGCCTGAGCTATGTCCGTCCGCTCAAGTCCGGTGAGGGTGGGTTACTGGCGGCTCATCCAATCATCGACATCCTTGCGCACCTGATCCTTGGCATAGCCGTAGCGCGCCTGAATCTTGCCCTCGAGCTGCTCGCGGTTGCCGTTGATCTGGGTAATGTCGTCGTCGGTGAGCTTACCCCACTGCTCCTTCACCTTACCGCTGAACTGCTTCCAGCTGCCTTCGATGCGATCCCAGTTCATGTCAAACCTCCTGTTCTCTTGTTAAGTCATGTATTGCCATGTTCACTGAGGGGTTGCCTCCAGATGCTGCGAAGCGCCGCCGGCCGTGAACTTTTTGCCTTGGCTGTTCGCGAGGGTGGGGGCCGCGGTCGTGTTCAGCGCACCTTCGCAACCCTTGCGGCCGTCCTGGCGCAAACGCCTGGCCGCGCCTCCCAGTTTTCGACGGCTGCTGAGCCGCGTACGGCTCGCACGAGCCGACGCGCTCCTCTCAATGGAGATAGCCGAGGAAGTACAGCACGAGGATGACGGGTAGAGGAATTCCTACCAACCATAGGATCAGTCCACGGCCCATCAAACGCTCTCCTCATTGGCAACCTCAGCCTGCAGAACGTGGGGGCCTGGCTCTGGTTCCGCATTGCGCTTTAGGGACGCGGCGCGGCGCACGCAGCCCGCTTTGCTTGAGCGCCCTTTAGCGGCCAGTCGCGAGCCCAGTCGCAGGACCCAGTCGCAGCAGGCCGCAACATTTTAAGTGGCGCGCTGGCGCGTGCCCGCCGCCCGCGGTCGACGCACGTCAACTCCTTCCCACTTGAACGCGCGCGTGGCGGCCGTCCAGGCGCCTCAACCGCCCGACTGGACGCGGCCGCCTGAGCAAGCAACGGCCAGGGCATCTGATCACGGATGAAACGCCGGCCGCGCACAGGCAACAGACGTCGGCGCCCGCGGCTCACGTCGGCGCCGCGCCCCGCCTCAGGCCGCCTGCTCCCGATTGAGGCCGTTGCCTTTCGCCCGATAAGCGCCATTGGCCTCCGGGACCGGCGCTGCTGGCTGCTCCTCGTCCTGATCTTGCTCGCCTTCCGCCGTTCCGGGCTGCATCGGCCAAAACAGCAAGGCAATGAGACCCAACAGGACGACCAGGGGAAGGTTGCGAACAATGAGTTTGGCGCCATTGGCAAGGGCCTTGGGACCGAGCGGTGTCGAGGCTAGCGCTCCCGCCAGGGCCAGCGGC
>DASTMQ010000511.1:0-3814 GCA_035714005.1 Hyphomicrobiaceae bacterium
CCAAGCAAACGATCCCCTTCAGCCGTCCCAGCCGCGTCATTGCCCGTCAGCGCCGCCATCTTAATTGACCGCTGAGGGCGGCCTCGCGCGAACGGCTATCACTGATGCGATTCGTGGCAAAGGCGCCCAACGCCGCCGGCGTGGACGAGGAAACTGGCGAGCGCTTCGCCCGCCGCGGTGGGCACAAGGCGCAAGCCGTGACGCAAGAGCGCGAACGGCATAATGAGGCCGCACGCACGCGCGCGGGTGGCCCGACACACGAAGAGACCCAACGCCCGGCGGCGCGAGCAGATAAACCGAGGCGGGCCGCCTCGGCACCCCTTGCAGCGGGCGGCAAACTCCACTACATAGGGAACAGAAAGTGAACATTGGTCCTGAGGCGTGGGGCTCGAACGGGTGGCATGCCCGCGATTGGTAGGTCCTACAACCCATGCCTTGGATCATGCCTTGGGTCATGCCTTGGGTCATGCCTTGGGCCGCCGATGGCACGGAAAGCCCTGGACTTGGTTAAACATAAGAGTGCGGCAGAGATACTGAGGAAGGCGAGGCGCCGCGACGAATAGCGTGGACAAGCAACTCGGGTGGCGCCCTGGGATCGCCAATAGCCGCTATCGTCGGGGCACGAATCGCGCCGCAAGCGGGCTCGCGAGCGGCCCAAAGAGGAACGCACTTAAAGATGAGCGCCGCATCGCCCGTGGCAGACATTTGGCGGCAAATGAGCGGCAAACACTAGAAGCAGAGCGGCAAACACTAGCGCGGCAAACACACTAGAGCGGCAGAGATAGTGAAAGGTCGCAGAAGGAGCGTCTCATGGCCGGTTCCGTCAATAAAGTCATCCTGATCGGCAACCTCGGCCGAGATCCCGAGATCCGACGTACGCAGGACGGTCGACCGATCGCCAACCTGCGCGTTGCCACCACCGAGACCTGGCGCGACAAGGCGTCGGGCGAACGTCGCGAGAAGACCGAGTGGCATTCCGTGGTGATCTTCAACGAGGGACTTTGCCGAGTGGCCGAGCAGTACCTCAAGAAGGGTGCCAAGGTTTACATTGAAGGCCAGCTGCAGACCCGCAAGTGGCAAGGTCAGGATGGCCAAGACCGCTATTCCACCGAGGTCGTGCTGCAGGGCTTCAACAGCTCGCTCACCATGCTCGACAGCCGCGGGGGTGGGGCCAGCCTGGGCATGCAGGACGATGATCACGGCGACTATGGCGCCCCCAGCAACGGCAACGGGGGAGGCGGAGGCGCACGCCGAAGTGGCGGCGGCAGCAAGGCCAATTTCGACAAGCCGATTGACGACGAAATCCCCTTCTGACGGGCCGCAGGGGACGCAACGGCGGCGCGAGCGCATTGGCGCCGCCATTGTGGAGGGTTGACGCATTTCACTTGCCCCCCTGCTCGAGGCGCCGCTCGCCATCCAAATCCACGCCTTTGCGGCACTTGCCGCCTTTCTCTTGGGCGTGGCTCAACTGGCGCGCGTCAAAGGCACGCGCACGCATCGGGCGCTCGGCTACAGCTGGGTCGGCTTGATGTTGTTTGTGGCCTTAAGCTCGTTCTTTATTCACGAGCTGCGGCAATGGGGAAACTTCAGCCCGATCCACCTGCTGTCGGTCTTCACCTTGGCCATGCTGCCGCTCGGCGTCTACTTCGCGCGTCGGCACAACGTGGTGGGGCACCGCAAGACCATGCTTGGCTTATTCTTCGGGGCGCTTGTGATTGCCGGCGCCTTTACCCTTTTGCCCAGTCGCATTCTGGGACGCATGGTGTTTGGGGGCTGAGCATTCGCCAAATTGCGACACCTGGCGGCTAATTTGGTGCTGCTCGTCGGCTCGCTGCTGGCCTGCCTGCTGATCCTTGAGTTTGTGGTTTTTGGGCTCTTCCTCAAGCCGGACGACGTGCTGGCCAACGTCTCGCGCAATGGGGTGGTGCGCTATGAGCCCAACACGCGGCCGATCTTTCGCCACCCTGACGGGCGCCAAACTCTGGTCAGCACCAACGCCGAAGGCTGGAATTCAACCGAGCCGCACTATGCCCTGGCACGACGCGCCGGGGGCCTCCGTGTCGCTGTCATCGGCGATTCTTATGTGCACGGCAGCTTCGTCAATGTCGAGGAGGGTTTTCCCGAGGTGATCGAACGCGAACTCACCCAGGCCGGCGTTGAGGCAGAGGTTTTGCGCTTTGGTATGGACGGCGCCCCGCTCAGCCAATACCTGCACGTGCTGCGGCGCGAGGTGCGTGCCTTCGGGCCGGACGTGGTGCTCGTTCAACTCATCCACAACGACTTCGATGAAAGCTAGCGCTTTCTCAAAACCCGCTATGCCTCGAGTTTCCTCAAGATCGGCTTCGATGGGGCCGGGCAGCCTTTCGAGATTGCGCCCGCCGACTTCAGGCCCGGACTGGCTGACCGCCTGCGCGCCTTTAAGACCTTCCGTTATCTCTACTACAAGACCAACGCCTACCTGAGGATCAAGCGCTTGGTCAGCCGCTATTGGTGGGGCGGGGAGGAGGAGTATGCGCCGGAGTTCATTTCCTCGGCCGTGGACGTGCGCAAAATCACCGACCATGTCAACAATCGCCGGGTGGCGCACTACGCGCCATCCGAGATGCGCGCGCTGGCCCAGCAGGATGGCTTCAGGCTTTGGACGGAGTGCGCGATGCCATCTACGCCGGCAAGGGGCTCGAAAGCTACGAAGTTGGCAAACTCAACGCCCTGGTCGGGGAGGTGGCGCGCGAGCTCCCCCTCCTCGACTTGCACGCCAGCTTCGCCGACCACTACGCCCGCCACCGGCAGCGCTTCGAGTTTGCCTCCGACTGGCATTGGAACGCGCTGGCAAACCGTCTCGTCGGCGAGGCCATCGCGCGCCGCCTTCTCAGCGATCCTGGCCTTTCCTGGGGATCGGTGCTGAGGGGTGCGCGTGGGCCGCGCGCCTCGCAAGGCTGAAGCCGGCGCTTGAGCTCAGCTGAGGACGCCCTGGCTTTCCAACCACAGCACCAGGGCGGTGGCGGTTGCATAAAGATAAATCACCATGATGGTGCGACGGCGCCCCTGGGTCTGGGCCGCGTCGGCGGGTGGCAGGGTACGTGAGGCATAGAGCAGATAGCCCGTTGCCAGCAGTGTGCCGAGGATGAAAATCGGGGCGGCCAAGCGGCTGAGCGCGCACAGCGCCAGGCCGCCGCCGAGCAAAACTAGGCCGACCAGCAGGACCAGCCAGCGCGTTTCCGTGAGCGGCGTGCGGTCGCCCGTCAGCGCCTCGATGGCTTGCGCCGAAAAGCGGCCCGAGTGGACGCCCGCGCAAGCAATGGCGCCGGCAACGAGCGACAGCGCTCCAACAAGGTAGGCGATCATGACGAGGCCCAAGGCGGCGCTCCGGCTGCGGCGAGGAAGGGATTGATAGGGCCTGGACGACGCCCTTGCCAGCGGCGCGCGAGCAGCCCTTTGCGACGGGGTTGTTCCAGGCGCGGCAAGGCCCAGCCAAGCGACCGCCGCGCGGCGTCTTAACGCGTTGTTTTTGTGACATTAAATTGCCATTTTAGAGCAGCGGTGGCGCCTGTTGCTCCGGCCCATCGCCTGCGCTATCAAGGCCCCTTGAGGTGCCGCGCTGCACCGCCAGCGGCGGGGGGGTGCCGGCGGCCCAGTCCATCTCGTTCGCGCGCTCAGTTTCAGCACCAACAAGAGGCAGTTCCCCGTGGCGGACCACGACAAAGCCGCGCCCGGTGATAAAGGGCCGCCCGACATCCGGCCGGTCTCGATCACGGACGAAATGAAGCGCTCCTATCTCGATTACGCCATGAGCGTGATCGTCAGCCGGGCGTTG
>DASTMQ010000512.1:0-15771 GCA_035714005.1 Hyphomicrobiaceae bacterium
CTTGCTGCCGTCGGATGTGACCGGTGCGGAGATCTACGTGCAAACCGACAAGGGCGGCCAATTCCAGTTCGAGAAAGGTCCGATCTTCGCCAATCTCGTGCTGGCCGACGAAATCAACCGCGCGCCCGCCAAGGTACAGTCGGCGCTGCTCGAAGCTATGGAGGAGCGCCAGGTCACCGTCGCCGGCAAAACTTACAAACTGCCCGACCTGTTCATGGTGCTCGCAACCGAGAATCCAATCGAACAGGAGGGTACCTACCCGCTGCCAGAGGCGCAGCTCGACCGCTTTCTGATGCACGTCGTCATTACTTACCCCGACGCGGCGACGGAAGGTGAGATCATCAAACTCAACCGCGACGAGAACGCACAACGGCCACGGGCGCACGCGGCTGAACCGCCGCCGGTGCCCCAGCAGGCCGTTTTCGAGGCGCGCGAGGAGGTCGACGGTATCTTCGTATCCGAGCTGGCGCAGCAATACATGGTTGACGTGGTCTATGCCACTCGCCTTCCCGACCGCTACGGCGAGCCGCTCAGCAAGTGGATCCAAGTCGGCGCCAGCCCTCGCGGCAGCCTGGCGCTCGACCGCTGCGCGCGCGCGCGGGCCTGGTTGGACGGGCAGGAGTTCGTTACACCCGATCATATTCGCTCTGTCATGCACGACTGCTTGCGGCATCGGCTAATCCTTAGCTACGAGGCAATTTCGCAGGGCGTCACCGCCGATCAGGTGATCGACAAGATTGCAGCCCTTGTTGCCGCCGCGTGAGAAACCGATGGCCGACGCTACGTCGAAGACAGCCGGTGTCTACGTCGATCTCGCGGACCTCATCGCCTGTGAGCAAAGAGCACACAAAGTCTCATTCCTGCCACGGCAGCCGGTGTATAGCCTCTTGTCCGGCCGTTTTGCCTCGCGCATGCGCGGGCGCGGCCTGAACTTCGAGGAAATCAGGGACTATCGTAGCGGCGATGATGTCCGATCGATCGACTGGAAGGTGACGGCGCGACTGCAAAGGCCGCATGTGCGCGTGTTCAATGAGGAACGTGATCGCCCGGCGCTGCTGCTGGTTGACCAGCGGCTCTCGATGTTCTTTGGCAGTAAGCAGTTGCTGAAATCGGTCGCGGCAGCGCAGGCCGCGGCGGTCGCTGCCTGGCGAGTCCTTGGCGGCGGCGACCGGGTTGGCGCCTTGGTGTTCAACGACCGCGAGATCGTCGAGGTAAAACCGCGGCGCAGTAGGCAAACCGTGCTGCGGATCCTCGCCGCCATCGCGGCGCAAAACCGGGCACTCGCGGTCGGCCGCGGCATCGTCAGCACCGCGTCGATGCTCAATCGCGTGCTCGACCGGACGCGGCGCCTCGCCCGCCACGATGCTCTGGTGATCATCATCAGTGATTTCGACGGGGCTGACCAACAGACGCGCGGTGTGGTCGGCGCGCTGGCGCAACACAACGATGTCATTGCGTTACTGGTCCACGACCCGCTGCAGAGCGAACTACCCGCCTCGGCCAGCATGAGCGTGACCAACGGCGAACTGCAGATCCTGCTAGAAGTTGGCCGCGACAGTGTCCGCAAAAACATCGCCGCCTCCGTGCAACAGCGGCTGGCCGAGCTATTCGCTTGGACGCCCGAGCTTGGTATCCCCGTGCTGCCGCTGAGCGCCGCTGAGGATACGCCGCAACAGCTCCGTCGCCTGCTCGGCCGTTTGCCGATGCGGCAAGGGCGTGGCGGCATGCACGTGCCCGCGGAGGCAACCCGTGGCTAACGTCCCCCCAGACCCGGGCGACCCCGTCGCCGGCCTAATAGATATTCCGCTGCCGCCGTCGATCGGCCTCTGGCCCGAGACCTGGATATCGCGCATTACCGTGGCTGCTGCGCTGGTGGCCCTCGTTGTGTCGATGATATGGATGGTGCATCGGCGATGGGTGAATCGATATCGACGCGAGGCGCTTGCCGAACTCGATCGCATTGTGCAACCCGTGAGCGATCCGGTTCAGCTTGCCCAAAATCTGGCGGTGCTCGTTCGCCGCACGGCGCTGGCGGCTTTTCCGCGGGAGCGGGTGGCCCAGCTGACAGGACCGGCCTGGCTCGGCTTTCTCGATCGCAGCTATGGCGGGACGGAGTTTTCGCAAGGTGCCGGGCGAAGCCTGGAGATCGCGGCCTATCGGCCAGTGGGCTCGGCGCGAGACCGAGATCAACGGCTGCTAATCGAGCTGGTCCGACGCTGGATCAAGGCGCACCATGCTTGAGTTCGCGTGGCGCTGGGCGTTCGTGCTCCTGCCGCTGCCACTGTTGGCCTGGTGGCTACTGCCGCCTTATCGCCAGCGCCAGGCGTCGGTGCAAGTGCCCTTCTTCGAGCGCTTGGCGACCGCGACCGGGCAGACGCCGCAACAGGGCGCCGTCATCCTGCGGCGCCGAGCCATGCAAATGCTGGTGGCCGCTCTGATTTGGGTGCTCACTGTCGTCGCGCTGGCACGTCCGCAGTGGGTTGGCGAGCCGGTGAGGCACGAGACCTCCGCGCGCGATCTCATTCTCGCCGTCGACATTTCGGGTTCGATGGACCAGAACGACTTCCGCGCCGCCGACGGCCGGACGCTGAAGCGCCTCGACGGCGTCAAGCGCATCCTTGGCGATTTCATCGGGCGGCGGCATGGCGACCGGGTCGGCCTCATCCTGTTCGGCAGCAAGGCTTACGTGCAGGTGCCATTCACGCAAGATCTTGCGACCGCCCGCGAATTGCTCGACCAGGCCAAGGTTGGCATGGCGGGGCAACAGACGGTGATTGGCGATTCGATCGGACTTGCGGTCAAGACCTTCGAGACCAGCAAGGCGCGCCAGAAGCTCATGATCCTACTGACAGACGGCAACGATACTGCCAGCCGCGTTCCGCCCGAGCATGCCGCCGACATCGCCGGGCAAAGAGGGGTGGTCGTCCACACCATCGGCGTCGGCGACCCGAACGCAAGCGGTGACGATCGCGTCGATCTTGCCGTCCTGCAAACGGTGGCGCGCACGACGGGCGGTCAATTCTTCCGCGCCGAGGATGGCGCTGAGCTTGAGCAGATTTACGCTGCCATCGACAAGCTCGCGCCCGCGACGGTGGAGGTGCAATCGTGGCGCCCGAAGCTGCCGCTGTTCCCGTGGCCGTTGGGTGCCGCCGTCGTCCTGGCGCTTGTCGCGTGGCTTGTCCTGCTCGCCGGCGGCGGCCGGAAGCGCAAAAATTCGTTGCGCCATGCCTGAGTCGCACGAAATTTCGTTTCATCTCTTGCGGCCGGTTTGGCTACTGGCCCTGCTACCCGTGCTGGCGATCCTGATGCTCGTCTTGCGCCGCCAGCGCCCGGAGCTGCAATGGTCTGGGCTCATTGCCCCCCATCTCCTGCGCCATTTGCTTGTGAAGCCCGAGAGAAAGTGGCGCATTCAACCGGCTTATCTGGTCGCCACCGCGCTGGCCTTTGCCATCATCGCCTTGTCGGGGCCAAGCTGGCGGCGCGAACTGCCGCCATTTGTCGAGGACAAGGCGCCACTCATAATCGCGCTTGCGGTCAAGTCGTCGATGAGCGAACAGGATGTGCCTCCAACCCGCCTCGAACGTGCAAAGCAAAAGATTAGAGACCTGCTGGCCGCCCGCACCGGCGCGCGAACCGGCCTCATCGCCTATGCCGGCACGGCGCACCTGGTGATGCCGTTGACCGACGATCGATCCGTGCTCGAGCCATTTCTCGCCGCCCTTGCTCCCGATCTGATGCCGGCCGAGGGCAAGAACCTCGCGGCGGCCGTGGCACTGGCGGCGTCGTCTTTGGCAATGGAATCGCTGCCTGGTACGATCCTCATCGTCGCCGACGACGTGAGCAGCCTTGAGGAGACACGGCTTCGAACGGCGGCCGGCCACAACGGGCTGGCGATTCTGATCGTGATGCCATCGCGGACCGAGAGCTCGGAACTTGACGATGCGGTAACCGTCACCGTCGATGGCTCCGACCTGCGTGCGTTGGAGCGGCGCATCGACAGGCATTTCCAGACGGCCCGCACCGGCCAATTCGGCAGCCGTTGGCAGGATGAGGGCTATTGGCTGCTGCTGCCCGTGGCCTTGCTCTGTCTGTTGTGGTTTCGGCGCGGCACTACCGTGCAGTGGGCCGTGCTGCTCTTGACTATGCTTCACAATGGCCCGGTCGCCGCCCAGGATTCATCCGCGTTGCGCCATCTGTGGCTCACGCCCGACCAGCAGGGCCGGTTCGCTTTCGAGCGCGGCGACTATGCCGCGGCCAAGACGCTATTCGTCGATCCGATGTGGCGAGGAATAGCAGCCTACCGGGGTTTCGATTTTCTAGCCGCTGCCGAGGCGTTTCAAGTCGTCGACACACCCGAGGGGCGCTTTGCGCTCGGCAATGCGCAGGCGCAGAACCATGCCTATCAGAAGGCCATCGAGGCCTATGACGAGGTACTCAAGGCGCAACCCGACAATAGCGCCGCAAGAACAAACCGCGCCATTGTGCTCTCCGCCTTGCAGAAGCAGGAGGAAAAGCGTCGCAAGCAGGAGGAGGGCGACAACGCACCCGAACAGAAGGCAGACGCGACGCGCATCGACCCGAAGCAGAAAGGCGGCAAGCGCCTTCGCATTACGCCAGAGGATCTGACCACCGCCGGCGCCGCCGAAGCCTGGATGCGCGAGCTGCAGACGTCGCCAGCCGATTTTCTGAAGCTGAAATTTGCCATTCAAGCCGGCTCACCATCGCCATTGCCGGGGGGTGGACGATGAGATGTGGCATCGGCTTCGCCTTTCTGCTCGTGCTAGCGACGCCGCTGACCGCGCGCGCGCAACTGCCCGCCGAGCCAAGGCAACCAGCAAGCCCGGAGCCAATTTTGCGCGTCAGCATCGACCCAGCGCGTGTGGTGGTCGGGCAGAAGACAATACTTCGACTTGAGGTGCTGGCGCCGAACTACCTGACGCGGCCTCCCGCGCTACCTGAGTTCCAGGTTCGCAACGCCGTGACCCGTCGCCTGCAAAGCCTCAACCTGAACGAACGACACGATGACCTGACCTACGCCGGCGTACGGTTTGAGTTCGCGATCTACCCGCAGGAAGAAGGCACTTATGCCCTTGCCGAGCAAAGCATCTCGCTGACGTACGCGGCCGAGCCACCGCGCACGCGGCAAGCAATGTTGTCTCTGCCGCGCCTGGAGTTTTCGGCGTTTATTCCCGCGCCGGCCGCACAACTTGACCCCTTCCTGGCCGCGACCAGCCTCACAATCGAGCAGGCCGTTCACTACTCGTCCGACCCGCCGCGGGTCGGCGATTCGCTCACGCGTACGATAAGCATCAGGGCGGATGGCCCACCATCCATGCTCCTGCCGCCTACGATTTTTGGCTCGCTCGATGGCTTGGCGCTCTACCCGGCGCAACCCGCGCTGCGAGACAGGGTCGATTCGCGTACCGCTGATGCCTCCGCAAGCCGCGTGGACGCGGCTACTTACATGTTGGAGAAGGCCGGCGATTATCTGCTGCCTGCGATCGCATTAAGGTGGTGGAACTTGCGCACCGCAAGGATCGAAACCGCGCGGGTCGACACGATCGAGCTCCACGTTCTCGACGGCCCGGCCGTCACCGGCGTGGCTGCGGCAAGGCCGCACCGCGGGCAAGACTGGCATGGCTTGCTCGATTTCATCGTCGAGTACTGGGCCTTGCTGTTGCTAGGTCTCGGCGTGTTGCTGGCATCGCCTTGGCTGACGTCGCGTTTGCGACGAGCAATCATGCCTCGCGCGCGGCGCCGTCGCGACGCCGTTCTTGCCTCTGAAGCCTGGGCATTTGCGTGCTTGCTAGCGGCGGCCTGGCGTCCTCGCGCGAGCAGGGTCTATGTCGCACTCCTCAATTGGCTCGATCGCTTTGACCCGATTGCCCCGGACCATACGATCAAAGCCTTGAAGGCCGCCGCGCGGGATCCCGCCCTCCAACAGCAGGTTGACGCGCTGGAACGGGATTTATTTGCCTCACGGGCCGGCTCGGGCCATTGGTCGGTGGTGCAGCTGCTTTTCGCACTCGGCAGGGCGCGACGGCGCTTACTGCGGCAAGCCTCGCGCAGGCCAGCTATCGGCGCCTTGCCCGAGCGGCTCAATCCCATCGCCACAGCGGTCGCGGCTCGTCACCCCGGGCGTCCGATTGCTCGCTAGAGGCCGGCTGCGGTTGCCTTCGATCAGAGTCTTCGCAGGGATGCTGCCGGCGTCCATTCCTCTCGCGCTGCTTGATGCCCCATGCCCTTAGGTCATGGCCCGCCGCCTCGCCTCTCGCGGGTTGAGAGCCGCACGCCGGCGACGTCAACAGCAAATTCAGCCTCTCACAATGTCACATGCGCGCACTCTCTCGAATCGCGAGCCGTGGGCTCACCTGCTCCCAGCAGCTTCGAGGAGGCGCAATATTTCTTGCTGCGCGGTTTTCGCCTCGGCTGATCCGCTACCACCGCGACCCGTGCTCCGAGTGGCAAGGCGCAGGGGCGTCGCGCCACTCTTGTTCTTGGCGTGCATATAGGCGCCACCGTCGAGGAGGGCCCTAACGGCAGCGGCACAACGCGTGCGCACGGCACGGTGCAAAGGGGTGACGCCGCTGTTATCCAAAGCATTTGGGTCGGCACCAGCCCCAACGAGGCAGGCGATAGTTGCAGCTTGCGCCCGCGGATTTGAGGCCCGCGAGCCCGGTACCCCATCGGCGGCGTAGTGGATGGGTTCGGCGCCGCGTCGATTGCTGGCGCGGACATCAGCGCCGAGGGCAATTAGATCCCCGACTATATCCTTTTGATAGGCGGCCGCGGCGATGTGCAGCGCGGTATCGCCGGCGTAGACGTAGTGTGCGATCGCATGCAGATAGTGTGCTTGCGCTGCCTGACGGGTTGCGCCGTCTACCGCGCGCTCGCACGCCAACCCGGGCGACCTCGCCAACATCTTGGCGACAGCCGCCTTATCTCCAGCGGCGATCGCGCGCAGGAGTGCCCGGAGTGGCCAATCACGGCGATCGGCGCGCCTCATTTTGTTGCCACGGCTCCAAAGCTAGCCCGCGTCATTTACGCGGGTTGTGCATCCTCGCAGCCGCCAAGCCGAGCGCGAGCAAGCAAACCGGAAATGTGACGATCGATATCGTCATGGCCATGGCAAAGGTTGGTCACCGCCAGCCCTCCTCGTCAAGAAGGCCAATTTCCGCCCGCCATCGCCCGCGCCAATGTAGCGCTTGAGGCTGATCGCGGCACATTAAACTTGACTTATTTTGTATAGAATACTCCCATGTCCTCGCCTTCCGCGCCTCGGGGCGTTGCCGCCGCGACATTGGAGAACAGCTCATGCCAGATTCGTTGCTGTCGCCGTCACGGCTGACATTGCCGGCAGCCGAGCGCGCCTTCGAACGCTCGCCGACGAAGCGCCCGCTACGGCTTGCCCTGTGGGAGATTGAAGGATCCTTGCAATGCTCGATCATCGGCACGTGCCTCAGCGATCAGGACCTCCTCACCACCGTGCGCAAACATCGCCTGCAAATTGATCGCAATGCGCATAGCTACGATGTCCACAGCTACTGCGTGCGTGCCGCCAGTGAGGATTGCGCACTTGCCCGCTCGCTCACCAAGCTACTGGAGCAGAGATTTGCCGGCGCCATCCGCTTGATGGGGCGGGCCAAAACCGACGAAGAGGTGCGCTTAGTGTGGGAACGGTTGCGCGATGGTGGCCAGATCGCCGGCGGTTACTGGGCCGTGATGTCCCATACGCATCTCGCCGCATCGTTCAAGACGCGCGTGTTCGGCGAAGTGCATATGCTTTCGCATCTGCATGGCCAAGGCGCCAGCCAGCTCGCCAATCGGCTCAAGCAGGCCGAGCTTAGATGCGCCAATTTGGAGTCGCGCCTGCGCCGATCCGAGACGGCCAAGGTCGAGGCCCTCGCCGCACGTGACGCGGCCCGCGTACACTCATCGCGCCGGGAACACGCAGACCAAGGCCAAGCCACCGCACCCGTGTGGGACCATGCATCTGAGCCCGATCGCGCCCTTCGTCGTTTGCAGCAAAAGCTCGCAAAATGCGAGCGCGCAGTCATCGTGGCGCGGGCGCGAGCGCGCCAGGCCGAGACCGAGCTGAGCCGCCTGTCCGCAGCAAGGCCCCCCATGCGCAATCTGGCTGCGCACGACATTCGCACCAGGTTCGTCTCGGGCCATCAGCCCAGGCGGTCGCCAACCCCACACCGCGTCCTCTATCTTGGTGGACGCACGGCCATAGTTCCGCATCTGCGCACGGCGGCGGCGGCGCGGGTCGCGGCATTTTTCCATCACGATGGAGGCATCGAGGATAGCCTGCACCGCATCGAGGAAATGATCGCGGGTTGCGACGCTGTCGTCTGTCCTGTCGATTGTGTCAGTCATGGTGCGTGCCGCATGGCCAAAGCCATCTGCCAGCGCCTCAACCGCCGATTTCTTCCCATCGCGACGGCGAGCCGCAGTGGCTTTGAGCGGGCGCTTGACCAGCTGCTGGCGACAACGCACCAGGGGCACGAGGAAAACCTCGATCGGAACCAATGTTCATGACCGCAAAAGGGGCCCCGCACGGGGGCAACGGCAGGTCTATGGCTGATGCGCCGGCCTGCCGCGCGCCGGCACCCTGGTCGCTCGGCGAGCGCCCAATCGCGGCGGCGCACGCAATAATGGGCGGCACCGCAGCCTGCCCGCCGGCGGCCTGGCCGCCAAGCGCCGGGTCCGTCGCCCGCTGGTGCGGATTTCGCGAAGGTTTAAAGGGAGATTTGCCCGGGTCGCCCAACCAATGGCGGCTTGCCCAGGCCATGCCCAAGCATTTTGCCGAGGTTCCCCATTTTTTTGGTGCAGGATTTGAGAGCGGAAGGCTATCGTCGTTGCGTTGCTGGTGGGTCGCCCCGCACGTCCTGCCGCAACGGGGGCCGGTCTCGCCCGCAGTGGGACCGGTCCTTCCTTTGCGCCCAGGCCAGACCGAGAGCCGGACGCTGCTGCATGAAGGACGCGGTTCAAAAAAAAGTTCATCTCTGTGCTCCAGAGCACAGGGCGCCAATTTGCGTATGGCGTAAACATGCCGTTGCCCACTGCGGGCGAGACCGGAGCTCAATTCCGGGTGCGGGGCTTGGGGTGCGAGGAAAAGCTCGCACCCCAAGACGCGAATTTTACCCTCATTGCGCTATTTCGCGGTCGTGCGAGGGCGGATTGTCGGCGATTTCCGCAAGCCCCTCGGCATCGATAATGGTGATCTCGATGCCACTAATTGAGATCAATTTGCCGGACTTCAGCTCGCCCAGCTGCCGATTAACGTTCGCTCGGGTCGCTCCCAGATATTTTCCGAGCTCTTCCTGTGAAATGGCCAGCTGCAGCGAACCGCCGGCCGCCGCAGTGCGCCCATGCTTGCGTGCAAGCCTCAGCAGTCCCCTTGCCGTGCGCCACCGCATCTCCAATTTGTTGTCTTCGATGACGGTCGCCGCAGCGCGAATCTTTTCACAGAGCCCGTGCAAGACTGCCAGCATTGCCGACGGATGCGCGGTCAGCGTCGGCAGAAGGTCGCGTGCGTAGAGGAAAAATATCTGGCACTCCTCCAGCGCGACGGCATCCGCCGCACGTTCCTTGCCGTCGAGGGCCGCTATCTCGCCGAAAATTTCACCCTCTCCGACGTAGTGTAGCACAACCTCTTTGCCGCCAATATTAGTATTGGCGAGTTTGATCCGACCACTGATTGTAAACAGCAAGCTGTCTCCCGGATCTCCTCTTCGGTAGATGACGCTTCCTTTGGCAAAGTATTTGATCTGACCTTTGCCGATGAGGCTATCGAGCGCCGAACCGGGGAGGCAACCCAGAAAGGTGCTATTCGCCAAGAAGGCACGTATGCAGCTCAAATCACGCGAATACGCTGCCATCACCGATCCCCACATTGTGCAGCCGGAGCATCGTACTCCTCAAATTCCTGTTGCCTCCCTTATTGCAGATCGCGGGCGAGCAGCCGGGAACTTGCGCAATAGTCTAGGCCACACGCGCGTCGGATGCACGCCTTGGGGCGCAGCTTCTGGCCTGGCCTCGTCGGAGCATCTGCAGCACACCGTCGGGCGTTGGGCGACAACGATTGCCGATCAGCTCGCCGGGCTGCGCTGCCGTCAATGGTGGAGTTTTCCCTGTTTCGCTGCTTGGGACAGTGAGGCCAAGAACCGGCCCCAATCACGCCTGCCCCGCGGCTTGTGGCGCCCCCGCGCAAAATTGTTGCGCGGGGCAAGGTGTCAGGTCGGAGATGCCGGCGATCTTGCAAGACCTGACGATAGCCGCCGCCACAACAAGCCGCGCCAGCCACTCGTGGTCAGCCGGAACGACGTACCAAGGCGGTCTAGCCGACGCTCATGATCAATTGCCTGATTGCCGGCGTCGGCGCCCCGCGCGTCGGCTGCAGCAGCGGCCGCGCCAAGTTGCACAATAATACTCCTGAATGTCGGTCGTATCATTCAACAACGCCCCCGCACGCACATGGGGGCTTAGCCTCAGCTTGGGCCAAAGAGATCAACCCACACAAGACGGTCGACGCGTGGCTTGCACGTTCGCGTATGGTGTGCCCGTGCGAAAAAGGCGGCACCCGGATAGGCCAAACGGCGGCGCGGGCCGGCGAGCGTAAGGTCCTGGCGCCGGAGGTCAGCCTATGCTTAGGCCCGCCCCAAAGCCGAATGGCTTGTTAGTAGCAATAATCCCAATAGCCTCTGTTGCGGTAGGGATCGGCCCAATACCAGCACAGATCGGCAGCGGGCCGGCGGGGGACAGCCCCGACGACGGCGACGGTAATCAGTGTACCCAAGGCCACACCCGCAACGATCCTGCCGTAGTAGGGCCGGCGTACCCATGGCCGCGCGTGCCAATAGGGCCGTCCCCGCCACCCGTAGCGTGGGCCTCCGCGCCAGTATTGAGCGGCGACCACAGCGGATTCGAGTTTCGCTGAGCGTGCATCGCCAAACATGGCCGCTTGGCCTTGGATTGGCTCCGACACGATTGCCGCCAGTGCAAATGCCAAACCGACGAGGCTCCTGCGCATTGCTTTTCCCTCCAATGTCTGGTGCCCGCTAGCCCTCACAACGATGAGGAACTTTGGCATTCCTAAGGCACGAGCGACTCACGACATTTTGGCAGTCCCGCTCAAGGTCGTGGCTGCCGCCCGGTTTGAATTCCAGACCGCTTGCCGTGGCGGCGGCATTCGAGGCCAATCGTTTGAAGCTTCGATCCGGAAGGGGGAGCGCTGCTAGCGCACTTTCTCTGGCGAAAAGCGCACCGGCTCAAAGGCTTTGTCATTGCGCCGGTCCTACAGGATGGCCGCCCCCATCGTTGCCGACCTTGATGCCGCAAAGTTGGCAGCCCGAGCCGGCCGCCGCAGGTCAAACGCGCTCATTTCAGAAATGCCATTGATTGCCGCAAGCCGTCGTGGGAAGCCGGCGGCAGCGTTCGATCTGCGTCAGGTTTCTTGCACCACGGCCGAAACATTCAGTACACCGTAGAAAGCAGCCGCACTTGATGTGGACAGCGGGCGCCCGCAGAGCCGTCGAGGTCGTCGGCATCGAGCGCCGCAGCGGGCGCTGGCGTAGCTAGACGAACCGAGCGATAGGCATTGCCCCTGGCTTTGCGGAGTGAGTGATCGCGTGCCTAATTGTCACCTTGAGTACGCCGATGGAACTTCCTGTGGTGCTGCGCTAGATTTTGGGCGACGCAAGCAATGAGGGGAACACCATGGTTGAGACAACGATCTTGGTCGTGGCTGGCAAAAAGCTGCCCATGCCTCGGTTTTTCAAAAGGGTGCTCCAAGTCACAATTGCCGTGGGGCTCACGGCAGGTGTGTTTTTTGTCATGATTGTCGGCAACGGTTTTCTGCTGGGACGCGGGACCACCTTTCAGGCCGGCTTGAACGTTTGGCTTACCTTCATCAAACGGCCCGACATTCTCACAACGATGGTGCTCACCGCATTCGTGACCGTGCTCTTTGTGTATTGGCAGCGCAATCAAGAGCGCAGGGCCGGCGCAGCAAACAGGCCTTCGGTTCCCACCTCCCGTTGATCGGGTGCCCGGCAGGCTTGTGGATGGCGGCAAGGACATGTCGCGGGGGCCGACTGCGTTGGCGGCGCCCCTCAGGCCTGGACGATTGCGCCGCGCCCGCCGCGCGCCGTGCAGGGGCGTTTGCGGTGTTGGTGTTGCCGGTCAATAACGCGCATGAGCATGCCCCCATGACCGTGGCGGGTAGCAAACCCTGATCACCTAACCCCCCAACGCTCAACCGGTCCAACCTTGCCGGTTGCATCGTCGACCGTTATCTGCAACCCACTGCCTTTCGTGGCCGTCTTGGCGATCCACGTGAACCGGCCCTCGATGCGTTGCATGGTCACCACGCCGAGCGTTGCATCGAGATGGGCGGCCGCAACGGTCTGCGCGACCAGCGCGCGTACCTGCTCCGGGCCAAGGCGCGGCCGCGGGGGAGGTGGGCCGCATAAAAGTCGATAGAAAAATCTCACCACCCTCGTGCGTTCCCCGATCACCGGTTAAGGCCTACGCCGCTAACCCTAACGCGCAACAAGTGCGGTGCTCAGGGCGAGAGCGGAGCTCGAGCCGTTCTGGTCGTCATCACCTCGGCGGCGATCACATAGAATTGAGGCGCAGCGGTGCCAAGATGCACCCTTGCAGAATGCCGCCGGATCGTTGCCGCCGTGCCGCCGATCGGGTGAATTGCGCGCAAGTCGCGTCGTAGTCCCCCGCGCGGGTCGCCGCGGGCGTCGATCCATTGCGCAAACCCCGGCGCTGGCCGCCTTACCGTTTGCAACCGTCGGTCGATACTTTGTAACAGCACCCACCTTGCCGCTACCGCCGCTAGCGGCCGGGACATAGACGCCACCTTGACACCGGTAAGGCTAAACCGGATTCGTTGATCTGATGTGGATGTTCCGTGCCTCAACGTCGCGTTGCCGATGCAGGCCTTGTTCGGTCCGTCTGCTGATATGACCCGTGCCGGTAAGGACCTATAGGCTCATTGAAGATGGCGACATCGATCCTCTCGCCCAAGCGGATGGCCACCATGCCCTTTATGGACGCGGCCGGCGCCTGCGAACGACTTGAGCAAATCTACGCGCGCAATACCGCCTTCCTGCGGGAACGCTTTGAAGCCTATGCGCAGGGTAAGCCCCTCAAGTCGCGGGTCCGGGCGACATATCCTTTCGTGCGAATTACCACGACCACCCATGCCAGGGTCGACTCGCGCCTCTCCTACGGTTTCGTTTCCGGCCCTGGCGTGCACGAGACGTCGATCACCCGACCCGATCTTTTTCGCGGTTATCTAACAGAGCAGATCGGCCTCCTCATCCAAAACCACGGTGTACCCATCGAGATCGGGGAATCGGAGGAGCCTATCCCGATCCACTTTGCCTACCGCCGAAACATCAGTCTGGCCGCGAGTTTCACGGCCCTCGAACAACCGCTGCGCGATCTATTTGACACGCCAAATCTGGCCGCGATGGATGACGCCATTGTCGATGGTACGCTGCGTCGCAGCCCCGGGGCGCCGGAACCTTTAGCGTTGTTCCGAGCCGCCAGGATCGACTACTCATTGCACCGTCTTTATCACTACACGGGCACCGATCCGGAGTACTTCCAGAACTTTGTTATTTTCACCAACTATCAGTTCTACGTCGATGCCTTTGCGCAGATGTGCCGCGAGCGAATGGCCTCGGGCGATCCAACGGGGGAGGCCTTCGTAGAGCCCGGCAACTTGGTGACGCACAACGCTCGCTTCGGCAAGCCCACCGCGTCGGCTGCACCGCCCGATCGTCTGCCACAGATGCCGGCATTTCATCTGGTCGAACCGGATGGCGGCGGAATTAGCGTCGTCAATATTGGCACCGGTCCGTCCAACGCGCGCAACATCACCGACCATATCGCGGTGCTGCGACCACACGCGTGGCTAATGCTTGGTCATTGTGCAGGCCTCCGCAACACGCAAAAGCTCGGCGACTACGTGCTGGCGCATGGCTACGTGCGCGAGGACCATGTCATCGATGATGAGTTACCGATCTGGGTGCCCGTGCCTGCACTCGCCGAAATGCAGGTTGCGCTCGAACAATCGGTTGCGGAGGTTACTGGGCTCACGGGCTTCGAGCTGAAGCGCATCATGCGCACCGGGACGGTGGCAAGTGTCGACAATCGCAATTGGGAACTCGCCGATAACGACACGATTATTCGGCGCTTGTCACAGTCACGTGCCATTGCACTCGATATGGAGTCGGCTGCGATTGCCGCCAATGGTTTCCGCTTTCGGGTGCCTTACGGCACGCTGTTGTGCATTTCCGATAAACCCCTACACGGGGAAATCAAGCTCGCGGGAATGGCCGGCGAATTTTACCGCCAGCGCGTCAAGCAGCATCTCGAGATTGGGCTGAGGGCGCTCAAGCATTTGAGCACGCAGGAGCGTGAACGGCTACACTCGCGAAAGCTTAGAAGCTTCACCGAAGTCGCATTTCAATAGCAAGCGCCGGCTCTCCCGTGCGGAAGCATCGAGGACGTCGCGGCAAGGCCTATTGGCAAAGGCGTAGTTGCCATGACGAGCCGATTTGTCGGCAACCCACGACTAGCCCTTCTTGTTTGCCGCTCTGCCTGCCGCCATACCGGGTAGTCCTGGTCGCGACATGAGGGTGGTCACCTCTTCAAGGGTGGGACCATCGGTCTAAGTTCGTCCTTCGCTCGAACCGCTTGTCGAGCTTGGTGAGTTGGCTCGAGAAGCCCAGCGCCGACATCCTGGTGAATTCTTCATTATGCATTGGCTCGAGCGTGACAACCATGCGCACCGCATCGCCTGAGGCAAAAAAGTCGACCTTCATGGTGCTGCCGTACGGTTCTACGCCCGGCAGAAAATCGATCACATGGGCGATGACTAGGTGCTCGTGCGGTTTGACCTCGACAAACTTGGCACATGTGACGTGGGTAGGAGGCCGACCCATGCGCCGCATTGCCTCGATCATTTCGGGCGTGTCGGCAATCATGTCATAATGCAAGCGACCACCCACGCGCGCCTCAAGGCAGTGAACTTCCACCCGGAACCCCTCGGGCCCCCACCACGACTCGAAGCCCTGCTTGGTCGTCCACAACGCCCACAGCTCCTCTGCCCGCGCCTTGTATGTGCGTTCGACTACCACCCTCGCCGGGACAGCAGCGGTCTTGTTGTCGCTCATGCGAGGCTCTCCTGCTTTTTGCCTCTTCGGCGCTTTTGTTGGTGCTCAAGTGCCAAGCCAAACCGATCGAGGCGCGCTGCCCACAAGATGCGGTACTGCGCCAGCCACGCATCCAGCTGGCGAAAGGGTTCAGGCCTCAGGGAGTAGAGGCGGCGCTGCCCGTCCGGCCGCATCGACACGAAGCCTGCATCGTGAAGGATGCGCAGATGCCGCGAGACGCCGGACTGGTGGATCCTGGCTTCCCTGACAATATCATTGACCGGTCTCTCGCCATTGCGCAGGACCTCGATCACGAGGCGACGCGTGGGATCGGCAAGCGTCTGAAAAACGTCTATATGCATGATAGTGTATATGTATACTTATACATACGCTGGGTGTCCAGTCCTTTTCCTTTTCTTAGGGGCGCCAACGCGCCAACCGGGCGCGCCGCCGGTTGAGAGGCCTCGGCGGACGCCGCTGGAGGGGCAATCGCGCCCGCGCTCGTGGCGGCAGGCGCCCACGTGGCGGAACTGCGACTTGATTGTTGCTGTATCCCGAGTTTGAGTGCTTCCTTCACCACCGCAGCCTGAGA
>DASTMQ010000513.1:0-15563 GCA_035714005.1 Hyphomicrobiaceae bacterium
AGCATCGACTGGCGGAGCAGTTCGGCCCGGCTAAGCTGCGGATTATTCGCCTGGCGTGAAAACACCCCGGTGACGAGCTCGCGGGCAGAGGCTGAGTCCACGGGCCAGTTGGTGACGAGCAGCGCACGGCTGCCGGCGTAAAAGAAGGCTCGACCAAGGCCCGAGAGCGCCTCGGCGCCTTGACCCGCACCTGCGGCCGTATTGCAGGCGGACAACACCACCCATTCCGCATTGAGCCGCAGCGCCAGGATCTCATCTACGGTGAGCAGCCCATCTCCATCGATGGCGGCAACTTCGGGCGCGGTGAGAGCCAGCGCGGGTTGCGTTAGGCCATCGAGGTCGCCGGGAATGAGACCGTGCGTGGCGAAGACGACAACGCGGTAACGCGTAAGATCGATGCCCTTCACAATCTTTTCGTTCGCGTCTTTGCCGAGATAGAGCACCTTGCTCGGGTCGGCTTGCAAGGCAGAAGCAATGGCTTTCAATTCATCGCCGGTGTCCTCGAGACGCGGCAGCGTGCCGAGGGTGGTACTGCGCAGCTGCTCGGTGCCAATCGAGGCGCGGCGCTTGACCCGGGCACCTCGCATCGCATCTGCCGCAATGCGCATGGTGGCAGGAGCGCTCGCCTCTGTTGCCTGTTCGAGGCTGAAGTAAGGATCGCCGAAACCGATGATTTGCTCGCGCTTGACTGAGGAGACCGCGACCTTGCGCAAGGTACGCAGGGCCGCCGCCGATGGCAAAGCCACGACGGCGTGCGTTCGCGCCAGCCACTGCACGTTGCGATAGGTGGTGAAATAGGGCTCGGCTTCGATTTTTGCGGCGACCGTGGCGGGTTCGGTGGGAAGAAGGCTCAAGGGGAGCAAGCCGAGGGCACCGTTGGTCACCACAATCAGGGTCTTGGCATTTCGCCAGCCCTGGGCGACGGGTTCCAACAACAGCTTATACAACGCATGGGCTCCCTCGACGTCGAAGTTCGGGATGTCGGCGACCGACTCCAACGCGGGGGGATCTAGCGCGGCCCTCAGCGCCGTCACCTTGCTCTGCAGCTGCGCGGCATTCAACGCCAAGTGCGCGAAGGCGATTGGCCCATCCTTCGGTATGGCCCACACAAAGCTTTCGCGACCGCCGAAGTAGAACGACAACAGGGCTTCATCGGCGCGCAGGGATGCACGGATTTCGTCAACGCTGGTGGGGGGCGGCCTGATGAGGCTGGCGTATTCGGGGAAGCGGCGTTGAATTTCGCGCCTTGCTCCCTGCTTGTCTTTGCGGAGCCTCGCCAGGTCCTGTTCAAGATCCTTGACGGCGGTGGGGTCCCGTTCCTCGGGTGGTTGGGCGAGAACATTGCTCAGCAGCGCTGCCTGTGCCACTGCCTGCTTGTGCAAATCCTGCTCCTTGCGCACGATCTCGGCCATCTCCGGGGTCCGGGCGGCGGCGCGAGCGGCGGCGGACGCAAGCGCGTTCTGCACCGAACGGCCGCGAATGGCCTCTGACAAACGCAAGCCCTCTTCCGCCCGAGTTGGCAGATTCGAGCGGGCAAGCAAGGTGATATAGGCCTCGAGCACGGTCTGGAGGCGACGGTCGGCCGATACCGTCACCGTCGCATCTTCGTCGTCTGCCTCATTGGTCGCGCCCAGCAGGACAGGAAGCGCCAGCGCGAATTCCCGCAGCGCCTCTGCGTCACGCCTAGCAAACGTCAGACCTGTGGCGAGGATGGCCCGGGTCAAGGCCGTGTCATAATGCTTTTCTCCCTTCACGACCTTCTGGCGCTCGAGGGCCTGGCGCGCATACTCGATACCCTTGTCGACCTCACGCGTGAAGTAGTAGGCGTAAATCCGCGTCCAACTGGAGCGGGCAAAGGCGCTGCGCTCCGCCGGCCAGGCCTTTGTCGACTCATCAATGACGAGGAAAATTTCCTTGGCTTCGTCATAACGCCGCTGCGGAAAAACGGCCGTCGCAAGTTTGCCCAGCGCATTGACGTAGGCGCCGTTATCTCGTCCATAGCCGATCGAATCAAGGACTTCGATGGAGGCGCGTGCGAGGGCCTCGGCTTCCTTCAAGCGTGCCTGTTCAAACAACAGCTCGGACAGAAAGGCCAGCATGTTGGCCGTATCAGCATGATACTTGCCAACCGACTTCAAACGACTGAGCAGCGCCCGGCGCATATCAATTTCGGCTTCGGCATGCCTGCCCTGCATGGCCTTGGCTCGACCGCCGAACAGCGTCGCGTAATCAACTGAGGTTTCGAACGTGGCCGCCGGCACGGAATTGGCCCAGGAGCGGGATTTCACCAGGGCATCGCGATACTTTGCTTCGGCGTTGGCGTAGGCGGCCTCCGCCTCCACGTATTGGCCACGCGCCAGAAGCAGGCGGCCCCTGCCATCCTCGGTGCTTGCTTCGAAGCTCGAAAGATAGGGCTGGGCATTCGGCCACGCGCGCGCTTCCGACAGCAGCGCCACGTTACGTCTGACGTAAATCTCGGCCTTGTTGATCTGACCGAGTTGAAGAAGGTTGATGGCGGTGCGCGTATTGATGCCAAATGCCCGTCCCTTATTGGGCGGCTGGGTGACATTCAGCCTTTGCGCCATGCGTTCGAGCAGGGCGATGGCTTGCTTGTGTTCCCCGTTCAATCGCATTTGGGATTCTTGAAAAAGCTCGATGCGGCTTCCCTCGCCGCCGTAGTCGGAGGCCTTGGCGACGGCCGTCTCGGCATCGGCAATCGCCGCCTTCAAACGCCCAACCGAGGCGCGGGCTTGCGCCCGTCGAAAGTAGAAATCCTTGAGCTTGCCGGCGTCGGCGTGCGCCGGCGGCTCGGCCTCAGCATCGGCCTCCACCTTGGCGCGCTTCGCCGGGTCGGGCTTTTCCTGATCGAGAATTGCCGTGATGTCCGCGATGGTGCGCGGCGGCGCTACCAATTGCGCGCGCTGGGCGACTGCCTCGGATATGCCTGCCACCAGCAACAACCCAGCACAAAGAGCGCCCAGCGCGCCCTTGCTGGAAACGCATGCGTCGTACACGCCCGATCCTCCCGCACAAGAAAGGCGTTTAGCAACAAGAGATTAGCGCGGCTCTCGGAGATCGCCAAGCCGTCACTGGAATGAGCGGGTATGGCTGTGGCGCAGCGATGGCGTGGTCTCCGGCCTCGATCGGCCGCCGTTTGCGCTCCATTGCGAGGAGCCCCAATCCCCGACACTATCGCCGCGACGGTTGCGAGGTCTGCTGACAAAGGTGTCGTAAAGCTTAATGTCGTTGCCCAAAAGTTCAATTGTGGCGCGTGCGGCCAGGCGGGCCCGCCTGTTCGCGGGTCTGGCGGGGTTGCTGGCGCAGGTGTTGGCTGCCACCGGTGCGGCGAGCGCCATCAGCATCGAGACCGCCAAATTCGTCACCAATGTCGTGCCCAATTCCAACCGTCCTCGTGCCATCATGCTGGAGGCACGGCTGTTCCTGCCCGCGGCGCCGACCCTGCCGATGCCGGCCGTGGTCATCACGCCGTCGAGCGCGGGGATCCGTTTCGAACGCGAAATCTACTATGCGGAGGAACTGGCTCGCGCCGGCATCGCCGCGTTGTTGATTGACAGTTTTGGCTCTCGGGGTCTGTCGAACGCCGCCGCCGATCAGCAAGTTCTGACGCGCTGGGAGGCGGCGAACGACGCCGTCGCCGGGCTGAGGTGGTTGCACGCCGATGCGCGGTTCAAACAGGATCGCATCGGCGTGCTTGGCGTATCCAAGGGTGGGATCGTTGCGCTCGATACCGCGCTGCAAGTGCGGCGGCGCTGGATGCGGGCAGCGGATCTCGCCTTCGCGGCGCACGTCGCAATCGTGCCGGGATGCACCTGGGTTAACAAATCCGTTGAGACGACGGGCGCGCCCATCTTTTTGCTACTGGCCGAACTCGACGATATCTGGCCAGCCAAGCCCTGTTTGGAGCGCGCGCAAAAGCTCAAAGCGGCGGGAAACGACGGCGTGGAAGTGAAAGTCTACCAGGGTGCGCACCACGCCTGGGAAGCGCTGGGCCCGCGGCCGTTCTTTAACTCCCGACTGGAGAACTACGCCAACTGCAAGGTGATGCAAGCTGACGATGGAACCATGACGTCGGTCCTCGATGGCAAGGTGATCCCACGCGGCAGGTGGCACGACTGGGCGCAACGGTCCTGCCTGACCCGTGGCGGGCATTGTTGCGGCGGCACGCTCGAGATCAAGCGGCAGGCGACCGACGATATCATCGCGTTCTTGAAGCGAAACGGCTTCTAGCCAAGATCTTGCAGTCCCGGCGAGGCGGCGCGACGCAGAACAACAACGCGGCGCGCTTTAAGCTTAAGGAGCGCGAGCCAGCGCTGGCGCCGCGAGAGGGCGGGCTGGCGGCAACCGGAGAACGCGGGAAGGCTCGATGATGCGCTATTTGCTGGTGAGATTGTGCACGGGCGTCCAGCTGCCGGCGTAAGGCGATTGCAGCTGGTGCTGTACGCGCTCGTAAAAGCGCGCGGCCGGCGGATCTTCGCGGGCAAAGGTAGCAAACGCCGCAGCGGCGCCGGCAAAGTCAGCCGAACGCCAGCGGCTCAAGCCCAAGGCATAGCGCGCAGCGCACTCACGCTGCCGGACTGTTTCCTGCTCGCAAACGGCCAGCGGCTCGAAGATCGCGACGGGTTCCTGCCGGCCCACAACGCGGATGGTGTCGAGTTCGCGCCAAACGATGGCCGACCCCGCCGCCTTCGCCGTCTCGGCCGAAGCGATGATCGAGGTGCCATAGAATTTGTTGGCGCCTTCGAGCCGCGAGGCGAGATTGGCGGCATCGCCCATGACGGTGTAGTTGAAGCGCTGGCGTGAGCCGATGTTGCCAACCAGCGCCGCGCCCGTGTGCAAGCCAATTCGCTGTTGCAAGCGGCGGCCCTGGAACAGCGCCGGCGTCACGCAATTCAGCGCCTCCAGCCGCGCTTGCCCGGCGAGCGCCGCCTTGACGGCGTTCAGGGCATGCTGGGCATCTTCCACCGGGGCGCCGAAGACACCATCGATGCCGTCGCCTACGTATTTGTCTACAAAGCCACCATACTCGCCGATAATGTCGGTCATGGCCGAGAGATATTCGTTCATGAGCGCGACGAGTTCTGCGGGGCCTAATTGTTCGGACATGCCGGAAAAACCGGCAAGGTCCGATCGATATAGACTGACGATGCGCATTTCACCGCCGAGGGTCGGCATCGTCTGCGAGCGCAGCATTTTCTCGATGAGCGCGGGAGCAAGGTAGAATGCGAAGTTGCGGCGCAGCAGGCGCTTGTCCTTGTCGGTCACCATGAACCTGTAGGCAACGGCTGCCACCAGGGCCAACACCGCCGAGGTCAAGATGGTGAGGATCGGCACCACCAAGGCTTTGGCAAAGAGCAGGACGGCGATTGCAAGCCCCACGAGCACGCCCCCCAGCACCCCCAGAACGGCCACGGGGAAGCCGAACATAAAGATGGCAGCGACGGCGCCGGCGGACGCGAGGAAGCCAAGCGTCCAGTTTGCCAACGCGCCGAAATCGCGCAAGGCCGCGCGCTGCATTAGGTTCCTGACCGCCGTGGCATGGACGTAGACGCCCGGGATCGAGGGTCTCGTGAATTTCGCTGGCGCCGATGGCGCAGGGCCCATGCAGCGTTCGCCGCCGACCTCATCACTCCCGGTGGCAAAGCGCTTGGACGTCAGCACCCGGTCTTCGAGATCAAGCCATACCCCCAGCAATACGACGCGACCCGCGAAGTGGCGTTGAAAATAGGCAGCATCCCCGTTTTCCCAGCAGCGCCACAAATCCACGAAGGCGTAGGTGGGTATGTCATGGCTGCCCGCGTCGAAGTTCAAGGTCATGGTGTTCGGCACGATCTCGGGCACGCGATAGCCGCCAATCTCAAGACCATGCGCGTAGCTGACGGGAACGCCCTCGGCTCGCGCCGCGAGTTCGACGTCCATGGAGGGCACGGCGCGGCCGTCGACCGTCATGGTCAACGGTATGCGGCGCACCACGCCGTCTGGGTCCGTATAGAGGTTCAGCGGGCGAATATTGTCGCCGTTGGCAACGGCCAGCCGTTGTGCGTCGGACGGCCCGAGGGGTCGCTCCTGCGCCTGCACTTCCCCCAACACCAGCTTGCCTTGACCGGCGGCGCTGGCGACGGCCCGCAGAAAGTCACGATCAAACCCCCTGAGGCGGGCGCCCAACGTCTCCGCGCCGAACGGGATTTCGGATTGCTCGATGGTACTTGGAAAGACCACATCGAAGCCGAGGACGCGCGCGCCGCCGTCGATGATCGCGCTGACGACGCGGCCAATTTCTCGCGTCCAGGCGACGCTCGGCGTGCCCGCAAATGGTTTGCTTTTATAGGTTTCCTCGTCGAACACGACCACCGCCACGGGTGATGGTGGCGCGGCCTGGCGCGGTCCCACGGTCACCCACCGCAGCCAAGTCAACACATCGATCGAAAGGCCGTTCAGCCATTGCGCAGGTGGCAGTATGGCCACGCCGCTCGCAAGCAAAGCGATCAGCAACAGGGCCGAGATTTGGCGACGGTCGAAGCCCGGCACGTCCTCCTGCGCCCCAGTTAGGGAGGAGACGTGAGCCGCACGAGCCGGCCGAGGATAGACTGGGCGCCGGCGTCTGCCGAATGATCAACCTTGAAGGTGATTTCGTGCGGACCGGCGTTGGCCCGATAAACGCCACCGGCGCTCAAGACGACGTTGCTGGCGGCAAGATCGACAAACCCTCCGCACGACGCATTTGCTGCTGGGATTGGTATGGAGATGTGGGCTTCGCTCTTGTCGAGACGCTCGATGGCAACACTGCCTGCGCCGGCTCCCACAAAAACCGGCGACAAGGCGTAGACGGTGGGGTGTGATTGCGCCGCGCTCGGCATTTTGCGGAAAACCATGGCGCCGCTGCCGGCCGTCTCTTTGGTTGTCCCACCTTTCTTGCCCGTGTCGCAGCGGACCTTCTGGCGCTCGACGGTGCCGCCGCTAACCTCACTGTCCTCTTTGCCGACCCATACGGTGCCGCCGACAATGACTTCGCGCCAACAGGAATTGAAATAGCCGATGACCATTCGGTCGCCCGCACCCAACTGAATAACTTGTCCCATTCTTAGATAGTCCATGAATTCAATGCCGGCGATTTTGCCGCTAGTCTCTTCAACAATGGCAACCGGCGCCTGCGCGCCCGCGCCGGGTGCAGCGCCAATGGCAGCGCAGCAGTATGCCAGCGTGGCAAAAGGTATTTTCATTTTACAAATTCCCGCACGCGGTCTCACAGAGCCGGAACTATTCTTTTTGTTAGCTCAAGAGACCACGATAAGACTTGCAGACGCCCGTTTTTCGGTCAATTGGCTTTGGTCGGTGACGCCCGACAGGGTAAACCGCACCCCCGGCGACCGAGACTGCGCATCGTTAGGCGGCCGCTGAGTCGAGGCGCCACCGGGTCTTTTTCTGCCTTTGGGATGCAGGGAGGAGGCGCGAGCCGTAAACTTCGGTTTGGAGGAGCGTGCGGGCCCGAAAACCAGGCTGGTCAAGGGCATCAGCGGGGAGGGCTCCTGCGCGTGCCCCGCCAGGGCCGGCGGTGGCTCGGCCGCTTACCCGTGAGTTCCCGGCGTAGCCGGCCCGCGTCGGGATAGGGCTCCTCCTGCCGGCTTGGCATGCGCGCCAGCTTGCAAAACGCCGCCGGGGATCGGCCGCAATTGACGCGCCAAGGTGCGCGGCGCCCCCAAGCTGCGCGGCGCCCCGAGAGCGCCGCGTCCTGCCTTTTCCCGTGTTAGCGTTGGGTCCGGCGCGTCGAGGTTTGCGGCCGCTGGCCCTCAATAACGCCAATGCTGGTGGTGCCAACGATAAGGCCGGTCGACAAAGAAGGCGCGCCGATGACGCCAGCGGTAGCCATCGTCGTAGCCATAACTCCGGTAAACCCTTGGGGCGTAGGCATAGTAGGCCGGGGCATAGGCATAGCCGGGGACATACGAATAGGTCGGCGCATAGGCCTGCACCGGGGGAGCCGGCTCCGCCTCATAGTAGTAGTTGCGCTCGATGATGCGCTCTCGCACCACGGGCGGCGGCGCTGGGCGTTCGATCACAACGTCACGTTCGCGATAGACCGGCCCATCGAGATCGGCCGCAAATGCCGGCGCAAGCGGGGTGGCAAGGGCAATAAAGGGAACCGCAGTCAGAACAAGCCGACGCATGGGATGGGCTCCTTGGATGACCGTCTTTGCCGCTAAACCCCCAACTCGCCCAAATGGTTGCGCGCGGCGCGCCGTTGCCGGCGACCGCGGCGCCGGGGCGGCCCGATGTGCTCTCCTTGAGACCATGGAAAAGCCCAGATTCTTTGCTTATTTCCATGAGACGGAAAAGGAGCGGGACTGCCATGAAAGACACCTGCGCCCGATCGGTGCTGGCCGCACTGCTGGTGCTCGCGCTGGCCGCCCCTGCGCTGGCTCAAAGCCGCGCCAGCGACCGGGAAAAGCGCTCCGCCTGCGGCCGGACCGACCGCTGTGCGCCGACGCTGTCGCCCGCCGACCGCGAGAACTTGTCGCGCGCCATGAGCCGGAACGTCCTGCACAGCATCGATGATCGCTTGCGCCGGCAACGCTACAACTAGTTGGCGGTCAACGACGTCTCCGCGATCCATGCGAGGGTGATCCGTGTGCGTCCTCGCGCCGCCGTTGTGCAAAAACAACAGCTAGCATCCGCTCCGCCGCACGGCGAGCCATGGAGCTTGTGAGGCCGCCGCCCAGCCGTCACAGTACCTTTTTTGGTGCTGCGTTGGGGGCAGTATGCGTAGCTTTCGCGCGCGAGCGGGGTGCGTCGCGATGTCTTTGCTCGCAGGCTGCGCCACGCTTCCCCCCTATCGTGACGACGTCGTCAGCACCGCCGAGATCGCGCGCCACATCAAATGCGAACTGCGCGAGGCTGCCTGGGCCAGCCCCAGCAACGACTGGCTGCATACCTGGAATGCTGCCCTCGTGCTCAGCCTGGAGGTGTTCCACAATGGGGAGATCGGCGCCGACACCGCCGTGGTCTTCCCCGTTCGCCAGACGGGCACGTTCATTCCCAACTTGACCGGTGGCTTCAGTGGCCAGGCGACCCGCACCGAGCGCATTAGCTTCAACGAAAGCCTGGCGGCCCTGCACCGGGATCCGAGCCTGCGCTGCGAGGGGCGGGATACGGACCGCTATGGGCGGCTCGGCGGTCGGCTCGGCATCGCCGATCTATTCGAACGGGCGGGGCGAACGCGCAAGCTCGCCAACCTGACGGGCCTGACGCAACTCGACTACAACCTCGATTTCATCATCAAGATGAACGCCGGGCTGGAGCCTCGCTTTGTGGTGGTGCCGATCGCTCATGACAAGTCGATCGGGGGTGGCCTCAAACTGGCGGGCTCCAACAGCGATACCCAGACGCTCAAGCTCACCCTCGTGCCGCCGGCGCAGGGGCCGACCACGCGCGGACTTGCAACCGGCCCCCGCGGTGCGGGACCGCCGATCGCGCCCATGGATGAGGATCGCCTGGAGCGCAGCAAGAGCCGAAACCTGTTGGAAAGCATCGACGACAAACTGCGCCGGCAGAACCTTGGCAACTGAGGCGCGAGGGGCGCACGGCCGCCCAATTCCCCGCCTGCCGCGGGCGGGGCGGTCGTTGCGACGAAGGCGCCGGTTGCGTCAACGGTGGCGCTGCGGTAACACCCGCCCCAGAGCATGCGCCCTTGTGGAATGGCCGCAAGCGGAGCCCGGCGGCGATGAACCAACTCCTCTTGGACTACCTGCCGCTCGCCGTCTTTTTCGGCGTCGCCCTGCTGATCGGCGGGGCATTGATGGTGGCACCCTTTCTGGTGGCCGTGCGCAACCCCGATCCGGAGAAGGTGTCGGCCTACGAGTGCGGCTTTAACGCCTTCGACGATGCGCGCATGAAATTCGACGTGCGCTTCTATCTGGTCTCGATCCTGTTCATCATCTTCGACCTGGAGGTGGCCTTCCTGTTCCCGTGGGCGGTCGCCTTCAAGCAGGTCGGGGCCTTTGGGTTCTGGTCGATGATGGTGTTCTTGGGCGTGCTGACCATCGGCTTCATCTACGAGTGGCGCAAGGGCGCGCTGGAGTGGGATTGATGGTGAGCCAGACCTCGACATCCCTGGCGCAGCGCCCGAGCGGGCTCGTGGCCCCGGCGGCCGGATCCTTCGGCGACGTCTCCGCCCAGCTCGCCGACAAAGGCTTCCTGGTCACGACCACGGATGACCTCATCAATTGGGCGCGGACGGGCTCGCTGATGTGGATGACCTTCGGCCTTGCCTGCTGCGCCGTCGAGATGATGCAGGCCTCGATGCCGCGCTGGGATCTTGAGCGCTTCGGCTTTGCGCCCCGCGCTTCACCGCGCCAGTCCGACGTGATGATCGTGGCGGGTACGCTGTGCAACAAGATGGCGCCCGCACTGCGCAAGGTCTACGACCAGATGCCCGAGCCACGCTACGTCATTTCGATGGGAAGCTGCGCCAACGGCGGTGGCTACTACCACTACTCCTACTCCGTGGTGCGCGGCTGCGATCGCATTGTGCCCGTCGATGTCTATGTGCCGGGCTGCCCGCCGACGGCGGAGGCGCTGGTCTACGGCGTGCTGCTGCTGCAACGCAAGATCCGGCGAACTGGGACGATCGAACGCTAGCCCCTGGCCCCAAGCCCTGGACACGGCACTCCCTCATGCTCGACCAACTCGCCCAGCACGTCGCGGCCCTTATCGGTTCGAGCTGCCTCAGCCAGCGGCTGCAATTCGGCGAGCTCACCGTGCTGGTGCCGGCCGCGTCCGTGTTCTCGGTGCTGCGCGCCTTACGCGACGACGCCGGCTGCCAGTTTGAGCAGCTGATCGACATCTGCGGCGTCGACTACCCCGAGCGGGAGAAGCGCTTTGACGTCGTCTACCATCTGCTCTCGCCGCGCAAGAACCAGCGTCTGCGCCTCAAATGCGAGGTCGACGATGCAACACCAGTGCCCAGCGTGGTCGAGCTCTATCCCACCGCCAATTGGTACGAGCGGGAGGCCTACGACATGTACGGCATCCTGTTCGCCGGGCACCCGGATCTCAGACGCCTCCTGACCGACTACGGCTTCCAGGGCTTTCCGCTGCGCAAGGATTTCCCGCTGACGGGCTATGTGGAGGTGCGTTACGACGATGCGCAAAAGCGCGTCGTCTACGAGCCGGTCCGGCTGCCGCAGGAGTTCCGCTCCTTCGACTTCATGAGCCCCTGGGAGGGGACCCAATACGTGCTTCCCGGTGACGAAAAGGCAAAGCAGTAGCAATGCCCGAGACCGACATCCGTCAGTTCAACATCAATTTTGGTCCGCAGCATCCGGCCGCCCACGGCGTGCTGCGCCTGGTACTCGAGCTCGATGGCGAGGTGGTGACCCGCGTCGATCCGCACATCGGCCTGTTGCACCGCGGCACCGAAAAGCTGATCGAGCACAAGACCTATCTGCAGGCGATCGGCTACTTCGACCGCCTCGACTACGTGGCGCCGATGAACCAAGAGCACGCCTTCTGCCTCGCCGGCGAGAAGCTGCTCGAGATTGCGGTGCCGCGCCGGGCGCAGCTCATTCGCGTGCTTTATTGCGAAATCGGCCGGCTGCTGTCGCATCTGCTCAACGTCACCACGCAGGCCATGGACGTCGGCGCCCTAACGCCGCCGCTATGGGGTTTCGAAGAGCGCGAGAAGTTGATGGTGTTCTACGAGCGCGCCTCGGGCAGCCGTATGCACGCCAAGTACTTTCGCTTCGGCGGCGTGCACCAGGACCTCCCACCCCGCCTGATCGAGGACATTGCCGCCTTCTGCGAGACGCACCCCAAGGTGCTCGACGACATCGAGGACCTGCTCACCGAAAACCGCATCTTCAAACAGCGCAACGTCGACATCGGCGTCGTCAAGCTCGCCGACTGCCTGCGCTGGGGCTTCTCGGGCGTGATGCTGCGCGGCTCGGGCGCGACCTGGGACCTGCGCAAGGCGCAGCCCTACGAATGCTACTCGGAGCTCGATTTCGACATTCCGATCGGCAAGAACGGCGACAACTACGACCGCTATTGCATCCGCGTGGAGGAAATGCGCCAGGCCGTGCGCATCATGCGCCAATGCTGCGAAAAGCTGATGTCGGCCGAAGGTAGCGGGCCGCATGTCAGCGACGACACGAAAGTGACCCCGCCCAAACGCGACGAGATGAAGCGCTCGATGGAAGCACTGATCCACCACTTCAAGCTTTACACCGAGGGCTTCCACGTTCCCGCCGGTGAGGTCTACGCCGCCGTCGAGGCACCGAAGGGGGAGTTCGGCGTCTATCTGGTATCGGATGGCAGCAACCGCCCCTACCGTTGCAAGATCCGCGCGCCGGGCTTTCCGCACCTGCAAGCCATGGACTTTATGAACCGGGGGCACATGCTGGCCGACGTCTCGGCCATCCTTGGCTCCCTCGATATCGTCTTCGGCGAGATCGACCGTTAACCCTGCGGGCCGGCGGCCCGTCGCAGCCCGACGGGGCGCATTGACGTGAGCGCGGCCAGAGCAAGAAAGACCACCCTCTTCCTTGTCGCCGCCGGCTTTGTTGTCGGCACCCTCCTCGGCGTCATCGGCCTGCGCTATTTCCTGGTCCCTCAGTCGGCCGCGCGCAGCTTCGGCGTCGCGGGCCGGCCGGCTGGGCATGAGCTCTACTACATCATCGGCCTGCGCAATCTCTGGCTGGCTACGCTCGCGATCGGTCTGGCTGCGCTGCGCCAGTGGCATGGCTTGGCGCTGTGGTTTGCCGCCGGCACCGTCGTCTGTTTCGCCGACGCGCTGATTGCCGCCAATGCCACGGGAAAGGTGCCGCAGGTGGCCTTCCACCTCGTCTGCGGGCTCGGCTGTGCCCTCCTGGCCACCATCGCTTGGCGCCGCGCCGGCAAGGGCCCCTGAGCGACAAGCAACTTTGCCGCGCTCGATCCCCTTGGCATCGTTGGAAAGACGGGCGACAAGCGCCAAATCAGCCCTTATAAGGGGGCCGCCGCAATTTCGCCTCCGCCGTTCGGAGCACGCCGAGCCCAATGTCTGTCCGCAGACTTGACCCTCAACAACCCCCCAGCTTCGCCTTCACGCCCGAGAACGAGGCCTGGGCCAAGGCCATGATCGCCAAGTATCCGCCGGGCAAGCAGGCCTCGGCCGTCATCGCCCTGCTCTGGCGGGCGCAGGAGCAGCAGGCGGGCTGGCTGCCGGAGCCCGCCATCCGCCTGGTCGCTGACATGCTCGGCATGGCCCACATTCGCGCCCTTGAGGTGGCGACCTTCTACACCATGTTCCAGCTCTCCCCGGTGGGAAAGCGGGCGCACGTGCAGGTGTGCGGTACCACCCCGTGCATGCTGCGGGGCTCGCAAGCCCTGGTGGAGGTCTGCCGGCGGCGCATAAATGCCGATCCACACCACCTTTCCGCCGACGGGGATTTCTCCTGGGAGGAGGTCGAGTGCCTCGGCGCCTGCGCCAATGCGCCCATGGTGCAGATTTGGAAGGACACCTATGAGGACCTGACACCGGAGCTGTTCGAGAAGGTATTGGACGGCTTTGCCAGCGGCACAGCTCCCAAGGCTGGCTCGCAGATTGGCCGGCAGGCATCGTGCCCGGCAGGCGGGCCAACGACGCTTCTGGACTTGGCCAAGGCTGGAAAGTAGGGGACCTACCGCGTCGTGGCTCTACAGGACAAGGACCGGATTTT
This sequence comes from Hyphomicrobiaceae bacterium, assembly GCA_035714005.1. Taxonomy (GTDB): domain Bacteria; phylum Pseudomonadota; class Alphaproteobacteria; order Rhizobiales; family Hyphomicrobiaceae; genus AWTP1-13. Next base: position 13,713 of record DASTMQ010000513.1, read on the forward strand.
CCGCAATCTCTACGGCTTCCAGGACTGGAAGCTGGCCGGCGCCAAGGCCCGCGGTGCCTGGGACGGCACCACGGCGCTGATCGAAAAGGGCCACGACGCCATCATCGCCGAAATCAAGAATTCGGGCCTGCGCGGCCGCGGCGGGGCGGGCTTTCCGACCGGCCTCAAGTGGTCCTTCATGCCCAAGAACGATCCGCGCCCCAGCTACCTCGTGATCAATGCCGACGAGTCCGAGCCGGGCTCCTGCAAGGATCGCGAGATCATGCGCCACGATCCGCACCTGTTGGTCGAGGGCGCCCTGCTGGCAGCCTTCGCGATGCGGGCGCATAGCTGTTACACCTACGTGCGCGGCGAGTTCGTGCGCGAGCGCGAGCGGCTGGAGGCGGCCGTGGCGGAGGCCTACGAGGCCAAGCTGATCGGCAAGAACAATGTGCACGGCTGGGACTTCGACTTCATCGTGCACCACGGCGCCGGCGCCTACATCTGCGGCGAGGAAACGGCGCTATTGGAAAGCCTCGAGGGCAAGAAGGGCTTGCCCCGCCTGAAGCCACCCTTCCCCGCCAACACCGGCCTCTACGGCGCCCCCACCACCGTCAACAACGTCGAATCGATCGCGGTGGTGCCCGACATCCTGCGCCGCGGCGCGACCTGGTTTGCCGGCTTCGGCAAGCCCAACAACACCGGCACCAAGCTGTTTCAGATCTCGGGCCACGTCGAGCAACCCTGCGTGGTCGAAGAAGAGATGGGCGTCGACCTGCGTGGATTGCTCGAGCGCCATGCCGGCGGCGTGCGCGGCGGTTGGGACAACCTGTTGGCCGTCATCCCCGGGGGCTCCTCGATGCCGTGCCTGCCGGCCCACCTCTGCCAGGACTTGACGCTCGATTTCGACACCTTGTCCAAGCTCAAGTCCGGCATGGGCACGGCGGCCGTGATCGTGATGGACAAGTCGACCGACATCATCGCCGCCATCCGCCGCATTGCCTACTTCTACAAGCACGAGAGCTGCGGGCAGTGCACGCCCTGCCGAGAAGGTTGCGGCTGGATGTGGCGGATGCTGCGCCGCATGGAGCTCGGGGAGGCGCGCAAGAGCGAGATCGATCTGTTGCAGGACATGACCACCAAGATTGAGGGTCACACGATCTGCGCGCTGGGCGACGGCGCCGCCTGGCCGGTGCAGGGCCTACTGCGGCACTTCCGCGGCGTGATCGAGGAACGCATCGACCGGCACCAGGCCGCGCTGAAGCAGGCGGCGGAGTGAGCAATGCCGAAGCAACTCATCATTGACGGCACGCCGATCGAGGTCGAGGACGGCATCACCTTGATCCAAGCCTGCGAGCTGGCGGGCGTGGAAATCCCCCGCTTCTGCTACCATGAGCGCCTGTCGATCGCCGGTAATTGCCGCATGTGCCTGGTCGAGGTGCAGGGTATGCCGAAACCGGCGGCCTCCTGCGCCATGGGGGTCAACGATCTGCCGCCCAACAAGGACGGCAGCCCCAAGATCATCAACACCAAATCGCCGATGGTGAAGAAGGCGCGTGAAGGCGTCATGGAGTTCCTGCTCATCAACCATCCGCTCGACTGCCCGATCTGCGACCAGGGTGGCGAGTGCGACCTGCAGGACCAGGCGATGGCCTACGGCATGGGAGGCTCGCGCTACGTCGAGAACAAGCGCGCCGTCGATGAGAAGTACCTGGGGCCACTGATCAAGACCTTCATGACGCGCTGCATTCAATGCACGCGCTGCGTGCGCTACATGACCGAAGTGGCCGGGGTGGAGGAATTGGGCGCGATTGGCCGCGGCGAGGACATGGAGATCACCACCTACCTCGAACGCGGCATGATGTCGGAGCT
>DASTMQ010000514.1:0-10732 GCA_035714005.1 Hyphomicrobiaceae bacterium
GCGTTCTCAAGGTAGCGCGTGGTGCCGACATCCCACGGATTGGGAATGACGAAGCAGCCGCTCTGGTGCAAGCGGCGGAACTCCTGGCGCTTCTCCGATACGGTCGGCATGGGGGTGCTCCATTTTTAGCTGACGGCCGCCGACTATAGACGCCCACGCCGCCCCTGCCATCACTTCAGCGCGCCGCCGTCGCACTTACCTGACACGCTTTGGCAGTAGACTGGGACCGATGATCTGGGGCGGCAGCCGCGCGGGCCCATGAAGCAACAATTGTAGCAACAATTGTAGCAACAATTGCAGCAAGGATCGGGCGGGGGGCAAGGTTGGAGCCGCGAGCGGCGCCGGCCCGGCCGCTGCCGTCGGTCGCCGCTTCCAGGCCTTGGCGCTGGCGCTCAGCCGTGGCGGCGCTGACTTTGCGGTACGGCCCGCATCCGCTATAAGCCGCCGCAGTCGCCCACTCCCCGCAACTCGGCGAAACTTGCATGGCCAAATCGAACAAGAATGCTGGCCCGGAGGCCCGTTTACCCAAGGGCTTTCAGGACACGCCCGCCGAGGACATCCGGGCCACCGCCCGCATGCTGGCAACCATCCGGGACACCTACGAACGCTACGGCTTTGAGCCCCTGGAAACGCCGGCCATCGAATACACCGACGCGCTTGGCAAGTTTTTGCCCGATCAGGAGCGGCCCAACGCCGGCGTCTTTTCCTTTCAAGACGAGGACGAGCAGTGGTTGAGCCTGCGCTACGACCTCACGGCGCCGCTCGCCCGCTATGTGGCCGAGAACTTCGACCGCCTCCCCAAACCTTTTCGGCGCTATGCGGTGGGCCCCGTCTGGCGCAACGAAAAACCGGGACCCGGACGGTTTCGCCAGTTCATGCAGTTCGATGCCGATACGGTGGGGACCGACAATATTGCTGCCGACGCGGAAATTTGCATGCTGGCGGCCGATACCATGGAGGCGCTGGGCATCAAGCCCGGCGACTACGTGATCAAGGTCAATGATCGCAAAATCTTGGATGGCGTGCTGGAGTCCATCGACCTGGCCGGCGAGGACAATGCCAATCGCCGCCTCACGGTGCTGCGCGCCGTCGATAAGCTCGACCGCCTGGGGGAAGCAGCCGTGCGCGACCTGCTCGGCCGCGGCCGGATCGATGAGAGTGGCGATTTCACGCAAGGTGCCGGGCTCAGCGGCGAGCAGAGCGACTACGTTTTGGCGGTGGTGACGGGCGCGCTCGGCCGGCGCGAGGGGGACGCGGGCCCCAGGCTCCGGCTCAACGCGACGCTGGCCGCGGGATTTGAGGAGCTCGACGCGATTGAGAAGCTCGTGCGCGCCAGCGGCTTTGGCGACGAGCGCATCCGCATCGACCCGTCCGTGGTGCGAGGCCTCGAATACTACACCGGCCCCGTGTTCGAGGCCGAACTGAGCTTCCCCGTCAAAAACGAGGACGGCCAGGTCGTCCGTTTCGGATCGGTCGGCGGCGGCGGGCGCTACGACGGTCTGGTCGAGCGCTTCCTGGGCAGCAAGGTGCCGGCAACGGGCTTTTCCATCGGCGTTTCGCGTCTGCAGACGGCGCTCGCCGCCCTCAACAAGGACAAGCGCGCAGCCGCCGATGGCCCCGTCGTCGTGCTGGTGATGGATAAGGCCGAGCTGCCGCGCTACCAGAGGATGGCGCAGTCGCTGCGCCAGGCCGGCATTCGCGCCGAGATCTATCTCGGCAACGCCGGCATGAAGGCGCAGATGAAATACGCCGACAAGCGCCGCGCCCCCTGCGTCGTCATCCAGGGCAGCAACGAGCGCGCCAAGGGCGAGGTCGAGATCAAGGACCTGGTGGCGGGCGCGAAGGCGGCAGCCACCATCAAGGATGCCAAGGAGTGGCGGTCCAGCCGCCCGGCGCAATTCTCCATCCCCGAGGCTAACCTGATTGCAGCCGTGCGCGATCTGCTGGCGCGGCAAGAGGACTAAAATTATGGCTGCCGCCGGCACTGCCAGGCCACCGCAGCGCGCACGCGCCACAGGTCGACCATGATCGCGGAGAGCGCGCAACGCTTCCAAGCCCTCGAAGCCCAGGCCCAGCGCCTGATGGCAACCTTCACCCGCGCCGGCTACGAGCACGTGGCCCCGTCGATCATTCAGCCCGCCACCATGTTTCTCGACGTCGTCGGCGAATCGCTGCGCGCGCGCACCTACGTCTTCACCGACCCCGACGGTGACGAGCTGTGTTTGCGTCCCGACCTGACCGTGCCGACCTGTCGCCTGCACCTGGCGCGCCATCCCGAGGGCGCGGTGCCGGCTCGCTACTGCTACAACGGCTCCGCCTTCCGCTACCAGCAAGGCGGAGACACCAGCGCGCACCCGCGCGAGTTTCGCCAGGCCGGCATCGAATCCTTCGCGGCCGCCGACCGCGAGCGTGCCGACGCCGAGGTCGTGGCCTTGATCGTGGAGGCCGTGCGCGACGCTGGTATCGGCAGCTTCCAGCTCCGTTTCGGCGATCTGGGGCTGTTTCGTGCCCTGCTCGGTGCCCTGTCGTTGCCGGAACGCTGGCGCCGACGCCTACAGCATCAGTTCTGGCGACCCGAGGCCTTTCGCGCCGAGCTCAATCGATTGACCTCGGCGGAGGCCTTGCGGGCGCCGGCGGCCATGGCCGAGGTGATCGATCGGCTCGATCCCCACGAGCCCGCCGCGGCCTTGAGCGAGGTCGAGGCCTATCTGGAGCGGGCCAACCTGACGCCGTTGGGCACCCGCACCCTGCCCGAGATCACCGAGCGCCTGCTGGCAGCGGCGGCCGACGCGCGCGAAACCCCGCTGTCCGCCGCGACCGCCAACGCCATCGAGAGCTATGTGGCGGTGAAGGCGCCCGCGCGTGCCGCCGTGCGCGAGCTCAATCAGTTGCTGCGCGGCCATCGCATCGATCTCAGCGGGCCGCTGCGGGCGTTCCAGCGACGGCTCGACGATCTCGACGATGCCGGCGTCATCACCGATGACGCGGAATTTTCCGCCGAGTTCGGGCGCAACCTCGAATACTACACCGGCTTCGTCTTCGAGATCTTGGTACCGGAACTGGGACCCAAGAGCCCGCTCGCCGGCGGCGGACGCTACGACAGTCTGCTCGCGGAGGTCGGCGCCCCGGCCGCGGTGCCCGCCGTCGGCTCCTGCATTCACACCGAGCGCCTGCTCGCCGTGCTGCAAGGAACGGCCGCATGAGCGAGAAGCTTATTCTTGCCTTGCCCTCGAAGGGACGGCTGATGGAGCAGTGTGCGACAGCCCTGGCGCGCGCCGGCCTCTCGGTTGCCAAATCGGGCTCCGCGCGCGGCTACCGGGGTGAGATCGGCGAGCTGCCGGACGTGGAGGTGAATTTCGTCTCCTCCTCCGAAATCGCCCACTTCCTGCACCAGGGCACGGCGCATCTCGGCATCACGGGTGAGGACCTCGTGCGCGAGACGATCCCCGATTGCGAGGCGCGCGTCGGCTTTCTCAAGCGCTGCGGCTTCGGTCAAGCCGACGTCGTCGTCGCCGTTCCCATTTGCTGGATCGACGTCGGCGGCATGGCCGACCTGGAAGAGGCGGCGCAGATCTACCGGCGCGTGCACGGCCGCCCCATCCGCGTCGCCACCAAGTACATGAACCTGACGCGCCGCTTTTTCGCCCAGCGCGGCGTCGCCGGCTACCGCATCGTGCCCAGTCTGGGTGCCACCGAAGGCGCCCCGGCGGCCGATCTGGCCGAAGTTATCGTCGATATCACCACCACCGGCGCCACCTTGCGCGCCAACGGGCTCAAGGTGCTGAGCGACGGCGTGATCCTCAAGTCGCAAGCCAACCTGATCGCGTCCAAGCTTGCGCCCTGGTCCGACGGCGCCCAGCGGGCCAAAGCGGCGCTGCTGGCGCGCTTGGCGAGCTGGGAGTGGGCGCCGAGCGCACCGCCTCAATCCAAGCGATAGAAGCGCTTTGCCGTATCGCGGAAAAGCGCGGCCTTTTCGTCGGCCGAGGCGCCCGCCACCAGCCGTTTGAAGGCGTTCCAGTAGATGGCGTAGGAGCCGGAGATCTTGTCGACCGGAAAGTTGCTCTCGAACATGCAGCGCGACACCCCGAAGGCCTCGATGCAGGTCTCCACATAGGGCCGCCAGGCCTCGGCTAGATCCTGCGAAGCGGGCGCCCGCTCGCGATGGTGGAAGCGGAAGCCGTTGATGCGCATGCCGAGGCCACCGAGCTTGATGCTGACATTGGCGCAGTCCGCCAGCTCGCGGATGTCCCGCCGCCAGGCGCGCAGAATCTCTTGTCGCTGGTCGGCATACCAGCCAAGGCCCAACGGCCCACCGACGTGATCGAGTACGATCGGTTGCCATGGAAAGGTGCGCGCCAGGTGGGTGAGGTCGGCAATCTGCGGATGGTAGAGCCAGGCGTCAAAGCTCAGTCCGAGCCTGCCCAGCGCGGCAAAGCCTTCGCGGAACCCGGCGTGATCGCGATAAAGGTGCGGCGGCGGATTGGTGTGGGAATTGTGGATCTCGGGCACCTTGTCCTCCCACGCCGCCGCGTGCCGGATGCCCTTAAAGCGCGGCCCGGCGGCGGCCATGTGCAGGGCCAACACCTCCTCGGCGCGCGCGCCGATCGTCAGGTCGACCAAACCGACGATGCCGGCCGCCACGCGCGTTGGCCCATAGGCGCCGCTCGCCGACATGGCGGCAATGCCGTTGACAAACTCGGTCTCGCCCAGCGGGCGCAGTTCGCTTGCGCCATCGGCTCGGTAGCAGGCCGTGCACTCGATGAAGACGGTGCTTTCGATCTTATGGCCGCTGCCCGTGTCGGCCAACAGGTCCGGCAGCAAATAGCGATGTGCGGGAAAATCCCAAAGATGATGGTGCGGATCCACGATCGGCAGATCGGGTTCAAGGATCTCCTCGCGCACCTGCGCCAACCAATCTTCTCGAATGCCGGACGTGCGCGTGGCAACGGTACTGTGCGGCTTGCTCGCAGACATGCTTCCCCCCTCCCCTGGCCGGCACGCGGGCCACACCCACCCCACACCCACTGGCGTGTGAGGTAATGGTGCCAGCACCGGCGGCGTCCGCCTAGCCCTCGCGCGCCGGTGGCCGCCGCCAACGGCCGGCGGCCTCATCGTCACTTGGCCGCGCATCGACCCATGCGGCCCGACCGTCGGCGCCGATCTCCTTCTTCCAGAACGGCGCCTTGGTCTTGAGATAGTCCATCAGAAACTCGGCGGCGCTGAACGCCGCCTGGCGATGCCTCGAGGCGGTGACTACCAGCACGATGTTGTCGCCAGGCTTGAGGGCCCCGACGCGATGCACGATCAGGCTCGCCTGCAGCGGCCAGCGCGCCTGCGCCTCCGCCTCGACGCGCTCGAGCTCGCTCTCGGTCATGCCCGGATAGTGCTCCAGCGTCATGCCGGCAACCAGCTGGCCTGCGTTGTCGGCGCGCATGCGCCCCGTGAAGGTGACGACGGCGCCGATATCGCTGCGACCCGCCGTCAGCGCGGCGATCTCGGCGCCGACCTCGAAGTCGGCGGTCTGGACGCGCACGCTCAGCGTCAGCCTCCCGTCACCGGTGGAAAGAAGGCAATCTCCGAGGCGCCGGCGATGCTGGCTCCGGGCGGGGCGTGCGTGCGATCGATGGCGGCACGGATCACCTCGGAGCGTCGAAACGCCTCGGCGTACTCGGGCCCCTGCTGCTGCAGCCAGGCGATCAGCTCGGCCACGGTCTTGATGCCCGCGGGCAGGTCGACGTGCTCCTCGGCCTTGCCGGTCTTCTCCCGCACCCAGGCGAAATACAAAAGCTTTACCCGCATCGGCGTCCCTGGCGGCCCATCTAGTTGTCGATCGCGGTGCGCACGGCGGCCTTGAGGTAGTCGAAGCCCGTCCACAAGGTCAGCAGCGCCGCCACCCACAGCATTGCCAGTCCCGCCGAGGTGATGCCCTGGACGATCTTGTCGCCCGCAGGACCCGCGAGCAGCACGCCGAGCGCGATCATCTGCACGGTCGTCTTCCACTTGGCGAGCTGCGTCACGTGCACGCGCATATTGAGCTCGGCCAGGAACTCGCGCAATCCCGACACCAGGATCTCGCGACAAAGGATGATCACGGCCGCCACCATGTGCACACCGTTAATGGTATTGTCGGACGTCAACATCAACAGCGTGGTTCCGACCAGCAGCTTGTCGGCAATCGGATCGAGCATGCGGCCGAGCGCGGATTGCTGGTGCCAGACCCGGGCCAAGAAACCGTCGAGCCAATCGGTGAGGCAGGCCACCACGTAGACCGTCAATGCCCACCAGCGCGCGCCGCTGCCCTCGATCGCCATCAGGCAAAGCGCGACCGCCGGCACCGCCAGAATGCGCAAATAGGTCAATACATTGGGCAGGCTGGCAAGCCCTGGTGTGGTCACCGCGCGTTCCATTCGGCAGACAAGAGCACTTGGGTTCCAGACCGTCAATGGGGCCTGACCGTCACAGGCGCGGGCCGGTCTGCGAGGAGGGTTTCGGCGGCGTCAGTCACGGCGTTCGTGAAAAAAATCATAGATGGTTTGCGCCATCTGGGCGCTGATGCCGACCACGCCCGCGAGATCCTCGCGGCTGGCGCGCGACACAGCCTTGGCCGAACCGAAGTGCTTGAGCAACGCACGTTTGCGTGTGGGGCCGATCCCGGCGATTTCGTCGAGTGGGTTGACGCCCAATGCCTTGCTGCGTTTGGAACGATGGGCGCCGATGGCAAAGCGGTGGGCCTCGTCGCGCAGGCGCTGCACAAAATAGAGCACGGGGTCGCGGCTCTCCAGCAGCAGGGGCCTGTCGCGGCCCGGAATGTGAAAGTGTTCGCGACCGGCATCGCGATCTGGACCTTTGGCGATGCCAACGACGGGGATCTCGAGGCCGAAGGATGAGAGGACCTCGCGGGCGATGCCGAGCTGGCCCAAGCCGCCATCGATCAGCATCAGGTCGGGCCGGGCGGGAAATTCCGCGAGCTGGGCGTCCTCCTCGGCCTCGGCCGCATCGGCGGGGGCGGACGCAATGCCCGCCTGCGGGTCGAGGCGCAGCACGCCGAAGGCCAACGCACTGCCGCCGCGCCGGTCGATCGGCGGCGGCTCCGCTGGGGCAAGCCGCGAGACGCTGGCCGCGGGCGCCGCCGCCGGCAGCGGCGCCGTTGCTTCGGGCTTGCCGCTCGCCTCATCGAGCACGAGCCGTTTCAAGCGGCGGGTCAGAACCTCGCGCATCATGGCGTAGTCATCACCGGGCACGAGGTCGACGGACTTGATGTTGAAGCGCCGATACTGCGGCTTCACAAAGCCCTCGGGGCCGGCAACGATCATCGCGCCCACCGCATTGGTCCCCATGATGTGGCTATTGTCGAAGACCTCGATGCGGCGCGGTGGGCGAGCAAGGCCGAAACGCTGGCCAAGCCCCTCGAGCAGCTGGCGCTGCGAGGAGCTCTCGGCCAGCCGGCGGGCTAAGGCCTCCCGCGCGTTTTGGGCGGCGTGCTCGACGATGCCAACCTTGGCGCCGCGTTGCGGCGCAGTGACCTCCACCTTGCGCTCGGCCTTGGTCGAGAGGGCTTCGGCCAGCAGCGCCTCGTTGGGGAGCTTGTGCGAGACCAGGATGCGCGAGGGTACCGGCTTGTCATCGTAAAATTGGGCGATAAAGCTCTCCAGTACCTCCTCGAGACCGAGCGTGCGATCGGCGCGCGGGAAATAGGCGCGGTTGCCCCAGTTCTGCCCGGAGCGGAAAAAGAACACCTGGACACAGGTCTGTCCCGCGTCCTGATGCGCCCCGAAAACGTCGGCCTCCTCGATGCCGTCGAGGTTGATGGCCTGGTCGGCCGTCACATGCGCCAGCGCCCACAGCCGATTGCGGTAGGCGGCGGCCCGCTCGAAGTCGAGACTGGCCGAGGCCTCTTCCATCAGGCGCTGGTACATCTGGCGCGCGTTCTCGCTTTCGCCGCGCAGAAAGCGGCGCGCTTCGTCGACCAGGCCGTTGTAGTCCTGAAGTCCGATCAGACCCGTGCAGGGCGCCGAGCAGCGCTTGATCTGGTAGAGCAGGCACGGGCGGGTCCGGCTCTCAAACACGGCATCCGAGCAGGAGCGCAAAAGAAACGCCCGCTCCAGCATGTTGATGGTGCGATTGACGGCGCCGGCGGAGGCGAAGGGGCCGAAGTACTCGCCCTTGCGATTGCGGGCGCCGCGATGTTTCAGGATTTGCGGCGCCCGGTGGTCGGTCGCAATCAGGATATAGGGAAACGACTTGTCATCGCGCAGCAGCACATTGTAGCGCGGCCGGAAGCGCTTGATGAGGTTGGCCTCGAGCAGCAGGGCCTCGGCCTCGGTGCGCACGGTGACGAATTCCATGGCCGCCGTCGCCGCAATCATGCGCATGGTGCGGGCGGGGTGATTGCCGGCACGGGCATAGTTCGTCACCCGCGCCTTGAGATTGCGCGCCTTACCCACATAGATGACGCTGCCCGCGGCATCGATCATGCGGTAGACGCCGGGACCGCTGGGCAACGTCTTCAAATAGTCGGCGATGACGAGGGCCCCCGTCGCGGGCCTGTCCGCCGGGAGCGCCGCGGTCGCACTCAGGGGTCGTTCGGGGGCTGTCTCATCGGACATGGGCAGTGACTTAAGCGGGCGCGCGCCCAAGGTCCAGTGCCGCCGGCCCGCGCCAAACCGCTCGGCGTGGGCAGATGCCAGCCGCGGGGCGGCGCGCCTGCCCGCCGGGCGCCGTAAGCGCTGCCGAGACCAAGGCCTACGCGGGCCCGCGGCCGCTCCCATCCGGCCGCGGCACCGAAAGCGGAGGCGTGGCCAGGCCTCGCGCGCGAGCGCGCTTGGAGCTAGCTGGGCCCAAGCCGCGCTGGCAATGGGGCCGGGGCTGCTGCGCCCTAAAAATGCAATCGGGCCCGTGCGGGACCCGATTGGCGTTGGCAGAACGCGGCCCGAATGGGAACTTAGAAGGTAAACTTCAGGGTGCCCACGACCCGTTCATCGCAGGCGAACAGGGGGCCTTTGCAGTTGTCCGCTCGATCGATGTTGGTATCCCAATAGCGCACGTCGATCGACCATTTGTCCATGAAGCCCAGGGTCAAGCCGGCGTTCCAATAAAGGTAGTGATCAGCGTCGCCGGTGACGTTGTTGACGTAGCGCGCCCTGTCCGCGTCGCTGCCGGTGGCCGCCTGATAGCCAAGCAGCGCGCTCACGCTCGGCGACCACTCGCGGCCAAGCAGCATGAACTTCGGCAGGTTTTGCGTAAACGCGCCTTCCACGGTCCACACGTTGCCGGTCTCATACTGGTAGTCGGGCGAGAAGAAGCCCGTGACCCCCAGCGTCCCATCCTTCCAGAGTTCGGCGCTGGCACCCACTTTCAGCTCGACGTAATTGAACTCCGCGCTCACCGGGAAGACGCCGGCGGCGGAGGTGCCGATATCGGCGCCATTGGGGTAGCTGTAGTAGATCACGCCCACATCCCAGGCGATGCGGCCGGTGTTGAACTTGAGGCCGCCGTACCAATCCATCTCAATATTGGCGATGTTCCTGCCGCTGCCACCGTCGTTGGCACCCCAATCGAGATTGGACGCCCAGACGCCGGCATAGAACATGCCGCAGGTTGCATCGAAGCCACCTTGTACCGCTGCCCCTTCCGACGTCTGCGAAATGCCGCGGAACACGTATTCGGTTGCGACCGCGATGTTGGCCGAGAGTTTGCAGCGCTCCTGCGGGGGCGGCGGTGGCGCATCCTTGACGCTGCCGCGGCGCATGCCGTCGGCGTGGGCCGATCCAGCCAATACTGCCAGCGCGAGCGCCGCTGCGGTGGGGGCCGCAAGGGCCGGAATTCTGACGTTCATGGTAGCTTCCCTAGCGATTCGTTGTCTTGTCAATCTCGCCAAATCGGCTGGAGACGCAACGAAAAATGCTGCCCGCGGCCACGGTCAAACAGGCGACGTGCTGCCTGCGCAACACGCGGCTGGCAATGGGATTTTTTAGCGCGGGTTGCCTATAAATCGGGCGGACTGGCGCCCCGGTTTTGCTGCTCGCGTGGGCAGGTCAGCGCCGGTGCGCCCCCGGGCGCCCCCGGCCTGCCCGCGCGCCTGGGACGGGCGCCATTTTTGCCCGCGGCCGGCCGATGCGTTAAGACCCTGCGGCCGGCCTTGAGCCGATTGGACGCGTGGCGCGCGCGAGCGGAGGATGTAGGTGTCAGACGAGGCCGCCCCGACCGTCCTCATCACCGGTGCGGCCCACCGCATCGGCCGCGCGCTTGCCTGCGACTTTGCGGAACGGGGCTGGCGGGTGGCGATCCACTGCCGCTCGTCGCAGCAACAAGCCCAGGCGTTGGCCCAACGACTGGGCCGCGGCGGCGCGCCGACGGCCGTCTTGACAGCCGATCTGGCGGTCCCCGGCGATGTCGAGCGCTTGCTGCCCGAGTGCACCCGCCTGCTGGGGCCACCGACCTGCCTCATCAACAACGCCGCCATGTTTGCCCCCGATGCCGTCGGCGGGCTGGCCTCGGGCCTATGGGATGCCCAGCTCGCGGTCAACCTCAAAGCCCCCGTGTTCCTGGCGCAGGCCTTTGCCAAGCATCTGCCGCCGGGCGCTGCCGGCAACATCATCAACATCATCGACCAGGGCGTCTTGAGGCCGACGCCGCAGTTTTTCTCCTACTCGGTGTCCAAGGCGGCGCTGTGGGCAGTAACGCGGACCCTGGCGCAGGCCCTTGCCCCCAACATCCGGGTCAACGCCATCGG
>DASTMQ010000515.1:0-2779 GCA_035714005.1 Hyphomicrobiaceae bacterium
GGAGGCCTGTGCGTTTGCGGGCGGGGCCTGCATGATGCGGAAAAGCGCGGCGTATTCGTCGATCAGCGGCTCGATCTCGGCATCAAAGTAGGCCGGCGGAACGCCGAATTTGTTGGGTCGCCCGATGCGGGATGGCAGCGCGTCGGTGAGGTCTTTATAGGTGCTCATAACCTTGATGCGCGCGAGGTAGACGGCTTGGCCCGGAAGGTTCGGCAGCGCTTGCTTGGCATCGATCTCTGCCCGCCGTTTGGCGAGGATCTCTTTGAACTCACGCAAAGCGTTCTCGTAGGCCGTGCGCGCAGCCGCCTGTGCACTGCTAAGCCCGTTGGCCTGGGCCAGGCCGGGGGTTATGAAGCCAACGCCGCCAATGCGCGCTGCACCGAGAGCCATGGCGACGGCTACCCCCAACGCCGGCAAGATGCGCGTCGTGACGGCACTGCGGCGCGAAAGGACCATTGGGGCTGCCGATGTAGTTCGATTTTCTTGGTCGGATTGGATCCTGATGCACCAGGGCTGGTGCCGCGGACAAGAAAATTCGTGAGGCCCTTTACCCAAACTCGACCAAAGGCAGCGCGAGGCAATCTTTATCTATCTTTGGCCGGCCCTGGCGGGGGCCGTATAGCGCCGTTCGACGAGTTCCTTGATGCGCGCCCGGCTATCGGCGGCGGAGAGGGAGCCGTTCTTCTCGATGCTCGCGGCTTCTTCGGCGAGATCCTGGTCCTTGATGGCTTCGCGAAACCAGCGCGAATAGGCGCCCTCGTTGAGGTGATGCAGCCAGGTCCTGTCATCGACGCCGTCGGCCAATTGAACGAACGTGCTGAGATTGTGGGCTCGCAGATTAAGGGCACGATCGGGACCCCGGAAATAGAAGCTGCGGTCCTCGCCAAGCTCGCCCTCGGCATATTTGCGGATGTGGCGCTGCAGTTTTTCTTTGGGCTGGCGCGCCTTGATGAGGCTTGCTTCGCGGTCATCGCGGCGCAGAACCAGAACGTGTCCCGGCTGCGGTCGTGTCGCGATCTGGACGCCATGGCGTCCGGTCGCCTTGCAGAATTTCTCCAAGGCCGCAGCCGCCTCTTCGCCGACGCCGACGACGGTCGACACCATGGCCAGGAATTGCCGCGCCACCGCTTCTGGATGCACGGTCACCGCAATGACCGCCGGCAATTCCTGGGGCAGCGTGACCGGCGCCAAGTCCCACTGCGCCGGTAGGCAGTGATGGACCTCGTCAAGTACGATCCAGTGCGGACGACCCGTCTCAGCGCGCAGCTTGGCGAGGTCGGGCAGCAGTTTTGCCAGAAAGCGAGGCCGCTCCGACGGCTCGATGCCCAAGAGATTGATGACGAGGTTGGCTTCGGGTTTGGCGAGCAGCTCGATGGCTTCCCGCGGATCGGGTACCTGCTTGGCATTGCCAATGACGACCGCCTCACGGACGTTGCCATAGTCACCCTCGGGGTCGACCACGCAGAACTGATAATGCAGCTCACGCAGCTGTTCCAACAGAGCAGTGACGACCGTGGACTTGCCGCTGCCTGAGGATCCCGTGACCAGCAAGGTTTCAAACGGGGTGATTTTCAGGCTGCCACCGCGGGGCAGCTCGCCCAAAATAGGTTGGGCACGCGGCACCGTGGCGCGGTAGCTGCTGAGATCATTGTCCGTCAGGGCACGGACGAGCTCGATCACGCCCGCCCCGTGGTCGGCCACGACGAAAGCTGCCTTAGCCTTGACGGTTGGCAGCGCATTGTCGACGGCAACGGCGCATCCGCAGGCGCTCAGAAAAGCCTGATCGTTTTCGGCGTCGCCAACGCCGACCACATTGTGCGCAGAGAGTTGCAGCCGTCGCAGCGCCTTCATCAAGCCCGACGCCTTGTTGACATCGGCCGGCAGCACCATCACCGCACCTTTATTGAAGATGATGTGCTGTTCGAGCTCCAGCTCGCGAATGGCTTCCAAAACGATCTTCTCGTTCGGTTCCCAGGTGGCGATGATCGTGCGGCCGACGGACAGTGGATTGACGCCGCGGTCGCGCAGGCGTGCCACCAGTGCCTCAGGCGGCGGATCCGACAACGGAATTTCTTCTTTCTTTGCTGGATCGAACAACAAGGCGCCGTTCTCGGCGACAACGAGATCGAACAGATCCAAGGCGTCGAAAGCCCTGTTTAGATCCGGGAGATCCCTGCCGGTGACGAGAATAAGTTTGCGGCCGGAAGCCCTGACACCCCGCAGCGCTTCGCGCGTCGGCTCATCGACCCGTCCCTGCCGCGCCAGCGTGCCGTCATAGTCAGTTGCAAGCGCGACAAAGAACATTTTGCCCCCGATCGTGCCAATCCATTTAACCGCTCGCGTGGGAGCTTGCCTATCGCCCAGCCATCAATGTGTGAAACCGCCGCGCACCGACTAAGGTTCCGCCAGTGACCGAGTATGACACGTACGTGACGGTTGCCGCGGCGCGAGGGTCGGCGGTGACGCGAGGTCTGCCCGCCGCATGCGCAGGCAGGGGCAGTGCGCCTATCGAGGCTCGCTCCCGTTAAGCATACAAATGCTCGCACAATTGTTTGGACGATGGCAGGCTAGCGTGTCTGACATGCGCCAATGCTTGCCGTGGTGGCTTGCGGCTAACGAGGCTGGATGCGTGTCTTGTCTCGGTGCCCGCCTGGGCAACGATGGTGATGTGACCGACCTCTCCTCGATGTCATGCGCTGCTGGGCGGGCTGTCGCCTCCCCCGAGCGCTCGGTCACGACTAGGTCCAATTGATTTGCCTTGCTTGCGACAACACCAGCA
>DASTMQ010000516.1:0-1863 GCA_035714005.1 Hyphomicrobiaceae bacterium
GGCCATGTCGCAGCGCATCTTCTGCTTTTAAAGAGCGCTGGCTCGCCTGAGGGACCCGCGATCAATGCATGCATTGATTGATCCGAACCGGCGCCAGACGTGGCAACACTTGAAAACCGAAAGGCAGGCGGTGGCGATGCTGGGTGCGGTGGCGAAAGGGGCTCTGGCAAAAGGGGCTCTGGCACTCGGCGTCCTGCTCGCCGTCTGTGCCGGGCCGGCCCTGGCGCAAGAGCTGAGAACCTATGGCAAAAAGGGCAGCTACGAGGACGTCAAGTTCGAACTCAACGATGCCATCATCAGGCGCGGCCTCGCCATCGACTATACCGGGCACATCAACAAGATGCTGGAGCGCACCGGCGCCGATGTCGGGTCGACCAAGCATGTCTATGCCAATGCCGAGTTTTTCATGTTCTGCTCGGCCAAACTCTCCCGCGATATGATCGAGGCCGACCCCACCAATCTCGGCTATTGCCCCTACGTGGTGTTTCTCTACGAAGCCGCCGATAAGCCGGGCGAAATTGTCGTCGGCTATCGCCGTCCGCTGCTCAAGGGCGACGCCCAATCGCAAAAGGCGCTCGGCGCCATCGACGCGCTGCTCGACGGCATCGTCAAGGAAGCCGTGAAGTAGCGCGCGAGCGCAGCGTTGCCGTTCCGCCAGCGCGCAAGCACAAAGTATCTTCCGTGCACGTAAGCAATTGACAGCCGCGCCGCGCGTTGCTTCGATCTGGCCCGCGTGACGGTCTCGTTGCGGTCCCAGTTGGGCCGCGACGGTGAAAAGGGAACGCGGTGCGAGGGTATTCATCTCAAAGCCGCGGCTGCCCCCGCAACTGTAAGCGGCGAGCATCGCTCCCGAGTGCCACTGCCGAGCCTATCGGCGGGAAGGCGGGAGTGGTGCGCCTGTAGCCGTGAGCCAGGAGACCTGCCGGCACGAGTCGCCCATCACCGACGCGGGGCGCGCCGGCGAACGGATCACCGTAGTGGCGACGACTCTGTAATCGAGTTGAGGGTCGTGCCGGTGTTGTGCGTGAAGGGCCAATCCTATTCAACGGTTTAGTTGACGGCGCCTTGTTGACAGGGCGCTGATGCTCGCCGTGTTGCTGGTGGTTTGGATCGACGAACTGACGCGCCTTTCGACTCTCACATTGGAGAGCCGTCATGCGTCTGTCACCGATCCCAGGATTTCCCGCGGCTGCGGCCGCTTTGGCCCTGCAATTCCTGTCCAGCTCCGCCTCCGCCCAGCAGTCAGTGGCACTGCCCGGTATCACTGTCCAGGGCGCCACACTTGAGCGCGGTCGCGTTCAAGCACCGTCATCCCCCACGGCTCCTCCACCTTCTTCCCAAGCGGCCGCCGATGCGACCGCCGCCGACGCAACGGCACTGGGTGTTCCAATAGAGACCATCGGCAATGCCGTCACCGTCATCACGGGCGAGGATTTGCGCCGCCAGCAGGTGCGCAGCGCTGCCGATGCCCTGCGCGGGCTACCAGGCGTCGCCGTCAATCGCCAGGGCGGTGTGGGCAGCATCACGCAGGTCCGCATTCGCGGCGCGGAAGCCAATCATACACTGGTGCTCATCGACGGGATCGAGGCCAACAATAGCACCGATGGCGAGTTCGACTTCTCCAACCTATCGGCAGAAGACATCGAGCGCATTGAGGTAATCCGCGGCCCCATGAGCAGCCTGCACGGCTCCAACGCCGTCGGCGGGGTCATCAACATTATCACGCGTCGCGGCCGCGGGCCCATGACGGCTTCTTTGCGGGCCGAGACTGGATCATTTGCAACCAATGATATCGTGGCACGTCTGTCTGGCGGCAACGATCGTGCCAACCTGTCGATCAGCGCGCAACGCCAACGGACCGAC
>DASTMQ010000517.1:0-5901 GCA_035714005.1 Hyphomicrobiaceae bacterium
TTTACCCCCAAGGGCCGCCTGATCGCGCTGCCGCGCGGGGCCACCCCGATCGATTTTGCCTACGCGGTCCACACCGATATCGGCAATGCCTGCACCGGTGCCGTGATCAACGGCCGGCACCTGCCTTTGACGACGCAGCTCAGGAACGGCGATGAGGTGGAAGTGCTGGTCTCGAAGGGCCAAACCCCGCCGGCCGCCTGGGAAAAGATCGCCATTACCGGCAAGGCCAAGTCGGCCATCCGGCGCGCCGCGCGCGATGCCTTGCGCCGACAATACTCCGAGCTCGGGCGCCATCTCTTGATCACCGCCTTTGAGCGTGCCGGCTATGAGTACAGCGACGACCGCTTGAAAAAGGCCCTGATGCGCCTGTCGCAAAAATCGGTCGAGGAGGTGCACGCCACCGTCGGCCGCGGCGAATTGCCCGTGCGCGATGTGATTCGCGCCGTCGTGCCCGACGCCGACTTGGCGAGCGAGCCGGCGCCGCGCAAACGCAACCGCCGCGAGCGCGGCCAGGGCGAGGAGGGCTGGTTCAACCTGTCCAAGGTCTTCAATTTGAAGTTTCGCTGGCCGGGCAGCGGCAGCGGCGAGGCCAGGCAGACCCAGGTGCTGCCGATCCGCGGGCTCAGAAACGACGTACCCGTAACCTTTGAGGAGGGGGGTGCCGTGCCCGGCGATCGCATCGTCGGCGTGCTGTCGGAAGGCGAGGGCATCCGCATCTTCCAGATCCATTCGCCGAAGCTCAAGGAGTACGAGAACGAGCGCTGGATCGACGTCACCTGGGATGTCGATCCCGAGCGTCCCGAGCGCTTTCCCGCCAAGATCTTGGTCACGGCGCTGAACGAGCCCGGTACCTTGGCCCAGATCGCCCAGGTGATCGGCGAGTCGGGCGGCAATATCGACAACGTGCGCATGATCCGGCGCGCCAAGGATTTCACGGAAATGCTGATCGAAGTGGAGGTGTGGGATCTTGACCACCTGACGCACATCATGAATGGGGTCAAAGGCAAGCCTGTCGTGAGCAGCGTCGAGCGCGTCTTCGTCTAGCGACGCTGGACGAAATGGGCTTTAGATCCGTGCCGCGGCGCGCACGCTCGCTCCCCGACAGCAGCCAAGCTTAAGAAGCGACTGCCCGCAGCCGCCGCCACAATCTGCCGCCTAAGACTGCTTAAAGGACTTGAACGACACCGCCGCGAGAAAGAGATGGAACGCTCAACCCCAACGCCCGCCGCCCACCTGCGCCTCGGCGTCAACATCGATCACGTCGCCACCATTCGCAACGCCCGCGGCGGCCGCCATCCCGATCCCCTGCGCGCGGCGCATTTGGCGGTGGAGGCGGGCGCGGATGGCATCACCGCGCACCTGCGCGAGGATCGCCGCCACATCTCCGATGCCGATATCGCCCGCCTCAAGCACGAGCTGACCTTGCCGCTCAACCTCGAGATGGCCTCAACCGAGGAGATGCTGGCCATCGCGCTCAGGCATGTGCCGCACGCCTGCTGCCTGGTGCCGGAAAAACGCGAGGAGCGCACCACCGAAGGCGGGCTCAACGTCGAGGCCGGCGAGAACCACCTCAGGCGCTATGTCGACGAACTCAAGGCCGCCGGCATTCGCGTCTCGCTCTTTATCGAGCCCGAGCTCGCCGCGGTCGCAGCGTCGGCACGGCTCGGCGCCGACATCGTCGAGTTGCACACCGGAGCTTATTGCGAGCGGGCGCTGGAGGATGACCCCGCCGGCAGCAAGCGCGAATTGGACCGGCTCAAGCGCGCCGCCGCGGCGGCCGCCGGCGCCGGCCTCGAGGTGCACGCGGGACATGGTCTCACCTTCAACACGGTCGCCGCCGTCGCCCGCCTGCCGCAGGTGGTGGAGCTCAACATCGGCCATTTCCTGGTCGGCGAGGCCATCTTCAGCGGGCTTGGCCCGGCGATTCGACGCATGCGCACTTTGATGGACGAGGCCCGCTACGGCATCGCGCCGCGGCAGGCCGCCGCGGCGACGTCATGATCCTCGGTCTCGGCAACGACATCATCGACATCAGGCGCATTCAGCGCACCATCGACCGTTACGGCGAGCGCTTTCTTGGCCGTGTCTTTACCGACACGGAACGGCGAAAATCCGATGCGCGCGCCAATCGTGCCGCCTCCTACGCCAAGCGCTTTGCCGCCAAGGAAGCCTGCGCCAAGGCCCTGGGCACCGGCCTGCGCGGCGGGGTGTTCTGGCGCGACATGGGTGTTGTCAATTTGCGCTCCGGCCGGCCGACCATCGAGCTCACCGGGGGGGCCGCAGCGCAGCTCAAGCGCCTCACGCCACCCGGCTTTGCGGCGCGTATCGACCTGACGCTGACCGACGACTTTCCCCAGGCCCAGGCCGTGGTGCTCATTTCCGGCGTGCCCGTTGCAAGGAGCGAAAATGACGCGGGATAAGACGGCCGCCGTTAGCCAGTCCGTGAATTGCCGCCTGCCCCACAAACCGCTATACGGGTCCGGAAAGAAGGGGACCGGCATGCTTCTTCGGCTAGCGGCGAGAAGCAGCAGCAGAAAGAGAGAGCATGAGTTCCGAGACCGAAGCTGGCAAGGTGAGGGAATCCGGCTGGCGCGAAACGATCAAAATCGTGGTTCACGCCCTGATTTTGGCGATGATCGTGCGCATTTTCTTCTACCAGCCCTTCAACATCCCCTCCGGCTCAATGAAACAGACGCTGCTGGTCGGGGACTATCTGTTCGTTTCCAAGCTGGCATACGGCTATAGCCGCTATTCCTTTCCCTGGGGCATCGTTCCCATCAACGGCCGCATTTTCGGCACCGAGCCAAAGCGCGGCGATGTGGCCGTCTTCAAGCTACCGCGCGATAATTCCACAGATTTCATCAAACGCGTGATCGGTTTGCCGGGGGACGAGATTTCGGTCCGCAACGGCGTGCTTTATATCAATGGGCAGGCCGTGCCGAAGGTGCGCAAAGGCGATTTTATTTCTCCCGAGGAGGATCGACCGATCCCGCGCTTTGAGGAAACACTTCCCAATGGCGTCAAATACTACGTGCTCGATTCTACGCCTAATGGCCAATTCGACAACGTCGGTCCCTATAAGGTGCCGGCGGGACATTATTTCATGATGGGCGACAATCGCGACAATTCGACCGACAGCCGCGAGCAGTCGCCGCGGTTCGGGGTCGGTTATGTGCCTTTTGAGAATTTGGTGGGGCGCGCCGAGATCATTTTCTTCTCCGCTGCCGTCGATGACCCCAACGCCTTCCGGCTGACGCAACCCTGGCACTGGCCCATGGACATTCGTTGGAACCGGATTTTCAGCCTCGTGCGCTAGGGCCGTGGCGCCGGCCCGCAAGCTCAAGGAACTCGAGACGCGCGTCGGCTATCATTTCAAGGATCGCGCCCTCTTACGCCGCGCGCTCACCCATGCCAGCGTGCGCCAGGCCTCGGCCAAGCGCCGCGACAACGAGCGCCTCGAGTTCTTGGGCGACCGCGTGCTGGGGCTGGCCGTCGCCGAGCTCTTGAACGAAAGCTATCCCAGCGCCAGCGAAGGCGAGCTCGCGCGCCTTTACAATCGGCTGGTCCGCGGCGGAACCTGTGCCGAAATCGCCCGCGAGCTTAACCTCGGCACTTGCCTGGTCTTGAGCGAATCGGAAGAGGGCAGCGGCGGCCGCGACAAGGAAACCATCCTGGCCGACGCCTGCGAGGCCCTGCTCGGGGCCATCTTCCTGGAGGCGGGCTTCGAGAAGGTGCGCGACGTGGTGCGCGCCCACTGGAGCGGCCGCCTGGCCAAAGCCCCCGCCGAGGTGGCCGACGCCAAATCGGCCCTGCAGGAATGGGCGCAAGGGCAAGGCCTCGAGCTGCCGCGCTACGTGGAAGTGGAACGGCTCGGGCCCGATCACGCCCCCCCGCTTCACCGCCGAGGTCAGCATCAAAGGCAAAAAGGCCGCGCGCGGGGAGGGCGCCAGCAAGCGCGCGGCCGAACAGGCCGCCGCCGCCGCGCTGCTGTCGCGCGAGGGGGTGTGGAGACCGGCAAAGTGAGCGCCTCCCCCCCAAGCGAAACGCGCTGCGGCTTTATCGCCGTGATCGGCGCCCCCAATACCGGCAAGTCGACGCTCGTCAATGCGCTGGTCGGCGCCAAGGTCGCAATCGTCAGCCACAAGGTGCAGACGACGCGCACGCCCTTGCGCGGCATCGCCATCGAGGGCGCGAGCCAGCTGGTGTTCATCGACACGCCCGGCCTGTTTCAGCCGCGCCGGCGCCTCGAGCGCGCCATGGTCGAGGCGGCCTGGAGCGGCGCCGAGGACGCCGATCTCATCGCCCTCTTGCTCGATGCCAGCCAGGGCCTCGACGCGGCGGCGCAGCGCATCCTCGACGAGCTGGCGGCCAAGACGTCCTCACTCGTCCTGGTTTTGAACAAGATCGATCGCGTGCCCAAGCCGCGCCTGCTGACGCTGGCCGCGGAAGCCAACGCCCGCCTGCCCTTCGCCGCCACCTTCATGGTGTCGGCGCTCAAGGGCAGCGGCGTTGCCGACCTTAAGCGCTACTTCGCTGGCCAGGTTAAGCCCGGTCCTTGGCATTTTCCCGAGGACGAAATCTCCGATGCGCCGTTGCGCCTGCTTGCGGCCGAGATTACACGCGAGAAGATCTACGCGCGCCTGCACGATGAACTCCCCTATCAAACCGCGGTCGAAACCACCGCCTGGCAGGAGAGGAAAAACGGCGTGCGTATCGAGCAGACCATTTTTGTGGAGCGCGACAGCCAAAGGAGCATCGTGCTGGGCAAGGGCGGCCAGATGATCAGGCAGCTGTCGATGGAGGCGCGCCAGGAGCTGGCCCAGATCCTCGAGCAACCCGTGCACCTGATCTTATTCGTCAAGGTGCGCCAGGACTGGGAAAACGATCCCGAACGCTACCGGCAGATGGGGCTGAGGTTTCCCAAGACTTGAAGTAGAGCCCGCCGGCAGAAAGCCCCGCCATGGAATGGTCGGATGAAGGCATGATCCTCAGCGTGCGGCCGCACGGCGAGACCGGCGCCGTGCTTGAGCTCTTCACGCGCCGCAACGGGCGTCACCTGGGCCTCGTGCACGGCGGTCGCTCGCGCAAGCTGCGCCCCATTCTGCAGATCGGCAACCACGTTGAGGCGAGCTGGAAGGCGCGCATTGCCGACAACCTCGGCCACTTCGCCTTGGAGTTGCGCAAAAGCTACGCGGCGCTGGTGCTCGACGACGCCGCCGCCCTTGCCGCGCTCACCTCCATCGCCGCGCTGGCCCGCCTGCTGCCCGAGCGCGATCCACACCCCAACCTGTTCGAGGTCACCTTGTTCGTGCTGGGCTACCTCGACGAGCGGGAGGTGTGGCCGGCGCTGCTCGTGCGCTGGGAGCTGGCGCTGCTCGAGGAACTGGGCTTCGGCCTCGATTTGACGACCTGTGCGGCCACCGGGGTCAAGACCAACCTCAGCTACGTGTCGCCCAAGTCGGGACGGGCGGTGTCCGCCGCGGCGGGAGAGCCCTACCAGGCGCGGCTGCTGGCGCTGCCCCCGTTCCTGCTGGGGCCCGCGCCCGAAGGCGTCACGGCCGCCGACGTGGCCGCCGGGCTGGCCCTGACCGAGCATTTCCTGCTGGCGCGCGTGCTGCGGCCCCGCGACCTCGCCATGCCCGAGGCCAGAAACCGCTTGTTGTCTTACCTTCGGCCGAATGTGTAGCTATCGAGCCCCGTCGCCTTAACCGGGCCGCTGGGCCCGTTCACTGACCTCCTGCACTGAACTCGTTCACTGGGCCCCGTTCAGTTGGCCCGCTCACCCGGCTCGCAAGGACTAGAAAACCCCGTGCCATCCCTCAAATCTTGGCGTCACCATCCCGCGCCCACCATGGCGGCCCTCGGCCTCGTTTCGGGTATCCTGTCCGCCGTCGTCGGCTT
>DASTMQ010000518.1:0-6553 GCA_035714005.1 Hyphomicrobiaceae bacterium
CGACCGGCGCGGCGAAAGCCAAGGCTCGACAGCACGCCTTCAAGCTTGGGGGCACTGACATCATCAACGGCAAATTCGACGAACTCGGTGCCGAGCGCCTTTGACCGGGCCGGCAGCTTCCTGGTCGCGGCGACGAGCGCAGCATGCTTGCTCGCCAACTGGTCGAGGAGAAACAGCAGTGATCGATGCCCATCGACGGCAACGCTGCGGGCGGAGCCGGCCCGGAACTGATCGTTGAATATCTCCAGAGATAGAGGACCATCGTACCCCGTGGCGGCCAACGCTTCCATGAAATCGATGAGCGGCAGGTCGCCCTGACCCGGAAAGTTTCGGTAGTGCCGGCTCCACGACAAATAGTCCATTTGCAACAGCGGCGCGTCCGCCATTTGCACCAGGAAAATTCTGTCGCGCGGGATCGCGCGGATGGCGCTCAAATCCGTCTTGCGCACCAAGATGTGGAAGCTATCGAGCACCAGGCCGACGGCTGGATGATTGGCGCGGCGAACGGCTTCCCAGGCGTCGCGGTAGTCATTGATGTGCTTGCCCCAGGCAAGGGCCTCGAAGGCCACGCGCAATCCGCGTTTGGCCGCCCTCTCTCCGAGCTCATGCAGGTCGGCGGCCGCGCGGTCGATACCGCCGAGGCTATCGGCCGCGACATTGCTGCATATCATCAACAGGTCGCAGCCAAGCTCGCCCATCACATCGAACTTGCGCTCGGCGCGCGCAAACACGCGGGCGCGCTGGGAGGCCGGCGCGCCTTCAAAATCGCGGAAAGGCTGGAGCGTGACGATGTCGAGGCCCAAGCTTTTGACGGCCTTGCGGACATCGGCGGGTGTACCGTTGAAGGTGATGAGGTCGTTTTCGAAGATTTCGACCGCATCGAATTTGGCGGCCGCTATCGCTTCCAGTTTTTCGCTCAGACTTCCACTCAATGATACCGTGGCGATTGAGGTTTTCATGGCTCCACCTCCTGGTGGTCAGCTGGCGCACGCGCTCCCGGTTGAGACCCTGGCGGCCTCGACAAGCCCTTTGTTCGCCGCGAGACGGCGATGCATGCGGTGACCATCTGCAACGTCCTTGGCAACGTCCTTGGCAACGTCCTTGCCAACGTCCTGGCCACTGAAGGCACCCTTATGCGCGCTTATCCTCGCGCTAGCCCTTGTAGCCCAACAGCCGCGGCAACCAGAGCACACTCTCCGGCACGAAGGTGATGATCGCGAGCGCAATGATCATCGCCCAGACGAAGGGCATGGTATCACGGATGATCGTGCGCAGCGGCGCACCCGAGATCGCCGAGATGATGAACAGCAGCAAGCCATAGGGCGGCGTGATGAGACCGATCATAATGTTAAACACGGCGAGTACGCCGAAATGCACCAGATCGATGCCCAGCGCCTTGGCGGTCGGAATGAAGATCGGCAGGATTACCAGAATGATGGTGCTACCCTCGAGCAGGCAGCCCAGCACCAGCAGGATGACATTCACCCAAACCAGAAACATGCTGGCGGAAAGATCGTAGCCCGCCAGCAGGCCTTTAACGGTCAAGGGAATTTGCTCGATCGTCACCACGTAGTTGAAAACCAGGGCACCGGCGATCAGCATGCCGATGGACGCCGTTGAGCGGGCGCTGTTGAGCACCGCCAGATAGGTGTCGCGTGCGCTGATGTTGCGATACCAGAGCACGGCCACCAGAAAGGCGTAAGCCGCGGCGACCGCCGCCGCCTCGGTCGGCGTCATGATGCCGCTGTAGATGCCGCCGAGGAGAATAACGGGCATCAACAGCGCGGGCATGGCCGTTGCCGTGATCGCTGGCCATTCGCGCACCGGTATCGGCTCCTCAACGGGGAAGTTGTGACGGTGCGCCATCAGCGTATTGATGCCCATTTGCGCAATCGCCATCAGCAGTCCGGGCACAACGCCGCCGAGAAAAAGGTAGCCAACGGAGGCATCCGAAACGAGCGCGTAGAGCACCATGGGGATCGATGGCGGAATGATCGGCCCGATCACGGCGGAAGCCGCGGTGATGGCCGCCGCATAACTCAGCGGATAGCGCCCATTGCGCGTCATCATGTCGATGCTGATGCGGCCGGTGGCGGCAAGGTCGGCAATCGCCGAGCCCGACATGCCCGCAAAGATGATGCTCTGGGCGATGTTGATATGACCGAGACCGCCGCGAAACCGGCCCACCAGCATGTCGCAGAAGCGCAACAGGTGGTCCGTCATTTTGCTGACGTTCATCAGCTCGGCGGAAAACAAAAACAGCGGCACGGCAAGCAGCACGTAGCTGTTGTAAAGCCCGTTGAGTATTTGCTCGGCCGAGGTTCCGAGATCGAGGTTGGCCAGCAACAGATAGAGGATCGAGCCGGCGATCATGGAATAGCCGATCGGCAATCCCAACAGGCCAAAGGCGAGAATGGCGCAAATTGAGATCGCAAAAGGGCTGTTCACAGGGCCGATCCGCTGCCGATCTGGATATCGGGCGGTTGGCCGCGCAGGGCGCGCCAGGTCAGACCGGCATAGCGGACGATCACCCCGACCGAAAACAGCACATAGATCGAGTAGACGTAGTCGAGGCGAACCCCCAGATAGGCCGTGCGCTCGACCTTAAGGAAGGTCACATAGGCGATGACAGCCGGTAAGGCGATGCCGAACAGCACCATCGCCGCAAGGCCGGTGATGACCGTCAAGACGCACCGCGTCCTAGCGCTCGCCGTGCTGTAGATGATGTCGAAACGGACCTCATCTTTCTCGCGTAAGACGAAGACGGCACCCCACAAGGTGCACCAAATCCAGCACACGACGCTGGCTTCGTCGGTCCAGCCCAGCGGATAGTTGAAGACGTAGCGTGTGACGATCTGCAGAATAAAGCACAGGAACATCGCCAACAGCAGCAGCGCGGCAAAATTTTCTGCCCGTCGGCGCAACCAGCGCGCGCCGGCAAGCATTCGGCCGGTCGTCTCCCGCGTCACCACTGTCTCCGCATTCAAGCAAGCGGCCCGAGGCTCGCCAGGCCATCGCCCGCCTCGGGATAGCGCTATTTTATGGCGTTGATCTTCTCAATGGCGCCCTTCGGCCAATCGTTGGCGTACTTGTCGAGATACTTCTTCTGCGCGAAGGTGCGGAAGGCGTCCTGGTCGGGGGTATAGACCTGCTTGCCCTGCTGCTTGAAGAATTCGATCGCGTCCTTCTCCTGCGCGTCGTATTTGGCCGCATTCGCATCAAAGATCTTGTCGGCCTCGGCGCGAAACTTGGCTTGCTGCGCCGCGCTCAGATTTGCCCAGGCCTTCTTGGACACGGATAGGACGTCGTAGCCGATCACATGGCTGGTGAGAACGAACTGCGTCGTCACCTCATGAAACTTCATATTGCGGGCCGTCACCAGCGGATTGTCCTGGCCGTCG
Source organism: Hyphomicrobiaceae bacterium (assembly GCA_035714005.1). Lineage (GTDB taxonomy): Bacteria > Pseudomonadota > Alphaproteobacteria > Rhizobiales > Hyphomicrobiaceae > AWTP1-13. The sequence continues at coordinate 3,402 of DASTMQ010000518.1, forward strand.
ACCGCACCCGATTGCAGGGCCGTATAAAGTTCCGCAAAGGCCACCGGCGTCGGGTTGGCGCCGATCGACTCGCCAAGGAACTGCCAGAACTCGCCCGGCGGCATTCTGAGCTTGCTGCCCGCCAAGTCCGCGGGCGTGCTGATCTTCTTCGCCGGCTTTAAATTGACCTGGCGCGCACCGAAGTAGACCGGGCGGATCACTTCGATGCCCACCTGCTCGCGGGCCAATTTCACGAACTCCTGGCCGACATCGCTGGCGAAGGTCTTTTTCAGATGCTCGTAGTCGCGGAAAAGGTAGGCGGAGGTCAGCAGCGACCAGGCCGGAATTTGCTTGGAAATATCGGCGGGTGCCAGGTTGCAAACCTCGAGATTGTCGCGCTGCAGCGCCACCAGCTCGGTACCCTGCTTGAAAAGCGTGTTGCTCCAGTATGGCTCCAGGTCGAAGTCGTCCTGCATCGCCGCCGCCAATGCCTTGTAGGCTTCGGCGCGAAGATCGGTTTCGGGAAAAGCCACGGAAAGCCGCAGTTTCGGCTTGGCCTGCGCCTCGGCACCCTGCCAGGCGCCCGCCGCAAGCATCGATACCCCACCGACGACAAGCGACCGGCGATCGATGACATGCATCCTGGTGTCCTCCGTTGCGCTTCGTTGCGCGCTTGCTGGGTCTGGCGCGGCTGTCGCGCTTTTGCCAAAAATGTACGAACTGGTTCGTATTGTCAAACGTGGCAATTGCCGCGTATGTCCGACGCCAGCCAGGATCAGCGCTTAACGTAGCGCAGAATGGTATCGACGACCTGGGCACGGCGCGCGGCCAATGCCCTCGACGAGGCCATGTCCCGCTTGAAGATGGTGGAGAACGTCGCGCGGTTTGCGACGTTGAAAATGCACAAGGCGCTGATCGACATGTGCAGATCGACAGGGTCGACATCGTGCCGGAACAAACCCTCCCGCTGCCCGCGCGCCAGCAGATCGCGCAACGTGTCGATGGCCGTCACGTTGAGCCGCTGAATTGCCTTCGACCGCGCGAGATAGGCCCCGTTCATGATGTTCTCGTTCATGACCAGGCGCACGAATTCGGGATGGGCGTTCTGGTAGTCGAAGGTGAATGCGATCAGCGCCCGCAGGGCCTGTTCGGGCCTTTGCGTCTCGAGCTCGAGGGTTGCTTCGACGGTGCGGATACGGCGGTAGGCCGCCTCCAAGACGGCAATGTAGAGGCCTTCCTTACCCCCGAAATAGTAATAAATCATGCGCTTGCTGGTCTTGGTGCGGGCGGCAATATTGTCGACCCGTGCACCGCTGAAGCCCTTGCCGGAAAACTCCTCCGTCGCGACATCGATGATGTCGCGCTTGGTCCCATCGGGGTCATTGACGCGTTGTCGTCGCGACTTCGGGCTATGGAAAGCTTCCTGCTTCATTGCTTGTGCACGCTCTCAGGCTCTTTCGCCGACCGCTGGGGTTGATAGACCATGCGGACGCCCGAGCAAAGCTGGAACGGGCGCCGCAGCGGACGGATCGAGGCGATGAGGAGCCCGCGAGCGCCAGCGCAACGCTCACGGGGAGGACCAGCGTCTGCAGCGAAGATGCCGTCACCTTGGCGTCCCGCATCGCGCCGGCCACGGTGAGGCAGACGTGATAGGGGGCGCTCCGTCGGGATCGTGATGGCGATGAGACCGGAACCTCGCGCCGTTGCCGCTCACCGACGCCTTCGCTATCCTCCGCCACCAAGTCATCGCGCAGCGGTTTAGGCAAGGGAGGTTGTCATGAAACTTTATATGCATCCGGTTTCGACCGCGACGCGGCCGGTTCGGCTGCTGCTTGCCGAAAACGGCATCGCTTGCGAGGAGGAGGTGGTCGACATCCTGCAAGGTGCTCACTACCAGGAACCCTACGCCTCGCGTAACCCCAACCGAATGGTGCCAATGCTCGAAGACGGCGATCTTCGGCTGACCGAGAGTTCGGCAATCTTGAAGTATCTCGCCGAAAAGTATGATTTGCCCTCCTACCCGAAGGACGTGAAAAAACGCGCCAAGGTCAACGAGGCCATGGACTGGCTCAATACCCAGTTCTATCGGGATTTTGGTTATGGGCTGGTCTATCCGCAGCTCTTTCCCCACCACCAGCGGCGCAGCGGCGAGGCGCACGCCGGCACCATCGCCTGGGGCCAGCAAGGCGCCAAGAACTGGCTGCAGGTCCTCAATGATCATTGGATCGGACCCCGCAACCGCTACATTTGCGGCGACCAACTCACCATCGCCGACTATTTCGGCGCCTCCTTGGTTTCGATCGGCGAGCTGATCGGCTGCGATCTTTCCGTTTATCCCAACATTACGCGCTGGCTCGAGACGATGAAGACGCTCAAATCCTGGAACCAGATCAACGAAACCTTTAACGGTTTTGTCGCCGCCAATAAGGACAAGTCGTTCGTCCGCCTTTAGGGTTGGCAAACAAGCCGCGGCCAGAAAACGCCAAGGCCGCCCCGGCCCCCGAGCACCTGCGGGGTCGGTCGATCCCGGGACAACACCGGCTCCCCCGCTGTCAGGGGCAAGCCGGCGTCCCCTAAGCGACCTGACATGCCCCGTTACCCCGCGCCAGGCGCCCGGGGGAGCATTCCTTCGCCATCGCCCTCTCAAGCCCCGGACGCTGATCGGCGGCGGACGTCAATGGCCGCCCGCTCCGATCTAAGGTTTCTCCCCGATGGCGGGACGCTGCCTTCGCCGAACACACTGTTTTCCCAGTCGCGGCGCACGTGCGAGCCCGCCGCCAGATGTCTGCCGCGGGCCCAGCAACGGCTGAGGCCGGGCGCCCACGGCACGCAAAGACGGTTCGGAGGCTGGCCATGAAATTACTCCATGCTGCTGTCGTGGCCATCGTGGCCGCCACGGCCACCCCTGCTGTCGCCGACATCGACGCCTCTCTGGCCGATGCAAGACTGGTCGGGCTGCCGATCTTCACCTCCGACGGGGTGCTGATTGGCCAGGTGACCGGGGTTGAAACCTATGGCTCGAGCCGGTCCATAGTCGCCGCCGTGGGAGGACGATCCTGGGGGTTTTGGCCGCGAAGCGTTTGGATCCCGCTCAATTGGGCGGATAAAGAGGAAGATTACATCAGGCTCTTGCTGACCAGCGCGCAAACGGCAGCCTATTTTGGCCCCAGCGG
>DASTMQ010000519.1:0-57585 GCA_035714005.1 Hyphomicrobiaceae bacterium
AAGCTCGCTCGGATCATCGAGTTGTGGGGCAAAGATCAGGCGCGCCGGGTCGATGCCGGCTCGGCGCGCCTCGTCCTTAAGATTGGCCTCAACCCAACGATTGTCGGCAACCAGCCAAAGCACACTGCCCGGCACGGCGGCGAGCAGTCGCATCCAGGCGTCGAAGAACGCCGCCGTAATCTTGTAGCTGTTGTTGAAACAGCAAAACACCAGGACATGGTCGGGCAAACCCAGCCTGGCGCGTTGCGGCGCGGCGGCCGGCGTCGGCCGCTTGCTATCGCTGACTTGGAAGCAATCGGGCAAGTAAATCAGCTTTTCGCTGAAGCACGGCTGCTGCTCCTCGGGCACGACGGTGCGGTCGACGATGGCATAATCGATGAAATCGGCGCCCATCGTCGCCGGGTAGCCGAGGTAGGCTACTTGCGCTGGAACGGGGCGCCAGGCCAGAGCCCGGCTGCGGCCTGCCTCCGTGTGCCCATCGAGATCGATGACGACGTCGATCTCGAGCGCGCGCAACCTTTGGGCAATGTCCGCATCGGCAAGTTGGCGCACGTCGATGACGTGATCACAGGCCTGAGCCATCCTGCGCTGCAGCGCGCTGTTGTCGTCGGGTCCAAACGAGACGGCGAACACCTCGAATTGAGCGCGGTCGTGCCGTTCCATCAGGTCGACGATCAGACGCGCGCCGGAGTGCTCGCCGACACCGCAGAAGAAATATGCCAGTTTGATCCGCTGGTGCTGGTAGCTCTCGCCGTTCCATAGCGCGGGATAACCGCTGCCAATGCTGTGCCGGACAAAGGCTCGCGCCGCCGCGTGCTGCAGGGCGGGATCATCGGCGACGGCCAGGATGGGAAAGGGCAAAGCATTAAAGCTTTCCTGCCGCGCTCGTACTAGCAGCGCCTCCGAGTGCGGCGCCGCTTGACGCCAGGCACACATTTGGTTGGACACCTGCACGTACTGCAACAGGGCGCGGCAGTCCTCCGCCATGGCTGCGCTGGCGAGGCGGTAGCTGGCGGCGGCAGCGCCGAGGTCGCCGGCGGTGGCCAAGGCATTGCCAAGGTTATAGTGGGCGGCCGCGTTGTCGGGTTGCAAGGCAATGGCGCGCCGACAGGCGGCGGCGGCCCCGTCCATTTGCCGCCGCGCACCCAAGGCGCTGGCGAGACTAAGGTGTGCGTCGACATCATCGGGCCTCAGCCTGATGGCGCGCTCGAGGGCCTCGACGGCTTCCTCGTCGCGCCGCAGCGCCAACAGCGCGTTGCCGAGGCCGCGATAGGCCTCGGCGAAATCGGGGTTGGCGGCAATCGCCTGGCCAAAGGCAACGATCGCCTCTTCGTCGCGCCGTTGTCGGGCACGAGCCGTGGCCAGATTGTTATGCGCTTTGGCATAGTTCGGTCTGATCGTTAGGGCGCGCTGGCAGGCCTCGGCCGCCTCATCAAAACGCCCGAGCGCAATGAGGACGTTGCCCAAATTGTTGTAGGCTTCCGCGTAGTCGGGTTTGAGGGCAATGGCTTGCCGATGGCTGGCGACGGCCTCCTCGCGACGGTCCAGGTCGGCCAGCGCATTGCCGAGGTTGCTGTGCGCTTCGGCGAAATTGGCCTTGAGTTCGACGGCGCGTTGAAAGCTTGCGAGCGCGGCTGCCGGTTGTTTTGCCGCGAGCAGCGCCGTGCCCAAATTGTTGTGCGCGCCGGCGAAATCGGGCTGCAGCGCGAGCGCGCGTTTGATGAGCTCGATGCCCTCGGCCGACTGCCGCCGCGCGCTCAACAGGACCCCCAAAAGATGCAGGGCATCAAAGTCGTTGGGCGCGGCCGCGAGAACGGCGCGATAAAGTCGCGCCGCCTCCTCGAGCTTGCCGCTGCGATGCAGCGTCATCGCCCGACGGATGGCCTCGGCCTTGCTGATGCCGGCTGGCGGGGTGGCGGTCGGGGCGGGCTTGCTCACGCGTGGTCCATGGGCTTTGGTCGGGCGCCGGCCGCCGTTTTATCAGCGCCCACGCAACCGCGGCGAGCAAAAACGCGAGAAGGAGGGAGATTGGCGCAGCGGCCGTGCCTTCCCCGTGTCCACGGTGCCACCCGCTCGGCGCCCGCTCAGGCCCTTGGTAAAGGCAGGCGTCGTTGGCCGGGCGGGATCGGCAGGCCGTGCAACCCGTCCGCCGTTGCGCGGTTGCCGCAGCGACCCTCCAAGCCCCGGCGGGCCTGCCGCCCTTGACGGTGGGCTTTGCGATGTCCCAACAAGGAGCGTCCGACCTCCGTCCAGGCTGAGGGAAAGCAAAAATGCGCATCTTCACGGCGACGCTTGCCACCGAGACCAACACCTTTTCGCCGCTACCCACCAGCCTTGCTTCTTACCAGGAGAGCGTTTTCCTGCGCCCGGGTGAGCATCCCACCGATGCCCCGCGCATGTGTACGGCGCCATTGTTCATCGCCCGCAGGCGCGCGGCCAAGGACGGCTTTAGCCTGATCGAGGGTAGCTGCTTTGCCGCCAGCCCGGCGGGAACCACCAACCGCCAAGACTACGAGACCATGCGCGACGAAATCCTCACCCAACTCAAAAGTGCGTTGCCGGTCGACGGCGTCTTGCTGGGCCTGCACGGGGCCATGGTCGCCTACGGTTACGACGACGTGGAGGCGGACATACTTGCGCGCGTGCGCGAGATCGTTCCGAGCCATTGCGTAATCGGTGTCGAGCTCGATCCGCATTGCCATCTGACGCGCAAGCGCGTCGAGCTCTCCGACATTATCGTTCTTTATAAAGAGTTTCCGCACACAGACGTGGTCGAACGCGCCGAGGAGGTGCTCGATCTCATGCTGGCGACCTTGCGCGGCGAAATTGAGCCGGTCATGTCGGTCTACGATTGCCGCCAGATCCAAAGCTATCCCACGACGCTGCCGCTGATGCGGCGGTTCGTCGACAAGGTCAAAGCGCTGGAGGGTAGGAATGGTATTCTTTCCATCTCGATCTGCCACTGCTTTCCCTATGCCGATGTCCCTGAACTTTCCGGCCGCGTGCTCGTGATCGCCAACGGCGATAAGGACAAGGCCAATGCGCTGGCGCAAGAGCTGGGCGAGGAATTGGTGGCGATGCGCGGTAAGACCATGCCGGACTACCTCGATATCGAGGCGGCGATCGCGACCGCGCGCGCCCAACACGCCGGACCCGTCGTCATCGCCGAGCCCGCCGACAACGCCGGCGGCGGGGCCCCGTCCGACAACACCAGCATTTTGCGGGCGCTGGTTGCGAACAACGCGGCCAACACGGGCCTCGGACCGATTTGGGACCCGGTGGCCGTCAAGCTCTGCTTCGATGCCGGGGTGGGCGCCACCTTTGCGCTGCGCCTGGGCGGCAAGACCGGGCCGGCCTCCGGCCAACCGTTCGATGCCGAGGTGACCGTCAGGGGGCTTGCCAGGGATGGTTGGCAAAGCTTTGGTCCCACTAAGGTTCCCCTTGGCGATTGTGCCGCGGTACGCATCGGCGACATCGACGTCGTGCTTATCAGCAACCGCACGCAAGCCTTGGGTCTTGAGCTCTTCAGCAACCTTGGCATCGATCCCGCGGAGAAGCGGATTTTGGTTCTCAAGTCCACCAATCATTTCATGGCCGCTTTCGGGCCGATTGCGCAAAAGGTGATCTATGCCGATAGCGATGCGCCGTTGGCGCGCGACTATCGCCGCGTGCCCTACAGCAAAGTCCAGCGTCCGATCTGGCCGCTCGACGAGATCACCCATCCAGGACTGATCTTTTGAGGCGCGCGCACCCGTGCCAGGCCCCAATCCGTCCTGCCGCCCACACCGCGCATAGCTCGCGGCCGTCTTTTTGGTTAGATTGCGCGGCGGCAGAACTAGGCGGCGGCTGCAACGAAGCAAAACGCCGGCACGACGGCATGGACAAGAAGCTCCTCGACGACTGTTTTCTGAGCGACCGGCCCCGCCTGCGCCATGCGGAGGCGCTGGCGATCTTGCGCGACCGGGTGCGACCGATCGTTGGAGTTGAGCGCGTGCGGCTCGCGGATGCCGCAAACCGGATCCTTGCCGAACCGGCCATCGCCTCCGAGAACGTGCCCGCGCACACCAATGCCGCCGTCGACGGCTACTCCTTCGCCGCCGCCGACTATCGCAGAGACGTCGGCGCGACATTGGCGCTCGGCGGGCGGGCCGCGGCGGGTCATCCGCTGCATGGCGCGCCCCCGCCGGGCACCGCGGTGCGGATCTTCACCGGTGCCGTCATGCCTGCCGGCCACGATACCGTGGCGATGCAGGAAGACGCGCCGGCGCGCCAGGAGAATGGCCGCGCCGTTGTGAGCATCCCCGGCGGCCTCAAGCCAACGGCCAATGTGCGCAGGGCTGGTGAAGACGTCGAAGCCGGAGAGACGGTGCTCGGCGCGGGATCGCTACTGCGGCCGCAGGACCTGGCGGCACTCGCCGCCCTGGGAATGGCGGAGGTTGCCTGTTATGGGCGGCTTAAGGTCGCCATCCTCGCCAGTGGCGATGAGATCGTGCGGCCGGGGAGCGCGCTGCGGTCGGGACAGGTTTACGATGCCAACACGCCCATGCTGGTGGGTCTGATTGCCGGGGCGGGTGCGGCGGTCGTCGATCTCGGCGTGTTGCCCGACGATGCCGAGATCGTCCGGCGCCGGCTGGCCGAGACGGCTGTGGCCTACGACGTGATCATCACCTCGGGGGGCGCTAGCCGGGGCGAGGAAGACCACCTGGCAACGGCGCTTGCGACCCTGGGCAAGCGCCACATCTGGCAGCTTGCCATCAAGCCCGGGCGGCCCATGAGTTTCGGGCAAATCGGCGATGCCATCGTGGTCGGTCTACCGGGCAACCCGGTTGCTGTGTTCGTCTGCTTTTTGCTTTATGTGTGGCCGATGTTGCGACGCTTGGGCGGCGCGGCATGGCCCGAGCCGCGTCGCTTTAGCTTGCCGGCCCACTTCGCCTTTCCCAATCGCAAACTGGGACGGCGCGAGTTCTGGCGTGGCACGCTCGTGCCGGACTCAGGGGGCTGGGCAGTTAGCAAGTTTCCGCGCGATGGCTCGGGCTTGATCTCTGGGTTGCGCGCCGCCGACGGCTTGATCGAAATCCCCGAAGATGTGGTCGAGGTGAAGTGGGGCGACCCGGTTGCGTTTTTGCCCTTTTCGGAATTCGGCATCGCCAGCCGATGAACGGGCGCAACGCCACCAAGCTAGGTAATCTGGTGTTTTTTCAATGTGTTATTTACCATCTTGCTAATAGGTCAGTATTACTGACATAATTGCCTCCTGGCCAAAGAGCACTCCCAGGAGCCAACGATGACGATCGCTGCCCAAGCGAGCGAGTGGGAGCCGCGCTATGCGGGGCGCGCCCAGCGCATGGTCGCTTCCGAGATCCGTGAGCTCCTCAAGGTGTTGGAGCGTCCCAACGTTGTCTCCTTCGCCGGCGGCATCCCCGATCCAGCGTTGTTTCCCGTCAACGAAATCGCTGCCGTCTACGCCGACGTGCTGTCGCATCCAACCGCCGCCGGGGCGGGGCTGCAGTACTCTCTGAGCGAGGGCTATGCGCCGCTGCGGCAGTGGATTGCCCGCGACATGGGTCGGCGCGGCGTTCCTTGTACGCCGGAAAATATCGTCATCACCAGCGGCTCGCAGCAGGCCTTGGAGTTCCTGGCCCGGCTGCTCATCTCGCCGGGCGATACTGCGCTGGTGGGGACGCCCACCTACCTTGGTGCCCTCCAAGCCTTCGCCGCCTACGAGCCGCGCTACGGCGAGCTGCGCCCCGAGCAGGGAAACCGGACGCCCGACTCCTACCGTACGGCAGCGGCGGAAAACGGCGGCTCCGTCAAGCTCGCCTACGTGGTATCCGATTTCGCCAATCCCACGGGCGAGACGCTGTCGGTTGCCGCGCGCGCGGGCCTGCTCGATCTGGCCGGGCACCTCGACATGCCGATTGTCGAAGATGCGGCCTACAGCGCGCTCAACTTTGCGTGTGTGCCCACGCCATCGATCCTGGCTCTGGATGTGGCACGCTGCGGCAGCATCGAAGCCGCGCGCACGATTTATTGCGGCACCTTCTCCAAGACGCTCTCTCCCGGTTTGCGGGTCGGCTGGATTGCCGGGCCGCGGGCCTTGATCCGCCGCCTGGTGCTCGTCAAACAGGCCTCCGACCTCAACAGCGCCACCCTCAATCAAATGGTGATGCACCGCCTGGCCGAGACGGTTTACGACCGGCAAGTTGCCATGGCCCGCGCACACTATCGACGCCGACGCGACCGTATGTTGGCCGCGCTTGCGCGCCACATGCCGAGCGGCTGCCATTGGAGCGAACCCAAGGGCGGGTTGTTCGTTTGGCTGCGGCTTCCCAAGGGCCAGGATAGCGGCGCTCTGTTGGGGCGCGCCGTGGACGAGGCCGGGGTGGCCTTCGTACCGGGTGCCGCCTTCTATTTCGATCGCAGCGGCCACGACCACTTGCGCCTGAGTTACTCGCTGGCTACCGAGGCCCAGATCGACAGCGGCATCGCGCGACTGGCGGCATTGATCGCAGCGGTGGCGGCGAGTTGACAGCCGGGCGTCGGCCCGCAACCATCCAGCGAACCGGCGCCTTAAGGGCCAGCGCCGCTGCCAAGCAGGAGTGCAAGGGATGACCAGCATGGCGTTCGAGCGGCGTCGCGTGGGCGGCACGTCGGTGATGACGAGCGCCCTGGGGTTCGGCGGGGCCCCGATCGGCGGCTTTCGCTTTGCCCTCAGCGACCAGCAGGGCACCGAAGCGCTGGCCGCCGCCTTCGACGGCGGCATTCGTTATTTCGACACCTCTCCCTACTACGGCTATGGGCGCAGCGAGCTCATGTTCGGCTATGCCCTGCGCCCGCACCCGCGTGACGACTACGTGCTGTCGACCAAGGTCGGCCGCTGGATGACCCCGCTGCGGCCGGGCGAGCGTGTGGAGGGCTGGCGGGCCGGTGGCCTGCCTTTCAAGGCAACCTTCGATTACAGTCGCGACGGCACCTTGCGCTCGCTCGAACAGTCGCTGTTGCGCTTGGGGCTGGCGCGCATCGACATCGCCTTGATTCACGACGCCGATGTGCACACACACGGCAGCCAGGCCGAGGCCGATCGGCGCTTTGCCGAAGCGTTGGCCGGCAGCTATCCTGCCCTGGTCGAGCTGCGCTGCGCTGGCGTCATCAGGGCCATCGGCGTCGGCCTCAACGAGACGGCGATGAGCCTGCGCTTTGCGCGCGAGGCCGATCTCGACTGTATCATGCTGGCCGGCCGCTACACCCTCTTGGAGCAGGGGGCGCTCGATGAGCTGCTGCCGCTGTGCGAGCAGAAGAACATGTCGATCCTGCTGGCGGCGCCGCTCAATTCCGGGATTCTGGCCACGGGGGCGCGCACGGGTGCCACCTACGACTACCAGCCGGCACCGGCGCCGATCCTCGAGAAAGTGGGTCGCATCGAGGCCGTTTGCCAGCGCCACAACGTCGATCTCACGACGGCGGCGCTCAGGTTTCCGTTGGCCCATTCGCGTCTTGCCTCAATTGTCGCGGGGGCGCTCAAGCCCGCCGAAGTGCGCGAGAATGTGGCGCGTATGTCGGCGCCGATCCCGGCCGACTTCTGGCGCGAGCTGAAGCGCGAAAAATTGCTGGCCGAGGCCGCTCCCGTGCCGTCCTGAGCCAAGCGGGCAAAGACCTTCCCGGCGCTAAAGGAAGCTCAAGGGCTCGCTCCGGCGGGGGTGCCGGCTCGCAGGCTGGGAGATCTCGCGCCTTCCACCACTCCTCCGTGCCTTCGGCACGAGCTCTCCTCCGTGCCTTCGGCACGAGCTCTCCTCCGTGCCTTCGGCACGAGCAACCGTCCGCTCAAGCCGCCTCTTCGATGCCGAGGCGGTCGAGCGGTCCCAGCGCCTTTTCCAGCATCGGCCGCACCCGCTCCGCGAACGCTTCGATAGACCGCAACGCCGTCTTTTGCGGTGAGGCGCCAGCCTGAAAGTGCAGCAGCATGTGCTTGGGGCGCGCCGCGCGCACGAGGGCGACTAAGCGCTCGGCGACGGTTTCAGCATCGCCGACCAAAACATTTTGCGCGAGCTCTGCCATGGGGGGTTCGTTCTTGTAAGGCTTCTCGACCAGCATGGTGCCGTCGATGAGCTCCTCGCGGAAGCGCAGGCTCTGTGAGAGCCGAATCTGATGGCGAACATTGTCAATGAAGTCTTGCGCCTCGGCCTTGGCAGTGGTGATGCAGACATGGCGCAAGGGCGCAATGGCCACGCGCGAGCGATCAAGACCCTCAGAGGCATAGATGTCGGCAAGACGGCGGCGCATGTCGAGCAGCTGGGGGATGCTGGCATGGCGCGGCGTCAGCATTACCGTCCAACCCTTGCGGGCCGCCATTTGGTGCAACTGGGCATTGTCGCCGGCGACCCAAATTTCCGGCAGCCGCGCAAACGGCCGGGAGGCGATATGGGTTTCGGGCAGCGTGAAGTATTTGCCCTGGTAGCTGAAGGTGTCGCCGCTAAAGGCGAGCTCCAACATCTCCATGAATTCGAAGAGCTTGGGCACGGAGTGCTCCAGCGCTTCCCCAAAGCGTTCGAACTCGTAGGGCTGGTAGCCGCTGCCCACCCCCAGCACCAGCCGGCCATGGCTCAGCGCATCCACCATACCGACTTCGGAGATCAGCCGAACGGGCTGGTAGAGCGGCGTCACCACCACGGCAGAGCCGAGCTTGATGCGCTTGGTCTCGCCCGCCAGCCGCGCCAGCATCATGAGCGGGGAGGGACAGACGCAATAGTTGGAGAAGTGGTGCTCGGCGAACCAGGCGATTTCAAAGCCGTTGGCCTCGGCGACCTTCACCTGCTCGATGGCGTTGTCGTAAAGCTCATGCGCCTTGGCGCCGGGTGTGCGGTAGCCCATCAGGTTGAATTGGCCGAAATGCATCGCTGCCCTCCTCGCCGTCGACCGCTCCCCTATCGCGGGGCGCGCACAGTAAGGCATGCGCGGCGAGGCTCGAGCAACGCCAATCTCGGGAGGGCCCGGGCCAGGGTCTCGCCCACCGCGGCGGGCCTGGCCGGCACTCGGCTGGGCGGGCTCGCGCCGACATCAAGCGCCGTTGCCGCGGGCCGGGCCTCCGAGGCTTGGACCATCGGCCAAAAGACCACCAGCAACCCAACGCGGGCCGTCGGCTCTGATCGAGGACACAACGGCAAAGAGCAGCGCTGCCGTCAGGACCCCGCCAATGATAATCATTTTCATTTTCTGTTCCTTAGCGCGTTGCTTTGTGTTGCTTTAGCCTCGCGCTGTGGCGAGACGTCGAGCTTGTTCACCGTACTGCGCGAGATATGGCGTCAACGGACGGCCAAAAAAGGCCGGTCACAGGGGCGTGACGAGGTTTGAACCTTGCCCTTGGGTTCAGCTCGAGCGGCCGGGATTGTAGCGGTGCTTCAAACGCCACTCGGAAAGAAAGTAGGAGAGCTCGTCGTCGATCTTATCGGGAAGCACGATGTACACCGTCACGAGCTGGTCACCCGTATTGCCGGTGGCGTTGTTGCGAACGCCCTTGCCCTTGAGGCGAAAGACGCGGCCCGAGCTAGTGCCCTTGGGGATCGTGAGTTGGACGCGCCCGGAGATGGTCGGAACCTCGACTTTGGCACCGATCACCGCTTCGTCGATTGTGATCGGCAGTTCAAGCGTGACGTCGTCGCCCGAACGCTTGAACTGTTGATGCGGGCGCACGCGCACCTCGACCAGCGCGTCGCCCGGCTCACCGCCGCGGCTCGCGGCACCACCCTTGCCACGCAGGCGCAAGATTTGGCCGTCGGTGACACCCTCGGGGACATTGAGATCGAGCACTCCGCCTTCGGGCATGGTTACGCGCTTGGTCGCCCCGTTGACGGCCTCCAGAAAATCGACCTCCAGTGTGTAACGGATGTCCTGGCCGCGCATGCGGAAGGCCGTATCGGCGCCACGCCCACCGCGCATCGAGCCGAACAGATCGGAAAATATGTCGCCGAAGCCGAAGTCATCGCCCGGTCGGGCACCGGCCGTCCGCCCGCCAAACGGACTGCCGCCGGCGTGGGCGCGTTGATAGCTGCGGCGCTGATCGCCGTTGGCGTCGATTTCGCCCCGATCGTACTGCTTGCGCTTGTCCGGGTCGCCAACGATCTCGTAGGCGGCCGATACCTTCTTGAAGCGTTCCTCGGCCTGGACCTGGTTGGCGGGATTGAGGTCGGGATGCAGTTCCTTCGCCAGTTTGCGATAGGCCCGACGGACCTCTTCATCGCTTGCCGTGCGCGGCACGCCCAGCACCTTGTAGGGATCTTCGACCATCACAAAGCCCATCCAGCAAGCTCGTTCAATACCCTAAGATAGGATCATGGCGTCCGTGCGCCAATCTATGGGCGGTCTCGGCGCCAGCGGGGGAGATCCGCGTCGAAACGGGCGGCTCGGAGCCCCGTGGTGCCCGCTTTAGGGCTCCAAGCGCACCTCAGGGACGCGTTCCAGCAGGCTTGCCAACACGGCGAATCGGCGGCGCAGGCGCTCGCCGTCCAGTGCAGCATAGGATTTGGGCAGCGTCAGCGCCAAGCGATCGCGTTCGTAGGACAAGGCGGTCTCATCGACGATACCCGGGCGGCCAATGGACAGCATGTGGGCGGCACGGATCGCCGCTCCGATGATCCGGGCACGCCGGTACTGCTTCTTGCTGACCAGATCCTTGAGCCGGTCCGAGAGCCGGCTGTCGGCGTTGGCGTCGGCGGCGGTGCCAATGTGGCGGAAATAGATCGAGAGCGCCAAAAACACGCGGCCAGGGTGATCGATGCCACCAAGCGCGGTATGGGCAATCAAGTTGAGGCTCTGCTCGCCACGGTAGTCGGGGTGGGCGCGCCAACTGATGTCGGACAACAGGCAGGCGGCGTGCCGCAGCCGTCGCTCCTCCTCGGTCTCCTTCGGGCCCGGCGGTTCGAACAGGGCATCGGTCCAGGTGCAAAGCTCCGCGGCGTGTTCGGCCGAGCGCGAGCGCAACTGGGCGTAGTCGGCGCAAAACGACAGCAACGGATCGCGGCGACGCTCGCCTTCAGACAACAGGCTGTAGAGCAGCCCCTCGCGAATGCCGAAAACGGAGAAGTGCACCTCCCGCGGCTTCAGCCGTTTCAATAGGCGCTCCAGCACCAGCGCTCCGAATGGAAGCACCTCGCGCCGCGGCCGTGGAATGTCCTCAATTCCCAACAGCGTCGAGAGCCGCTTTGTCTTGCGGATATCCTCGCAGAAGGCGATTGCGTCTTCGGTCCGCATGGCATAGCCGTGCATTACACGCAGGGGGTAGTCCACTTCCTCCATGTGCAGCCGGGCGATGGCCCGCCAGGCGCCGCCGACCGCGTAGAAGGCCCGATCGTGCCCGTCCTCCAGCCAGCGAACGCGCTGGACCTGCTCGTCGACCAGGTCGACGGCCCTGTCGATCCGGCCAGCGGAGGTGTCGATCAAGCGCAAACCGCCGAGCGGCAGCGTGGCCGCCTGCCGCAAGGTGTCGACCTTGATGTCGATGAGCTCGAGGCTACCGCCGCCGAGATCGCCGGCCACGCCGTCGGGGGCGCGGAAGCCCATCATGATGCCCTGCGCGGCCAGTGCGGCCTCGCGTTCGCCAGACAGCACTTGGATCGGGGCCCCCAGCACCGCCTCGCCGCGCACGATGAAATCGGGGCCGTCGGCGGCCTCGCGGCAGGCGGCGGTGGCGATGGCGCGCACATTCTTGACGCGCAGAATGCGGTTGATGGCGCGAAACCGCGCCAGGGCCGCCAAGGCGCGCTCGACGCTCTCGGCACCGAGGCGGCCGGTGGAGGCAACCTGTCGGCCGAGGCCGCACAGCACCTTTTCGTTAAAAATCGGGGTTGGGCTTCGCACCGCCCCTTCGTAGACGACAAGCCGTACCGAATTGGAGCCGATATCAACGACGCCGATGGGTTCAAGCTCACCCCTGCGCCAAAATTCGGCGTTGTCGCGCGTCACGCCCTAGCGCCCTTTGCCAGCTCGTTTCTTCTAGGCCACGCTGAACCGGCGCGGTGAGCTATCCTTCAATGACTGCCCGCGCCCGGAAAGACTCGGGTTGGTCATGAAATACTCGTGCGCATTAAAAGGTTCCTCGCCCGCACCCGGCCGGATGCGTTCGGAGGTGCCATCGGCCAAGACGCGCCAGCTTTGCTCATTGTCCTTCAGGTTGGCAACCATGATTTGGTCGAGGATTTGTTCGTGTACCGTCGCGTTGGTGATCGGGACCATAACCTCGACGCGACGGTCCAGGTTGCGCGGCATCATGTCCGCGGAGCTGATATAGACCAGGGCCTTGGGCGCAGGCAAACCATGTCCGGCGCCGAAGCAATAGACCCGCCCATGCTCCAAAAAGCGGCCGATGATGCTTTTGACCCGAATGTGCTCGGAGAGCCCGGCGATTCCCGGCCTGAGGCAGCAGACGCCGCGCACAACCAGGTCGATCTCGACACCGGCCTGGCTCGCCTCGTAGAGCGCATCGATGATCTGGCCGTCGACCAGCGAGTTCATCTTCATCCAGATCGCGGCCCGTCGCCCCGCCTTGGCGTGACCAATCTCGTCGCGAATGTGGTCGAGGATGCGGGCGCGAATGCCGTTCGGGGAGACCGCCATTACCTCGATTTCGGCCGGCTCGGCATAGCCCGTGACGAAGTTGAAAATGCGCGTCACGTCCCGCCCGACCACGGGATCGGCGGTAAAGAACGACAGATCGCTGTAAATCTTGGCGTTGACGGGGTGATAGTTACCGGTGCCGATGTTGCAGTAGGTGGCAAGTTCGCCGCCTTCGCGACGCACGATCAAGCCGAGCTTGGCGTGCGTTTTGAGCTCAATGAAACCGTAGACCACGTGCACGCCGGCGCTCTCTAGATCGCGGGCCCAGCGGATATTGGCGGCCTCATCGAAGCGTGCCTTTAATTCGACAACGGCGGTGACGGACTTGCCGAGATCGGCGGCCTCCTTCAGCGCCTGCACGATCGGGCTGTCCTTCGAAGTGCGGTAAAGCGTCCACTTGATCGCCAGCACGTTGGGATCGGCCATGGCTTGCCGCAGCAGCTGCACGACGACGTCAAAGGACTCATAGGGGTGGTGCACCACGATGTCCTTCTTGCGGATGGCCGCGAAACAGTCGCCGTTGAATTCGCGAATCCGCTCCGGGAAGCGGATGTTGAGCGGCTTGAAGGCGAGATCGGTCCGCTCGGAAACGATGAGCTGTGAAGTATCGGCCAGGCCGAGCATGCCCTCCTTGACGAAAATGGCATCCTCGCTGAGCTCGAGTTCCTGCACGACGAAGCGCTGCAGGCGCGCCGGCATTTGCCCGTCAATCTCGAGCCGGATCACGTTGCCGCGGCGTCGGCGCTTGAGCGCCGTCTCGTAGAGCGCCACCAGATCCTCGGCCTCTTCCTGGACCTCGATGTCGCTGTCGCGCAGGACCCGGAAGGCTCCCTGGCTGCGCGCCAGGAAGCCCGGAAACAGGCGCGACAGGAACATGGCGATTACCGATTCGATGCGGATAAAGCGGTGCGGCGGCGGCTCGTCGCCTTCCGCCCTTGCCGCCGGTTCCGGCAGGCGCACGAAACGGGCAAGCTGCCCCGGGATCGGCAAAAGCGCGTGCATGGTCTTGTTGTCGCGCTCGCGCCGCAGCTCCACCCCGACGGTGAGGCCCGTATTTTGGATGAACGGGAAAGGGTGGGCGGGATCGACGGCGATCGGCGTCAGAATTGGAAGATGGTGCGCCAGGAACTGACGCTCGAGCCAGTCGCGGTCGGGAGGCTGCAGGTCCTTGGGCTCGACAATGTGGATGCCCGCCGTCGCCATTTCGGCCTTGAGCGCGTTCCAGCAGGCCTGCTGATCGCTCGCAAGGGCCCCAGCAAAGCGTGTGATCTCCGAGAGCTGCTGGGCGGGGGTGAGGCCATCCTGGCTCGGTTGCACGACGCCGGCGGTGACCTGGCCGTAAAGCCCGGCGGCCCGGACCATGTAAAACTCGTCGAGATTGGAGGCGGAAATCGACAGAAAGCGCAGCCGCTCCAGCAGCGGGTGGCGGACGTTGCGCGCCTCTTCCAGCACGCGCCGGTTGAACTGCAGCCAGGACAGCTCACGATTGTAGAAGCGTGCCGGTCCAAGGGCTGTGAAGGGCAGGGGAGCCGCCTCGAGTGCTTGCTCCTTTTCCCGTTGACGGGGTTTTGCCGAGCTCATGCCAATCCTTCAGTCTGCAGACAAGATGGTCGGTTTGCTCCGGTCTTGCCGCGCCAATCATACAATTTTGCAAAGCCGAAATGAAGGATTGATGACGGGCGGCCGCAATTAGCTAAGCCGCCCCTGCTGCCGCGCCAGGATTTCCCCGACCAGCCCGCGTGTTATCCGGCGATGGGAGGCCATGGCCGCCCGATCGAGCTCGGCTACGATGGCGGCAGCCGCTTCCATCGACTGTTCCATGTGCAGTGCGAGATGAGCCACCACGTGCGGCTCCACCATGAGCTGACGGTCGGCAAAGTGCTTGACCAGGACCGCCCGCAGCAACGCCGCGTCGGGCGGCGCGATCTCGATCAGCGGCAAGGCTCGCAAGCGTGAGCGCAAATCGGGAAGCGCAACAGCCAGGGCGCCGGGCGCAAGGCGGGAGGTCAACAGCATGCTGCGCGAATGCTCGCGCGCGAGGTTGAGAAGGTGGAACAGAGCCCGCTCGCTACCGATGCCTACATGCAAATCCTCAATCAGCAGCGCTCCGGCGGCCGCCAGCACGTCGGCCTCCCCGAGGTGCGCGCCGGTCAGCACCGCGGCACCAGACTTCAGGCGCCAGACGTTGGCGAGGTGCGTCTTGCCCGCCCCCGCCGGTGCCACCATCAGCACCGCGTGGTCGCTCCAGTGCGGCCAGCGATCGATCATCTCGGCTGCAGCCTGGTTGGAGGCGCTGACCAGGAAGTCCTGGATGCCGAGGGCGGCGCGGTGGGGCAGATCAAAAACAAGCTGGTCGGGGGCAGCGCTCATGTTTGCCTCCCCGTCGGGCGCTTGCCCCGCCGTTGGCCTGCCGGTTGGCCGCACTGTTGGCCCATGGCCAGGAGTAGCGAACACACCTCCACCCTGCCTGCTCTCCCCTTCGCGCATCGGCCGCGGGCATGGCTAGTGCCCTCTAGCCCGGTGGCTCCTTGCCCGTCTCATAGCCCGTCATGTGCATAAACCAATCCCGCAGGTAGGCCGCCAGCGAAAGCAGCGTCAATGCTCCCGTAATCCACACCAGTGCCAAGCGCGAGGCCTCGAGCTGCAACGCGAATGCGTCGTTGGCGAGTACGGTGGCAGCAAGCACGATTTGCGCCACGGTGTTGATCTTGCTGATGGCCAGGGGCTTGATGGGGATCGGCTGATCGAGCACCAACGACAGCAATACCGCCACGACGATCAGAATATCGCGGCTGACCACGGCGATCACCAGCCAAAGCGGCAGTTCGTTGCGCACGCCGAGCGCGATAAAGATGCTGACGATCAGCAGCTTGTCGGCCAACGGATCCAGATAGGCCCCAAGCTCGCTGCGCCAGTCGAAGCGCTTGGCAAGATAGCCGTCGACGGCATCGCTGAGGCCGGCCAGCACGAACACGACAAAGGCCGCCAGACTGCGCCCCGATATCAACAGGTAGAACAGTACCGGCACGGACATGACGCGCCCAAGCGTGATGGCATTTGGGATATTCGCGAGCAAGAGCACCCCAGGCGTTGATACGGGCCTGCCACGGCTATGCGCCGCGCGCCCGGTCGAATGCGAAACCGCCTTAATGCTAGGCCCGGGCGCCTCGCGCCGTCGAGCCTCTATTGCAGCGAAAGCACCCACTTGCCGGCCACGTTGCGCAAGCCCAGGCCTTGCTGCGACAGGCTCTGGGCCAGACGCTCGGCGCCTTCCGCATAGCGCAAGGTCACGCGCGCCCCGCGCGCCGACAGGCCGGCCACCTCCAGCTCTTCCACGCCGGGAATTGCGCTCAGTTTGCGGCTGATCTCCTGCCACTCGCCCATGCCGCGAAATTCAACGGCGATCAACAGGTCGCCGCCCGCAGCCGCGGCTGCGGCGCTCCCTCCCGCGCGGATGGCTTTCCAGCGGCCCTCCACAATTCCCAACAGCACGACCGCGGCCAGTTCGCTGGTGTAGGCGGGGTCACCACGATCGAGGCGAAAGGCGCGCTTGAGCGTGAAGGCGCCGACGGCGTCGCGCCCCGTAAGCGTCACGTTGAGCCGGCCGCCGGCCGGGTCGGGAGCAGCCGCGGCGAGTAGCACCAGTTCGCTTTGGTAGGCACGGGCAAGCGAACGCATGGCTCCGCCATCACCGGCAAGCAGCGCATTGATGGTTTCTGCCGTCACCTCAGCCTTGAGGGGCTGCAGTTTCCCTGGCGTTAGGGCATGCTCGAGATCAAGCCCGCTCCAGACCGAGGTCCAAGCGGTATCGGTCTTGGCCGCACCGCCGGCGGCCAACCAAACGGGAACCAAGGTCACAACCGGCGCCTGCTCGTCCGTAAAGGGGATGTTCTCCCGCCGCAGCAGGTCGCGGACGCCCTTCGACTGGAAGGAGAAATCGAGGCTGGCGATGTAGTCGGTCGCCGAGTTGCGCTCGGCGCGCACCTTGACGCCCTCGATGAGGTCACCGGCGCGCACCGCGGGTAGCTGCTTGAGGCGTTGGAAGGCCGTGACCGGCACCAGGCGGCGCAAGAGCGAGCGAAAGGCCGCTTGCTGGCCCTCGCTCAGCGCGCGATCCTTGGCGGCAACCGCGTTGTCGGCGCGCGCCTCGACGGGATAGTTGCCGACGGTGAAGACGGTTTCGGCCGCTGCGGCGGCCGGCAGGCCCCCCAACAGGCCCTGGGGCAGCACTGCCCCGGCGGCAAACACGGCGGCGCCTACGGCCAAGACGAGGCCTGTGCCACCCAGCCGCTCTGCCACGCTCAGCCCCAAGCCCTTTTGTCCTCCCGCCGCCAACATTCAACCCTCTGAGCCCGCGGTCTCGGCCATCCCCAGTTCCAGGGCTGCCGGAGCCTACCGCTACGCGCATGCATCTGCTATGCCGCAGCATCTTGGGCGCCATTAGGGCAAAGCTTTGAGGCCATGCCAAGCCGGCCGCAGCACCAAACCCTCTCCTACCGCGATTCCGGCGTCGATATCGATGTCGGTAACGCCCTGGTCGAGGCGATCAAGCCCCTGGCCAAGGCGACCCTGCGCCCCGGTGCAGATGCGGCGCTCGGCGGCTTCGGCGGCCTGTTCGACCTCAAGCGAGCCGGCTTCAAGGACCCGATCCTGGTTGCCGCCAACGACGGCGTCGGCACCAAACTTAAGATCGCCATTGCCACGGGGCAGCACGCCGGCATCGGCATCGATCTTGTCGCCATGTGCGTGAACGATGTGCTGGTGCAGGGGGCCGAGCCATTGTTCTTTCTCGACTATTTTGCCAGCAGCAAGCTCGAGCTTGAGACCGCGCGCGCCGTCATCGCCGGCATTGCCGACGGCTGCCGGCTGGCCGGCTGCGCCTTGATCGGGGGCGAGACGGCGGAGATGCCGGGCCTTTATGCGGACGGGGACTACGATCTTGCGGGTTTCTGCGTCGGTGCCGCCGAGCGCGGGGAGCTGCTGCCGCGGCCGGATGTCGGAGCCGGCGACGGCCTGATCGGGCTCGCCTCATCGGGGGTTCACTCCAACGGCTATTCGCTGGTGCGCCGGCTGGTGGCGGCGGCCGGCATCCCCTGGGAGGCCCCTGCGCCGTTCCAGCCCGCAACCTCGCTCGGGGCGGCGCTGCTTGCTCCGACGCGCATTTACGTCAAGGGCGTGCTCAAGGCCATGCGGGAAACGGGAGCGATCAAGGGTCTCGCCCATATCACCGGCGGGGGCTTGACGGAAAATCTGCCGCGCGTCCTGCCCGCGGCCGTGGCCGCCCATCTCGATCTCGCCGCCTGGCCCGTGCCTGCGGTGTTCGGCTGGCTGAAAGAGGCGAGCCGTCTCGACGATGGCGAGATGCTGCGCACATTCAATTGCGGTATTGGCATGGTGGCCGTGGTCGCCCAGTCCGACATCGCCGCGGTGATGGCGGCGCTCGAAGCCGCCGGTGAGCGCCCCTTGCTGATCGGTGGTCTCGAGCCCGGCCGCGGTCTGAAGGCACCCGCCAAGGGCAAGGGCGACGCCGAGGCCGTGCGCTACCGCGGGCGCCTGCGCTGGGCTGGCTGATGGCAAAAAAACGCCTCGCCATCCTGATCTCGGGGCGCGGTTCCAACATGCTGGCGCTGCTCGAGGCGGCGCGCGCGCCCGACTATCCGGCCGAAGTGGCGGCCATCGTCTCGAATCGGCCGGAGGCGGCGGGCCTCGCCTGGGCGCGGGCCCAAGGCCTGCCGGCCACCTTGATCGACCACAAGGCTTATGCCTCGCGGGAGGCCTTCGATGCGGCCGTCGACCAGGTGTTGGCGGAGGCCGGCGTCGAGCTCGTCGCGCTGGCGGGCTTCATGCGCATTCAGAGCCCCGAGTTCGTGCGCAAATGGCACGCGCGCCAGCTCAATATCCACCCCTCGCTGCTGCCCGCCTTTAAAGGCCTCAATCCCCAGGCGCAGGCGCTCGCGGCCGGTGTCAAGATCTCCGGTTGCACGGTGCACTTCGTCACGGAGGCTCTTGACGGCGGCCCCATCATCGCCCAGGCGGCGGTCCCCGTGTGCGAGGGCGATACGGCCCAATCGCTGGCCGCCAGAATTTTGCGCGCCGAGCACACGCTTTATCCCCAAGCCCTGGCCCTGGTCGCCACCGGCCGGGCGCGGCTGCGTGATGGCCGCGTCAGCATCCTTGGACCGGACGCCACTTAAAGGCGAATCGACCACGGCCCAGCGCAACCTTGGCGTTAGGTTAATCGTGGCCACACTTTTCAACCAAAAGTGCATTGGCCGCAGCGCCGAAACTGGACAGAGTTTTGCAGACGGTGCTACGAGACCGTCAAACCTTTCGAAACGTTAAGACCAGAAGGGAGGAGCAAGGGCCCGGGGCAGAACACCCAGACCGTGGGTAAACCCAGACCGTGGGTAGACTCAGTGACGTGGTGTCGTAACGTGGTACCGCCGCGGTCGCCTCCGGAGCGCAACGAGATGACTGCCGCTCAATCCCATATCCACCAGCTCGGGGAAGAGTCCTCGGTCTGGTTCAAGCTGACCCCGCTCTTGAAGGGGCCGCACAATCCCCTGACGATCCTGATGCAGATGGCGGAGCGCTACGGCGGCGTCATCCCCGTCAACATGGCGAGCCAGCGCGTGGTGCTGCTGACGGCGCCTGAGCATTTCAAGCGGGTGCTGGTCACCAAGGCCGACGACTACATCAAGTATTTCGATGGCCTGAAGCCGATTTTCGGCAAGTCCATGATCACCCACGACGGAGTGCTGTGGCAGAAGATCCGCATGCCGCAGCAACCGGCGTTCCACCCGGACATGTTCGCCGAGTACATCCCCTACTTTCTTGCCGCCATCCGCAGCAAGATGCAGACCTGGGCCAAGCTGGCTCAGAGCGGCGACACCGTCGAGATGGTCGAGCAGACCTGGACGCTGGCGGCCGACATGATCTGCAAGGCGCTGTTCGACCGGGAGATGCCCTTCAATCCGCACTTCGTCTTCAAGTGCGTGAAGACTTATACCGACGTGATGAACCATAAGTCGATCCGTCTAAAGAAGGTGGCCGGCGAGGAGTTCGAGATCACCGAAGAGGACGCCGCCAAGGCGATGGAGGTTTGGGCCAGCGTGCCGCCAGAGGTGTTCGGCGCCGACCCGCGCGAGGCGCGCGAGCGCACGCTCCTGCAGATGATCGAAGCCGCGGTGGCCGATCCCGCCATTCCGGAGTTCGACCGCCAGCAAGCCATCGACGAGATCAAGCAGTACCTGTGGGCCGGCACCGAGACCACGGCGCTGACCTTGGCCTGGGCGCTTTATGAAACGGCCAAGAGCCCGGCGGCAGCCGAGCGCATCCGCAGGGAAGGCGAACTCGTCTGTGGCGATCGCGAGCCAACGGCGGCCGACTATTCGGCGCTTGCCTACACGCGTGCCGTCATCCAAGAGACGATGCGTCTTTATCCGCCGATCTGGATGTTGATTCGCGTCGCCGCCAAGGACGACGTGATCGATGGCAAGGAGATTCGCGCCGGCGACAAGGTTGCGCTCTTTGCCTACGGCGCCCACCACAGCGCCAAATTCTGGCCGGAACCAGAGACATTCCAGCCCGAGCGCTGGCTGGGCGATGCCGCCAAGAAGCGCATTCCCTACACCTACCTGCCCTTCGGCGGTGGCAAGCGCTCCTGTATCGGCGGGGCCATGAGCCAGGTCGAGAACACTTTGGCCTTGTCGATCCTGTTGCGCCGCTTCCGTCCCGAGTACGTTGGCCCCGAGCCGCCGGGCATCAATGCCACAGTGACGTTGACCCCCAAGGGGGGCCTGCCGTTCAAAATCCGCGAGCTCAGCTGAACTGAGGGCAGAGCCACGGGGGATCGGGCCGCGGCCACCGACAAGCGCTGATGCTTGGGCAAGCTAGCCGGCCGCCGCCCGCTGGGTGCCGAGATAGGCTCGCACCACCTCGGGGTTGCTGCGGATGGCCTCGGGCGTGCCGTCGGCAATGATGCGGCCCTGGTTGAGGCAGATGATTCGATCCGACACCCCCATCACCATCTTCATGTCGTGCTCGACCAGCAGGACGGTGACGTCGAGGGCGCGAATGCTCCTGAGCAGAGCCATGAAGTTGGCGGTCTCGGCCGGATTGAGACCGCAAACGGGTTCGTCCAGCAACAACAGCCGCGGCTTGGCCGCAAGCGCGATTGCCACCTCCAACAGACGCAACTCGCCGTAGGGCAGCGCCGAGGCCAGCTGGCCGGCGCGTGCCGCAAGGCCGATGAACTGCAAGATGCGGTTCGCCTGGGCGGCGAGCGCCCGCTCTTCGCGGGCGACGCTGGCGGCGCCCAGCAGAATGGCCAAGGGCTCCTGTTTGGAGACGAGATGCAGCCCGACGAGCACGTTGTCGAGCACGCTGAGGCCCGCAAACACGCTGGTTTTCTGGAAGGTGCGGACAACGCCAAGGCGGGCGATCTGGTTGGGCCTAAGCCCATTGAGCCGCGTGCCGCGATAGCTCAGCGAGCCCGCGGCCGGCGCGATATACCCGGTGATGGCGTTGAAGGCCGACGTCTTGCCGGCGCCGTTGGGCCCGATCAGGGACAGCACCTCGCCGCGACGCACCTCGAAGGACGCCCCGTCCACCGCCGTTAAGCCGCCGAACCGGATCGTCAGCCGATCGACGGACAGTTCCGGCGTGGAGGGCGCGCTCACGGCGATGCCTCGCTTTTGAGCGCTGGCGCGCCCTGCCGCTCGCGCCACCCCTGCCAGGAGCGCCGCAGCGCCGGCACGATACCCTCGGGCAGGAAATACACGATTAGGATCATCAGCACGCCGTAGATCACCCACTGAATCTCGGGCTGGATGCTGAAGGCGCGCAGGGTCTCGGGCAATAGGCCAAAGATCAATCCTCCCACGATGGGCCCCGCCAGCGTGCCCTTGCCGCCGGAAATGACCATGATGACCATCGTTACCGTATAGATGAAGGAGAACACCTCCGGGTCGACGATGCGCACGTAGTGGGCATAAAGCGCGCCAGCCGCGCCGGCGATGCCGGCCGACACGAAGGTCGCGAGCACGAGATAGCGAGTGACGTCAATGCCGACGGAAGCGGCCAGCGCTTCGTTCTCGCGCAGGGCTATCATGGCGCGGCCGGCGCGCGAATTGACAAGCCGCCGGATCAAAAGGTAGGCGACGATCCCCACCAGCAACACGAGGTAGTAGTTGGCGGGTTTGCGCAGAAAGGCGAATTCGAACCAGCCGGGAACACCCAGCCGCAACACCGGAATGTTGTTGAGCGCCATCGGTCCCTGCGTCAACTCCACCCAATTGAGGGCAACGAGGCGTACCACCTCGGCGAAGCTCACCGTGACGATGACGAAGTAGGCGCCGCGCACCTTGAACGACACGCGGCCGATCACCCAGCCGCACAATCCCGCCAACAAGATGCCCAACAGCATGCCGAGCCAGACCGGCTTGGCCTCAAGGCCCACCGGCCAGTCGGGCAGGAGATGCACCTCAAAGCCCAATGACACCAGGCTCGAGGTGTAGGCGCCGATGCCGAAGAAGGCGACGTGTCCTAGGCTGAGCTGACCGGTGAAGCCCAGCAGCAGATTGAGGCTCATGGCGGCGATGATGAAAATGCCGGTCATGATCAGAATGTGGAGCACGTAGAGGTTCGACATCCACAGCGGCAGCGACAACAGCGCCGTCAGCAAGGCCAGCGTTGAGAGTAGCTTCACCCGATCCGCTCCCGGCGCGCGAACAGTCCCGTCGGTTTGACGATGAGAATGACGATGATCAACAGGAAGCCCATGCCGTCGCGGAATCCGGAGGAGATGTAGCCAGCTCCGAGCTCCTCCATGAAGGCGAGGATGAAGCCGCCGGCGGTAGCCCCGGGAATGCTGCCCAAGCCGCCGAGAATGACAATGGCGAAGGCTTTGAGGGAGGCCAGGTCGCCCATGCTCGGATAGGCGACGAACACGGGACCCAGGAGCGCGCCCGCCGCTGCCGCCAGCCCCGAGCCGAGCGCAAAGGTTGCGGTGTGAATGGTGTTGATTTCGACGCCCATCAGGGCCGCCGTTTCGCGGTCTTGAAAGGTAGCGCGCATGGCCTTGCCGAGCTTGCTGCGATTGATCAACGCGTGGGTGGCCACGATCAGCACCGCGGCGACGGCGAATACGAACAACCGGTTCCAGGAAACCGAAATCGGCCCGAGCACCAGCGGCGAGGAGGGAAACGGCGAATTGATCGACTTGGCGACCCCGGACCAGGTGAACTGTTCGAGGTTTTGCAGGGCAATCCAGGCGCCGATCATCACCAGCATGGTGGTGTCGATATCGGCGCCCCTGAGACGCCGCAGCAGCACCAGTTCGATCAGGGCACCCAGCGTGATGCCCAAGAGGACGGCCAGCACCAGGGCGAGATAGAAGTTCACGCCGGCCAGCATCACCCACATGTACATCATGTAGGCGCCGAAGGCGTAAAGCTCCCCGTGGGTGAAATTGACGACCCGCATGATGCCAAAGATCAGCGTCAGGCCGATGCCGAGGAGCGCATAGGTACCCCCGAGGATCAGGGCATTGAGGGTGTGCTGTAGCAGCTGGTCCACGCGGCTCGTGCTCCCGCCGGCGGCAAGACAAGCCCCGCGGCGGCCGCGGGGCTTAAGGCTCAAGCTGACTGGCGCCCAAGCGCGGTGCGCTGAGATCAGTGGCGCCCGCTGCCGCCCCGTTACTGGCGCGTCACCTTGCCGCCGTCGATTTTGACCAGATAGACGCTGGGAACGTTCTGGGCGCTCTCCTTACCGGCCGGCCCCTGTTTGATAAAGCTGATATCGCCATTGATGCCTTTCACCTTGACGTCCCACAGCGCCTTGCTGATCGCCTCCGGCTCCGCCTTGCCGGCGGCCTTGATCGCCTCGGCGATCACGTGGATCCCGTCCCAGCCGCGAAAGCCCTCGGTGAGGCCACCGACGTTGTGCTTCTTCTCGTTCCAAAGGGCGACGAACCTTTTGGCGATTTCCGGGTTCTTGACCGCCTCGGGAAACCAGGGCGTAAAAAATACCAGATGGTAGGAGCCGTTGGCGGCATCGCCGGCTTGCGCAATCAGCTGGTCGGGCGAATTGGAGCCGCCGGTGGTGATGATGCGCTGCGTTAGCTGCTGGTCCTTCGCCTGCTTCAGGATCAAGGTGATCTGTTCGACGGCCGTCGTCACGAACAGCGTGTCACCGCCGGAGGCCTTGATCTTGGCGAGCTGAGCCGAAAAATCTGTGGCCTTGGGATCCATGGTCTCCATCACCCCGACCTCGACGCCGCTTTGCCGCGCCACGGCGCTGAATTCCTTCGAAGCGCCGAGGCCAAAGTCGTTGTTGGTGGCAAGAAAGTCGGCCTTCTTGATGCCCATGCTCTTGAATAGGGGCGCAAACGCCTTGGCCTCCATCTCCGAAGTCGGACTGATGCGGAAGATGTAGGGATTGCCCGAGGTGGTGATCTTGCCGGACGAGGAGGTTTCCACCAGCATCGGCACCTTGTATTCCTCGAGCTTCGGCATCACGGCAAGCGTCAGCGTCGAACTCCAGGCGCCCATCAGCACCGGCACTTTGTCGCTGTTGATCAGCTTCTCGGCGGTGGCGACCGCCTCGGTTGGATTGGATTTGTTGTCCTCGATGATGAGTTGCAGCTTTTTGCCGAACACGCCACCGGCCTTGTTGATCTCCTCCTCGGCGATCTTGGCGCCTTGTGCCACGTAGTTGCCGGACGCGGCGAAGGCGCCGGTCAACGGCTGCGTCACGCCTATTTTGATGGTGTCCTGCGCGGCGGCGCTGCCTGCAACAAAGCCCAGCGCCAGGCCGGCCGCCATCAACTTGAGGATGCGCGATCTCATGGGGGTCTCCATCTCTTGCCGGCTTATGATGCGCGAGCGCTCACCTGACCGCAAGCTTGAGGAGAGCGCGGACACCTCACAAGCCGAGCTTTGCGACGATATGGCCCAAGCGCTAGGCGGCGCGCCGCTTGAGGCGGGGAATGATCTCCTGAGCCACGGCTTCGACCTGCTCCTTTTCATATTTGTAGGGGACGAAGATGATGCGGTCGATGCCGGTTTCGAGGTGCGCCTCGAGCTGCTCGACGCATTCCTCCACGGTGCCCATAATGGCGCTGTCCATGGTCGATTCCGACCAGGAGGCGTAGTCCCACTCTGTTTGCAGCCAATGCTTCATCGGCGCCTCGATTTTGGCGCGCGGGCCGATGCAAATCGGCAGCTGGTTGGTCGAGCTCAGCTCGGCCGGGTTGCGGCCGGCGGCCTCGGCGAAGTCGGTGACTTTCTTCCAGCTGCGCCGGAAGCTATCGGCGGTGTAGTAGTAGGTGAGCCAGCCGTCGCCTTTGCGGGCGGCGCGCTGTAAGACGGCGTCGACATAGCCACCAATCAGCAACGGCGGGCGCGGCTTTTGCACGGGCTTGGGATAGAGCACGGCGCCGCGCAGCTGATAGGGCGGATAGGAACCGTCGACCCGCTCCTCCGTCCACAGTCGACTGATGATCTCCAGGTGCTGATCCATGATCTTGCCCCGCTTGTGGAAGTCGGCCCCAAGCGAGTCGAATTCGCGCTTGTACCAGCCAACCGCCGCCCCCACCAGCAAGCGCCCATTGGAGATGTGGTCGATGGTGGCGAGCTCCTTGGCCAAAATCACCGGGTTGCGCACCGGCATCACCAGGATGCCGGTTCCAACCTTGATCCTTGTCGTGCGCGCGGCGACCGCGGTCAGCAGCGCAAGGGCCTCGTGGATCGGGAAGTTCGGATCGACGCCGAGCAGAATGTGGTCCCAGGCCCACAGCGATTCGTAGCCCAGTTCCTCCATGCGCACGCCGTAGTCGATCAGCGCCCGCGCATCCGGCATCTCCGGATACTTGGTGAAATTGCGCATGGCGATGCCGAACTCGGTGGGTTTGCGATTAGCGGTCATGCTGGCTCCTCTGATCGTGCCGCTCAAGCTTCAAAAAGGGCCGCTCACAGTTCACGCAAGGCATTGAACTGATCGACGTAGCCGGAAGGATCGATGCGTGCGGCGATCAGCGTCGTGCGTGCGGACGCCAGCGCGGCCACAAGTGCGTCACCGAGCGCCGTCTCCGTTGCCACCACGGCGGCGTCGGCGCCGAAGGCCGTGGCCAGTTTTTCCCAGTCGACACCGCCAAGCTTCACGCCGTTGAGCGGGATGTTCTTGATCTCCTGCTTGATGCGGATGAGGCCGATTTCGGCGTCGTCGAACACAACCACGATGATCGGCAGGCCTTCGCGCTGGGCCGTTTGCAGTTCGGCCACGGCCATCAGGAAGCCGCCGTCGCCCGAAAAGGCCACGATCGGCCGTTTGGGGTGGGCCAACCGCGCGCCGAGCGCGCCGGGCACCGCATAACCCATCGACCCCAATCCATTAGAGGTGAGAAAGTCGCGCGCGGCGTAGGCCTGCCATTTCTGCACCACCAGCAGCCGGCTGGCGCCGGCATCGCAGGTGGCAATGGTGTCGCGCGGCAGCACGGCGCGGGCGATCTCAACCGCACGCTGGGGGGAAAGGCCGCGGCTCGGCGTGTCGAGGGCGTGGTTGACCTCGGCGCGGAATTGGCGGGCCGCCTTCTCACCCCAGCTGGCGCGCTCCGGTGCCCACTCGGCCAGCGCGGACAAGAGCGCGCCGAGCTCGCCCACGACCTCGGGATCGGCCGGCACCAGCGCATCGAGGCTGGCGACGCCCGAGAGCGCCAGCACGGGCAGCGTGTAGGGCCAAGGCTTGGGCTGTAGCTCGACGGCGTCGAGCCCGACGGTGATAATGAGGTCGGCCTGATTGACAAGGTTGCGTTCGATCAGGCCGCCGATGATGCAGCCGGCGCGCAAGGGGTGGTCTTCGGGAATGGCACCCTTGCATTTCGAGGTTGTCAGTACGGGGGCGCCGAGGCGTTCGGCGAAGCGCACGAAGGCGCCGGCCGCCTGCGCCCAGAACACGCCGAGCCCGGCGAGGAGGATCGGCCGCTTGGCCCGGCCGATGCGGTCGAGCACGCCCTTGAGGTCGCTGCGCTCGGGTCGGGGACAGATGAGATTGGGGCGCAGCGGCGGCTCGGCCAGCAAGGCGCCCGCCTCACGCGTGGTCTCGCTTTGCGGCAGCTCGAAGTGCACGGGCCCCGGCGGCGCGCCGGTGGCCGTGCGCACGGCCCGCCGCAGCTGCTGGCGCACGCTGCGCGCGTCGATGGTGGTGCTCCATTTGACCAGCGGCGCATAGAGCGCCTTCTGGTCGAGACGCTGGCGCAAGCCGATCTCGAAGGTCGGGCGGGCGTAAGCATCGGTGATGGCGATCAGCGGCGCGCGATCGAGCAACGCGTGCGCCACGCCGTTGACCATGTTGGCGGCGCCGGGTCCGCGGGTCGACAGGCACACGCCCGGGCTGCCGGTGATTTCGCCCCAGGTTGCCGCCAGCATGGCGCCCGCCACCTCCTGCTTCATGAGCAGAAAGCGCATTCCGCGCTGCCGGCCGGCCTCCATCAGCTCCACCGACTCGCCACCGGGGTGCCCGACGATGAATGGCGTCCCCGCCTCCTTGAAGCCTTCGGCGAGCACCTCGACGGTTGTTGTGGTCACGCGGTCCTCCGGCAGACGATTTGCTCAGCCACGAGTTTATACCAAGGTCGTCGCTGAGCGCATGTCCCCTTGGCAAGTGGGCTCGCCGCAGGCTCCTGGGCGGGCGAGGGGGAACAGCAATGCGCAAAGGACGTGGGCAAAGGCCACCCGCCGGTGTAATCCTGCCGGGTCAAAGTTCAGTTCAGGGGACGGAAATGGCGAGCAACAAGAAAAGGGTGTTGCTGACGGAATCGATGTCGCGGAGCGGCCGGGATTTGTTGACCGAGCGAGGCGATGTCGAGATCGTTGGCTTTCCCAATACGATCTCGGAGGCAGCGTTCCAGGCGCTTCTGGCCGAACGAGCCCCCGTCAACGGGGTTGCTCTGGGGGGAACCAAGTTTGGGAAAAAGGAGATCGATGCGGCCGCCGAGATGCTGGTGGTGGCGCGCATCGGCGTCGGTTTTGATGCGGTCGACGTGCCGGCCCTGACCGCCAAAAAAATTCCGCTGATGGTGGCCGGGACGGCCAATTCACCCTCCGTCGCCGAGCAGGCCATGTTCATGATGATGGCGCTTGCCAAACGCGGCGCCGAGCTCAATGCCATGGTGCAGGGCGGCGCCTGGAACAGCCGGCTCGAGAGGGTACCCGTCGACCTGTTTGGTAAGACCGTGCTGATCGTCGGCTTTGGTCGCATTGGCAGCCGCAGCGCCAAACGCTGCCAGGCCATGGAGATGAACGTCTTGGTCTATGACCCCTACCGGCCGGCGGCCGAGATCAAGGCGGCGGGTTGCGAGCCGGTGGCCGAGCTCGAGGCCGCCCTGCAGCGTGCCGATTTCGTCAGCATTCATTGCCCCAAGACGCCCGAGACGGTCGGCATGTTCAACGCCGCGCGGCTGGCGGTCATGAAGCCTACGGCCTATCTCGTCAATACCGCGCGCGGCGGTATCATCGATGAGGCAGCCCTGCACAAGGCGCTCAGCACCGGCAAGCTCGCGGGCGCGGGGTTGGACGTTTTCGAGCAGGAGCCGACGCCGGTCGTCAATCCGCTCTTGAAGCTTGGCAACGTCATCAGCGCCCCGCACATGGCCGGTGTCACCCGCGAATCCCTCGATCGCATGGGCCTGCAGACGGCGCGCAATATTCTGAGCGCGCTCGATGGCAAGCCGATTCGCGAAAACGTCATCAACAAGGAAGTGCTGGATTGAGCCGCGGCGGCGCGTCTTTTGCAGGCGCGCACCGCGGCCTCCCCAGCAACCGACCGCAGCAAGTAGGAGGAGACGTATCATGCAGCTCAGCATGAAGGGCCGCAACGCCCTGATTACCGGTGGCAGTCTCGGTATCGGCCGTGCCATTGCCAAACATTTTACGGGCGCTGGCGCCAATGTCGCCCTGGTGGCGCGGCGGCAAAACATCCTTGATGAGGCGCGCGCCGAGGTTGCCGCGGCGAAGAACGCCAAGGTGGTCACGGTGGCGGCCGATGTCGGTACCGCCGAGGGGTGTCGGGCGGCCTTTGCAGCTGCCGAGGCGGGCCTCGGGCAGATCGACGTTCTCGTCAATAACGCCGGCACCTCGCAGCGCGGGCCGTTTGAGAGCCTTTCCGATGAGCTGTGGCAGCACGACATCGACCTTAAACTGTTCGCCGCCATCAGGCTCACGCGGGCGGCCTTTCCGGGCATGAAGGCGCGTCGCTGGGGCCGCATTATCAATGTGCTCAACACCGGGGCCAAAGCGCCTCCCGCATCCGGCGCGCCGACGGCGGTCACGCGCGCCGCCGGCATGGCGCTGACCAAAGTCTTGGCGGGCGAGGGGGCGCCCCATAACGTGCTCGTCAATGCCGTGCTGGTCGGGCGTATCGAAAGCGACCAGTGGGTGCGGCGGCATGCGGCCGAGGGCAAGGGGCGCTCGCTTGCCGACTTTTACGGCGACATGGGCAAATCGATCCCGATGGGTCGCATTGGCACCGCCGAGGAGTTCGCCAATATGGTGCTGTTTCTGGCCTCCGATGCTGGCTCCTACGTCACCGGCACCGCCATCAATATCGACGGCAACCTGAGCCCGGTTGTGTAGCGCGCCGTGGCTCCGCTATCTTGCCGCTTGGTCCGCGAGGGAGGCGAGGCATGAAGTTCGGCATTTTTTACGAGCTGCAGCTGCCCAGACCCTGGGCGCCCAACGCGGAACTCAAGCTCTATCAGGACGCGCTGACACAGGTCGAGCTGGCCGACCGGCTCGGCTACGACTACGCCTGGATGGTTGAGCATCATTTCTTGGAGGAGTATTCGCACTGTCCAGCCCCGGAGAGCTTTCTTGGCGCCGCCAGCCAGCGCACGCGCCAAATCCGTCTTGGGCACGGCATCCTGCAGCTCACCACATCCCACCCCGTGCGGGTGGCCGAGCGCGTGGCCGTCCTCGACCTGTTGAGCAACGGACGCTGCGAATTCGGCATGGGCGAGAGCGCCTCCATCACCGAGCTCGAGCCCTTCGGCCGCTCGATGGACGACAAGCGGGCCGTGTTCGAGGAGGCGGTGGCGGCCATCCTCCCCATGTTCAAGGAGGGTGGCAGCGAGCACCACGGTAGGTACTTCGACATTCCCCTGCGCAACGTGGTGCCGAAGCCGATCCAGCAGCCGCACCCGCCCTTGTGGATGGCCTGTTCCCAGCTCGACACCATCGAGCGCGCCGGGCGCTGCGGACTGGGGGCACTGGGCTTTCAGTTCGTCAGCGCCGATGCGGCGCACGCCTGGGTTCATGCCTATTACAATGCCATGACCAAGCGTTTGGCAAAGCTCGCCGATTATCGCGTCAATCCCAATATCGCGCTGGTCAGCTTTTTCATGTGCGCCAAGACCGACGAGGAGGCGCGCAAAAAGGCGGATGGCGCCACCTTCTTCCAGTTCGCGTTGCGCTTTTACGGTACCTCCAGCGACCGCAAACGACCGGCGCCCGGCACGGTCAACATGTGGGACGAATATAACGCCTGGAAGCGTGCCAACCCCGCGGCGCAGGAGGCGGCGCTGCGCGGCGGCCTGATCGGCTCGCCAGACACCTTGCGCAAGAAGTTGGCCAAGTTCGAGAGCTCCCACATCGATCAGGTCATCCTGCTCAACCAGGCTGGCAAGAACGCGCACGAGGACATCGCTCAGTCGCTTGAGTTGTTCGCCAAAGAGGTGATGCCCGAGTTCCAAGGCCGCCACGCCCAGCACCTCGCCTGGAAAGAGCAGGTGATGGGCGGCGAGATTGTGCTCGAAGAGATCGAGACCGCAGCCTTTCGGGACCGCTACGGGGTAAAGTCGATGCCGGTTGGGGCCATCGAGAAGGCCGCCACGCGGCGCTGAGGCGCCGACGCGCCCCCCGATTGCTCAAGGGTTCGGCCGGCACGCTGGCGGGCGCGGCTCGGGGCAAGGACGTCAACTACTGACGTCAACTATAGGTGCGCTCGTCGGCAATGACCTTACCGTCGTTGGGCAACGTGTTTGGCGCCACCAGCTCGACCTCGCCTTTCAGCTTGGTGATCGCTTGCAGACTTTCCGCCAACTTGCCCTTGAGCGCGCTGTCGGTGACCGAGCTTTCAGCCCTGAGCGTCATGGTGTCCTGCTCGCCAGCGCGCCCCACCACCAGCCGCAGTCGCCCCAAGCCGGTATGGCGCTTGGCGACCTCGGCAATGTGTTCGGGATGCACAAACATGCCCTTGACCTTGGTGGTCTGATCGGCGCGGCCAAGCCAACCCTTGATGCGCATGTTGGTGCGCCCGCATGGGCTCAGACCCGGCAACATCGCCGAGAGGTCGCCGGTGGCGAAGCGGATCATCGGGTAGTCGCGGTTGAAGGTGGTCACCACCACTTCGCCCACCTCCTCTGCCGCCACCGGATCGCCGGTGCCGGGCCGCACGATCTCGACGATGGCGCCCTCGTCAACGATCATGCCCTCGAGCGCGGCGCTTTCGTAAGCGATGATGCCGAGGTCGGCGGTCGCATAAGTCTGGTAGGTGGCAATGCCGCGCTGCTTGTACTCGGCTCTGAGCGAGGGAAACAGCGCGCCGCCGCCGACCAGCGCCTTCTTAAAGGAGGAAGCGTCCTTGCGCGCGTCCTTGGCCTTGTCGAGCAGGATCTTGAGATAGTCGGGCACGCCGACGTAGGCCGTCGGCTGCAAGCGTTCGATTGCCTCGAGCTGCTGTTCGGTATTGCCGGGCCCGGCCGCGATCACCGTGCAGCCGAGCGCGCGCGCCCCGGAATCCAGGATCCAGCCGCCCGGCGTCAGGTGATAGGCGAAGGTGTTGTGCACAATGTCGCCCTTGCGGATGCCGGCTGCATAGAGCGCGCGTGCGGCCCGCCACCAATCTTCGCCGTGCCCCTCGGGCTCGAAGATCGGGCCCGGTGACATAAACACGCGCGCCAGCGCGCCCGCCGCCGAGGTGGCAAAACCTCCATAGGGCGGTCGCTTGGCCTGCAGGTCCTTGAGCGCCGCCTTGCGCAGCACCGGCAGCTTGGCCAGCGCCTCGCGCGAAGTTACGGCCCCGACCTCGATGCCCCGCAAGTGCTCCGCCCAGCCGGGCGCGTTGGCGAGCGCGTGCCGAATGAGGTCGGGAAGCAGGTTGAACTGCGCCAACTCGCGCTGTTCGGGATCGCGGACTTCGAGCTGATCGAAATAGTCGGTCACAGTCGGGCTATTCCTGTTGCGGGGCAGCGGCTCACCGCAACACTGCCAGAGGCGCTCCGGCGCATCAAGCCAGCCAACGCTTGCGGCGCTTGTAGGATTTCACGTTGCGGAAACTCTTGCGGTCGCCGCCGCCGATGCCGAGGTAGAATTCCTTCACGTCCTCGTTTTCACGCAGCTCCTGAGCGGCGCCGTCCATCACGACCCGGCCATTTTCCAGGATGTAGCCGTAGGTTGCGTATTTCAGCGCCATGTTGGTGTTTTGCTCGGCCAAGAGCAGCGACACGTGCTGTTCGAGATTGAGGCGCTTGACGATCTCGAAGATCTCCTCGACCAGCTGCGGCGCCAGTCCCATCGACGGCTCATCCAACAGCATCATCTTAGGCTTCGACATCAGCGCTCGGCCGATCGCCACCATTTGCTGCTCGCCGCCGGAGATGTAGCCCGCCAGCGAGGCGCGTCGTTCTTTCAGGCGCGGAAAATAGCCGTAGACCAGCTCAAGATCGGCGGCGATGGCGCTGCGGCCGTCGCGGCGTGTAAACGCGCCCGTCAAGAGATTCTCCTCCACCGTCAGGTGGCCGAAACAGTGGCGGCCCTCCATGACTTGGATGCAGCCGCGGCGCACCAAATCGTTGGGGGTAAGGCCGTCGATGCGCTCGCCGGCAAATTCGATCGAGCCCTTGGTGACTTCGCCGCGTTCGCCGCGGATCAGGTTGGAAATCGCCTTCAAGGTCGTGGATTTGCCGGCGCCGTTGGCGCCGAGCAGGGCGACGATGCTGCCCGGGCGCACCGACAGGGAGACGCCCTTCAGCACCAGGATCACGTGATCGTAAATGACCTCGATATTCTTGACCCCGAGCAGCGCGGCGCCGCTTGCTGCTGCGGGACCGGCGGAAAGCGACTGGGAGCGGGCATCAGACACGAGACGTCAACTCCGGGGCCTGGCGGCCACTGCAGCGGTTTGGTGCGATGAGAGGCCGCCGCGCGGCGGCCTCTCATGATTGACGGGGATTGCGCAAGACCGCATTAGCTTTCCTTGGCGCAGTCGCGCGGTGTGATGTTTTTTTCCTTGGCATACTTGGCGGCGGTGTCCTTGACCATCGGCGCCAGCAGCGATTCGTCGGCCGTGTAGAAGTCGGAGATGATCTTCCACTGTTTGCCGTCCCACTGCTGCAACCGCGCCTGATCCGCGCCCTGGTGATCTTGGCACGAGAACTTGATCGGCTTCAGCATGCCGTCGAAGCCGAGCTCCTTGAGGCGTTCGGCCGTCAGATTGAGGTTTTCAAAGCCCCAGCGGATCTGTTCGCCTGTCAATGGCTTGTTGCCGAACTTGCCCTGGGCCGTGCGAATGGCTTCCGTGCCCAGCATGGAGTTGATGATGCCGCGGTTATAGAGCACCTGGGCAAAGTCGTCCTTGCCGGCTCCCTTGCCCTTGGAGATGACGAACTTCTCCAGGTCCTCGTGCACTTTGAACTTGCCGGCGGGATGCTGCAGCATCAGTGCCTTGTAGCCGACCGCCTGGTCGCCGGCCGGCGTAACGTCGGGCTCGGCCCCCGACCACCAGACGCCGATCATCTTGTCACGCGGATAGGCGACGGCGGCCGCCTCTTTGATGGCCGTCGAGTTCATCACGCCCCAGCCCCACAACAGCACGTAGTCGGGGCGGTCCTGGCGGATGGCGAGCCATTGCGATTTCTGCTCGACGCCGGGATGGGTGACGGGCACGGCTTTGAACTCAATACCGTTGAGCTTTGCCCTGGCCTCCAGCGCCGGAATCGGCTCCTTGCCGTAGGGGCTGTCGTGATAGACCAAGGTGATTTTCTTGCCCTTGAGTTTGTCGAACCCACCCAGTTCCTTGGCGATGTGCTGGATGGCGATGTCGGCCGCCGTCCAGTAGCTGCCAAGGGCGATGAAATTCCAGGCGAACACCGAGCCCTCGCGGCTTTCCGAACGGCCATAGCCCGTGGTCAGCAGCGGGATCTTGTCGCCCGGTACTTTTTCCGTCAGCGCGAAGGTGATGCCTGTCGACAGGGGTGAGAAGTAGCCAGCGCCCGTCGGACCTTTGCCTTTCAAGCGCTCGTAGCATTCCACGCCCTTGTCGGTGGCATAACCCGTCTCGCACTCCTCGAAGGCGATCTTGACGCCGTTGATGCCGCCGTCACGCTCGTTGAGCAGGGTCCAATAGTCGGCAACGCCGTCGGCGAATGGAATGCCGTTCGGGGCGTAGGGACCGGTCCGGTAAACCAGCGCCGGCAAGAACTGCTCGTTCTGTGCCGCCGCCGGCTCGGCAATCGCCGCTGCGCCGACGAGCGCCGCGGCCAAAGCGAGTGTTTTACTTCTCATCGAGAATTCCTCCTTGATCCCGGCCGCTGGCCGGACGCTTTCTGCTGGCGCCTCGAAACGCGCCGTCCTGCGCGGGCCTTGCTTGTCAGCTACCACGCGCGCCGCTCCGCACTGCGCGCCCGGCATTGGAAGGGCCACACCCCTCAGTAGGGGTAGGGCCAGAGCCTCAATTTCTCCTTGCCGATCGACCACAGCCGGGCAAAGCCCAGCGGCTCGACGATCAACAGATAGCAGATCAATGCGCCGGTGATGATGAGCACCAGCAGCGAAACGGTTTCGACGGTGACCGGGATGCCCAAGGCGTGCGGCACCTGATCGAGCATGATGGGAAGAATGAGGATGAAGGCGGCGCCGAGGAAGGAACCAAGTATCGAGCCCAACCCGCCGATGATCACCATGAACAGCAGCTGGAAGGAGCGATCGATGTTGAAGGCCAAGGGTTCCCAGGCGCCGAGGTAGACGAAGGCCCATAGCGCACCGGCCACACCGACAACGAAGGAGGAGATGGCGAACGCCGACAGTTTCGCATAGAGCGGCCTGATTCCCATCAGCTCGGCGGCGATGTCCATGTCGCGGATCGCCATCCACTGCCTGCCGAGGTTGCCGCGCACCAGGTTCTTGGTCATGAGCGCGAACAGGCTCACAAACACCAGGCAGAACAAATAGCGCTCGCTCGGCGTGTTGAAGGTGAGGCCGAAGATTTTCAGCTCGGGGGCCGTCACCGAGCCGGACGGCGTGTAGTTGGTGAACCACTTCACGCGAATAAACACCCAATCGAAGAAAAACTGTGCTGCCAGCGTCGCCACCGCGAGGTAGAGCCCCTTGATGCGCAAGCTCGGCATCCCGAACAGGATGCCGACCAGCGCCGACATCAGACCGCCGAGCAGGATCGACGGCAGCACCGGCAGGGGAGGAATGGAAATCTCGCTGCCCAACCAGGCGAGCGGCAAGTGCACGCCGTTGGTAAACTTATAGGCGCCATAGGCACCGATCGCCATAAAAGCGCCGGCGCCGAGCGAGATTTGCCCGCAATATCCCATCAGGATGTTGAGGCCGATGGTTCCCAACGCCAGGATCAGGAAGGGAATGAGGATGGCGCGCAGCAGATAGTCGCTACCGAACGGCCAGATCTTGAACTGTGCCAGCAAGGGCACGCCGACGTAGGCGAACGCCAGCAGCAACAGGAGGGCGACGCGATCCTGGCGGATCGGGAAGATCGCCATGTCGGCCGCGTAGCTGCTTTTGAATTGGCCGGCCTCGCGATAAAGCACGCCTTGCTCCCTAGATGCGCTCGATAATGCGTTCGCCGAACAGGCCCTGCGGCCGCACCAGCAGCACCAACAGGGCCAACACGTAGGCGAACCAGTACTCGATGCCGCCGCCGATGTGGGGACCGAGGTAGATTTCGGCGAGCTTCTCACCCGCTCCGACCATCAGTCCGCCAACGATGGCGCCCGGCACGGAGGTGAAGCCGCCGATGATCAGCACGGGTAAGGCCTTGAGCGCCAAAAAGGTGATGGAGAACTGCACCCCAAGCTTGGTTCCCCAGACGGTGGCGGCCACCAGCGCGACCAGGCCGGCCACGAGCCAGACCACGAACCAGATCCAGCTGATGGGGATGCCGACCGATTGCGCCGCCGCATGGTCATCGGCAACGGCGCGCAGCGCCCGGCCGGTTTTGGTGCTTTGGAAGAAGACGGCGAGGCCCGCCACCAGCAGCCCGGCGATCAGACCGCCCCAGACGTCGAGCTTGTTGATCAGAATGCCGCCGGGAAAAATGCCATCGCCGATGATCCAGGCGTCGGTGGGAAAAAGGCGCAAGGGATAGACGTCGGAACCGAAGATCATTTGCGAGGCGCCCTCGAGCACGAAGGTGGCGCCGATCGTTGCCATAAACAGGGTGAGACCATCCTGATTGACCAGCGGCCCCAGCACGAAACGCTGCACCAGCCACGCCGTCAGCGCCATGATGCCGGCGGCAAAGAGCAAGGCCAGCAGCACAGCTGCCCAGGTCGGAAACTCGTGATGGGTGAGGTAGTCGAGGCAACGCACCATGGCCAACCCCGCCAGCAGCACCATGGCACCCTGGGCGAAGTTGAAGACGCCGGAGGCCTTGAAGATCAGCACAAAGCCGAGCGCGACCAGCGAATAGAGCACGCCGGACAACAGACCGCCGAGCAACACTTCCAAAACTTGGCCGGCCAGTAGCACGCCCAGCAACTCCCTAGTGCGCCACACCCAGGTAGGCGTCGATGACGGCCTGGTCGCCCTGCACGGCCGCCGGCGAGCCGTCGGCGATCTTGCGGCCATAGTCGAGGACGACCACGCGATCGGACAGGTCCATCACCACGCCCATGTCGTGCTCGATCAGGGCGATGGTGGTATCGAAGGTGTCCTTCACCGTCAAAATGAAGCGGCTCATGTCCTGCTTCTCTTCCAGGTTCATGCCCGCCATCGGCTCATCGAGCAACAGCAATTCCGGTTCCATGGCCAGCGCGCGTCCGAGTTCGACGCGCTTTTGCAGGCCATAGGGCAGTTTGCCGACCGGTACCTTGCGGATATGGGCAATTTCCAGGAAGTCGATGATGCGCTCGACGGCCTCCCGGTGGCGGATCTCCTCGCGCTGCGCCGGGCCCCAGTGCAGCATGTGGGAGAGAATGCCGCGGCGCATTTTTAGGGTGCGGCCGGTCATGATGTTGTCGAGCGTGGACATGCCCTTGAACAAGGCCACGTTTTGGAAGGTGCGGGCGATGCCCTGGCTGGCGGCGAGATAGGGGCGCATGTCGTGGCGCCGCTTGCCCTTGAAGGTGATCACGCCTTCCTGGGGATGATAGAAGCCGTTGATGACGTTGAGCATCGAGGTCTTGCCGGCGCCATTGGGGCCGATGATCGCCCGGATCTCGCCCTTGCGGATGTCGAAGGACACATCGCGCAAGGCCTTGACCCCGCCAAATGACAGCGAGACGTGCTCGAGCGACAACAAAACATCGCCCGGCGCCACGCTGCTGCGGCCGGCCACCGGCCGAGGCTCGACGTCCGCCTTCATTCGGCCGCCTCCCGCAGCGGTTGCGGCGCGCGCGCCGGGTGCACCGCCATGTCGATAATCGCAATCTCGCCTTCGACCAAGCCCTTGCGGCCGTCCTCGAAGGTCATTTCGGTGGCGACCTGGCAGACGCGGGAGCCGTCGTAGAGCGCCTTGATCAGTGGAGCGTAGCGTTCCCTAATAAATGACCGGCGTACCTTCAGCGTGCGCGTGAGCTCACCGTCGTCGGCGTCCAGTTCCTTGTGCAGGATCAAAAAGCGCTTAATCTGCGAGGCCGCCATCTGCGGCTCCTCGGCCAGCGCCTTGTTCATTTCGTCCACGCGGGCGCGCACGATCTCGCTGACCTGGGGATGCGCGGCCAGCTCCTGGTAGCTCGCATAGGCGACGCCATGCCGCTCGGCCCAGTTGCCGACCGAAACGAGGTCGATGTTGACCAGCATGGTGGCGAAGTCTTCCCCCTGCCCGAAGGCGACGGCTTCGCGCACCTCCGGATAGAATTTCAGGCGGTTCTCCAGGTATTTGGGTGCGAACAGCGCGCCGTTGTTGAGCCGGCCCACGTCCTTGGCCCGATCGATGATCTTTAGGTGGCCGCGCTGGTCGAAGAAGCCGGCATCGCCGGTGTGAACCCAGCCCTCCGGGCTCTTGGTGGCGTGGGTGGCCTCCTCGTTCTTGTAGTACTTGAGGAATACGCCCGGGCTCCGGAACAGCACCTCGCCGCTGTCGGCAATCTTGATTTCGACCTCGGGTCCGGGTTTACCGACGCTATCGGAAAAAACTTCACCGTCCGGCTGTAGGGTGATGTAGACGCTGGCTTCGGTCTGGCCGTAGAGCTGCTTGAGGTTGATGCCGAGCGCGCGATAAAACCGAAACAGCTCGGGCCCAATGGCCTCGCCGGCCGTATAGGCGACGCGGGTGCGTGAAAACCCCATGCGGTTTCTGAGCGGGGCGTACACCAAGAAATTGCCGAGCGCGTACAAGAGACGGTTGGCGCCGCCCACGCGTTTGCCGTTCAAGATGTCCTCGCCGCAGCGCTGCGCCACCCCCAAAAAGGCGTGGAACATGCGCCGCTTCAGCGCGCCGGCGTCCTCCATGCGCACCATGATTTGGGTGAGCAAGTTTTCGAACACGCGCGGCGGCGCGAAGAAATAGGTGGGACCGATCTCGCGCCGATCTTCGACCACCGTTTCCGGGCTTTCCGGGCAGCACACGCACATGGCCGCGGCATAGGCCTGCCCGTAAGAGAATAGGTGATCGCCGACCCACGCCATCGGCAGGTAGGCGAGCAGCGTATCATCGGGGCCGAAGCCGTCGAAGCGGTTGCCGTTGCGGGCGGAGATGACGATGTTGGCGTGCGTGAGCATCACGCCCTTGGGCCGCCCGGTGGTACCGGAGGTGTAGAGCATGACGCTGACGTCGGCGCCTTGGCCTTTGCCAATTTCGTCGAGCCACCATCCCTCTGCCCCGCGATTGGCGCCGATTTCCTCGCGACCGAGCTTCTGCACGTCGGCAAACGCGTGCAGGTTATTAGCATCGTACTCCTTGAGCCCGCGCGGATCGTCATAGATGATTTTCTTGAGTTGCGGTAAGCGATCCGCAATTGAAACCACCTTGTCGACCTGCTCCTGGTCCTCCACGACGGCGATTTTCACCTCGGCGTGCTCGAGCACGTAGGCCATCTCCTCGGCGACCGAGTCCTGATAGACCGGGACCGGGATCGCGCCCAAACACTGCAGGGCCGCGAAGGTGGCATAGAGGCGAGGTCGATTATCGCCGATGATGGCGACCGTGTCGCCGCGCTTTAGATCGAGCTTGCGCAGGCCAATGCTGAGGGTGCGGACTTCATCCAGCAATTGCGCCCAGGTCCATGTTTGCCAGATCCCGAAATCCTTATGCCGGATCGCCGGTCGCTGCCCGTGCCGGGTGGCGTTGCGGAGCAGGAGCTTGGGTAGCGTGTCGAGCGCGTCGTCGCCGGTAGGCGCAACGGTTTGAGAAGCCCGCATCGAGGTCACGCTTCAACGCCCTCCCTGAATAGGCCGCACCGCCCCATGGCAACTGGGCGCTTTTTTGTTTGGTGTTGTATCGTTCGAGCGGGCCCGGTGCAATGCGGCGCGGCGGCCGCGCCGGCCCGGGAAGCTTGGACTTTAGTCCGAGATCTGACCGGCGGCGCCAAGCTCCGGCGCGGCTGGTGCCGGCACGGCCGCGCCGCAGGAGGGGTGCGAGCGGGCGAGGCTGGCCCGCGCTTGCCTCGCCCTTGCGACGCCCATCGGGCCCATGTTAGCGCATGGGTTAACGGCAGTGGGGCGCCAATGGCGGTGACAACCCGGGAGTGTGAGCCATGATCAATTACGGGCATTTCATCGGCGGCAAGCCGGTGAAAGGAACGAGCGGCCGCACGGGTGATGTGTTCCAGCCGATGACGGGCGAACTGCGCGGCAAGGTGGCCTTGGCGGGGAAGGCCGAGGTGGCAATGGCCGTCGAAACTGCCCGTCTGGCGCAACCGGCCTGGGCCGCCACCAATCCGCAGCGCCGGGCGCGCGTGCTGATGAAGTTCCTCGAACTGGCCCAGCGCGACTACGACCAACTCGCCGATTGCCTCGCCCGCGAGCACGGCAAGACGATCGCCGATGCCAAGGGCGACATCCAGCGCGGCCTGGAGGTCGTGGTATTTTCCTGTGGCGTGCCGCACCTGATGAAGGGCGAGTACACGGAAGGTGCCGGGCCCAGCATCGATCTTTATTCCATCCGTCAGCCGCTCGGCGTGGTCGCGGGCATCACGCCCTTCAACTTCCCGGCCATGATCCCGCTCTGGCAGTGCGCCCCGGCCATTGCCTGCGGCAATGCCTTCCTTCTCAAGCCGTCCGAGCGCGATCCGGGCGTGCCCATTATGTTGGCCGAACTGATGCTGGAGGCGGGTCTGCCGCCCGGGATTCTCAATGTCGTCAACGGCGACAAGGAGGCCGTCGACGCCATTCTCGACCATCCCGAAATTGCCGGCGTC
Source organism: Hyphomicrobiaceae bacterium (assembly GCA_035714005.1). Lineage (GTDB taxonomy): Bacteria > Pseudomonadota > Alphaproteobacteria > Rhizobiales > Hyphomicrobiaceae > AWTP1-13. The sequence goes on from DASTMQ010000519.1 coordinate 40,205, forward strand.
GGCTTCGTCGGCTCGACGCCGGTGGCACAATCCATCTACGCCCGCGGCTGCGCGCAGGGAAAGCGCATGCAATGCTTCGGTGGTGCCAAGAACCACATGATCGTCATGCCGGACGCCGACATGGACCAGGCCGTGGACGCCCTGATCGGGGCGGGCTACGGCTCGGCGGGAGAGCGCTGCATGGCCGTGTCGGTCGCCGTCCCGGTGGGCAAGGCCGCCGCCGAGGGCCTGGTCGAAAAGCTCATTCCGCGCGTGGAATCGCTCAAGATTGGGCCGTCCACCTCGGCTGATGCCGACTTCGGGCCGCTGGTGACGGCGCAACACCTCAAGCGGGTTAAGGACTACGTCGCCATCGGCATCGATGAAGGTGCAACCTTGCGGGTCGATGGCCGCGACTTTCGCATGCAAGGCTACGAAAACGGTTTCTACATGGGGGGCTGCCTGTTCGACCACGTCACGCGGGACATGCGCATCTACAAGGAAGAAATTTTCGGACCCGTCCTGTCCGTGGTGCGCGCCAAAAGCTATGAGGAGGGCCTACAACTCGCCAACGACCACGAGTATGGCAACGGCGTTGCGATCTTTACCCGCGATGGCGACGCCGCGCGCGATTTCGCCGCCAAGGTCAACGTCGGCATGGTTGGCGTCAACGTGCCGATTCCCGTGCCGCTTGCCTATTACACCTTCGGCGGCTGGAAGCGATCGGCCTTCGGCGACCTCAATCAGCACGGACCGGATGCGATCAGATTTTACACCAGGACCAAGACGGTAACCTCGCGCTGGCCCTCGGGCGTCAAGGAAGGCGCCGAATTCGTGATTCCGACGATGAAGTAGGCGCGCTCTCCGTGCTGCGCCAAGGCGCGCGCGCTGGTCCTGAAGCTCGGGCAATGAACTATCGCCACGCCTATCACGCCGGAAATTTCGCTGACGTGGTGAAGCACTGGGTGTTTGCGCTGGCCATCGACTACTTGAAGCGCAAGGAGGCGCCGTTTCGCGTCATCGACACGCATGCCGGCCGCGGGCGCTACCTGCTCTCCGCTGCCGAAGCCAACAAGACGCGGGAGTGGCGCGAGGGCATCGCCCGCTTAATTGGCCCGGACGCCAAGCCGCTGCCGCCGGAACTTGCCCAAGGCCTCAAGGTCTACCTCGACGTGGTGCGCGGCGAAAATGCGCCGGGCGCGCTCACCTCGTATCCGGGCAGTCCCGCGATCGCCCAGGCCCTGTTGCGCGCCCAGGACACCCTGGTGGTCAATGAAGCCCATCCCGAAGAATTGCAGCATTTGACCGCGGACCTTCGCCGCCGGCGCGGCGGCAGCGTCAAACTGTTGGGGCTTGATGGTTGGATGGGCTTGCGCGCGCTGCTGCCGCCGCCCGAGCGCCGCGGCGTCATTCTGATTGACCCGCCTTTCGAAGAAGCGGGCGAACTTCACCGCCTCGTCAGCGGGCTCAAAGAGGGCCTCGCCCGCTTCGCCACGGGCGTCTTCATCGCCTGGTACCCGATCAAGGACGGCAAGGCAGCGCGCCGGCTTCTCAAGTCGGTCGCCGAGATCGCAGTGGGAAAGCTGATCAGCCTCGAAGTGTTGATACGGCAACCCCGCAACCCCGAGGTGCTCAATGGCTGCGGCCTGATCGTGGCCAATCCGCCCTTTACGCTTGAAAGTAAGCTCAATGCCGTGGCCCCGGCCCTGGCCCGGCGCCTGGCCGCGGGTCCAGGTGCCAACTGTTCCGTGCGTTGGGTCAAGGCGTTGCGCACGGATTGAGACGGGGCGACTGAAGAGTATGGCGTGCGCCGTAAATCGTGAAATTCATACGCTAATTTGCCTTGCGCAGGTGGTGGCAATCACCGATACTTCGGCGCAGTTCGGGCGGCCTATCGGACCCGGCGGAGACTGCTGAGACTGTTCTGAGATGATTTGCGCAGACGCGTTATTCCTATCTCGCGCACCTCACGTTCCCCGACATCGGACGAGACTGCCTAACCTTCACCCGCGCCGGCTCGCCAGCAGCTGACGCAACTTCTGTATTCTACCGGGGACATGGAGACCTCGCATGCGGCAGAATGGAACTGTCAAGTTCTTCAACCAGTCGAAAGGGTTCGGTTTTATCACGCCGGATCAGGGCGGGAAGGATGTGTTTGTGCACATTACGGCTGTCGAGCGGTCGGGAATTGGACCTCTGGATGAGGGCATGCGCGTGTCGTTCGAAACCGAACCCGACAAGCGCGGCAAGGGACCGAAGGCCGTCAATTTGCAGGCCGCGACGTAAAGCAACAATGCCGTCACCCGCGCGCAACGTGTGACGCAAAATCTGTGGGCCGTCGTAGCTTAGGTGGCGGCCGCCAGTGTGCAAGTTGGGCGATCTCGGGCAGTGTGCCCCAGGTCGCTTTTCTTTTTTGAGGCACACATGACACCCCTCATGCACCGGCTCGGCGGCGCCATGGCTGCCCTGGTAATGTTGGCGGCGGCGAGCCCGGCCGAGGCACAGTGCACCACCATCGGCGGCAAGGGCACCGGTGGCTCCCTCGATAGCGCCCGTTTCCAGGCCTATGAGGCCATGCTGCAGGGCACCGATCTTAGCATGTGGGCGGGCTGGATGGTCACCGGGGCCAAGGTCGGCGAGGCGCCCGGCTATCGGGTAGACGGCCTGAAGTTCAAGTGCGGCCCCGGCGGCATGGGTCAAGAGTGCCGCGCCAGGGCCAAGTTCTGCAAAAAGGCCTAAAGCGCAGACCCCGTTCGGTTTCAACGCTAAAAGGAGAACGACGATGCAGCGCGTGGGAAAGCTGAAGCAACATGGCCTGGCACTGGCGGTGGCAGCTGCCGCCCTTGGGCTCGCCGCCGGCAGCGTTGAGGCCCAGTGCGTCAACAAGGCGGGCCAGGGCACCAACACGACGGAGGATGGCGCCAAGAGCCAGGCCTATGAGGCGGTCCTGCAAGCCACCGACTGGGGCATGTGGTCGGTCTGGATGGGGCAGGGCATGAAATACGGCGCCGCGCCCGGCTATAAAGTCAGCAATTTGAGGGCACACTGCAAAAAGGGCGGGCTCGGAAGCGAGTGCGTCGTGCAGGCCAAACTTTGCAAGTGAGCCTGCGAGCCTGACCGTGACTGATCCGCCACGGCACGTGCAAAAGCGGCGCCAGCAATCGGCATGCGCTCGGAAATGCCGACTGCTCGGGCCATAATGCGTCGTCCATGACCTGCTGGAGGTGAGGCTATGAAAACATTGTTCGGGATTGCGCTCGGCGGTTGCGCGCTGGCGGCGCTGGTGCTGTTCACCGGTGCGCCGGCCGAGGCGAAGTGCGGCAAGGCAAGCGCCTCGGGCGTCGGCCTTGGACCGGAGATGGCCAAGGAAATGGCAAAGATGAATCTCGCCGCCGGCCTCCAAGACAAGAAGATGAAGGCCAAAGGCAAGGTGTCCTATTCATGCTCCGGCCCCTTCATGTCGGAGTGCAAGGCCAGCCAGCGCGCCTGCTAGGCTAACGTTTTCAAGGGTTTGAGGGACCGATCGGCACACGCCGGGCGGTCCCTTTTGTCGTCGCCATCGGTCTCGCCGCGTTTGCGCGCCCCGACCAGCGCACTATTTACACATTGGTTGCCTCGCTACACTAGACTGCCGGGCGCGGGCTGCGGCATCCTCATCTGCGGGCCAAACGGAAAGACCACAATGACGCTCAAGTCCCTCCTGCTATCGCTTGGCGCCCTTGCCATCTGCGCTGCCACGGCACCGCTCGCCGCCCAGGAGGAGCGCAGTGGGCGGATGCTGACGACGGCGGCTGCGCCGGAAAAAGTGCGCGCCTATCGCAAGAAGCGCCCGCCGCTGGAGATCGACATCTATGCCCAGCGCCGCCGCGGTGGCTATTCCTACCGCGTGCCGGACGTCACCAGCACCTACAACTCGCGCAACCCGCCGCCCTATATGCATGTGCGTCAGACCCCGAGCGGCCCCTTCGACAGCGGCTTCTGGTTCAATTCCGGTTGTTGTGGCCTGCACGCCGGCGACGCTCCCTACCCCCACTGAAGCTTTGGCGCGTCTGAGGACTGCCGCGCCGACGGGGCGAGGCGATGCAGGGCGGCCACGGGGTGGCGCGCGCCGCGCTGTTTGCATGTTTTTCTAGTAGAAAACGCGGAATGGCGAGGCTGCCGGGCTCTAGGCACGGCGGGCGCGGGGGCGATAGTATGCCGGCAGCCCTCGACGAAAATTGGAGCGTGCTCAATGCGCTGTCACTCTATTTTCGCCTCGCTTGCTGCCGCCCTCGCCGTCCTCGGGATTGGCGCCAGCTCGGCTGCAGCGCGCTGCACGACGCTGGCCTTTTCGGTCAACGATTACGGCAAGGACGGTCCCACCAAAGACGCCAAGGACCTGCTCGACAAGTACATTGCCAAGTGGACCAAGGACAACAACGTCGCGACCTACACGGTTGGCAAAAAGGACGTGAGCTGCGAGCTCTTCCTCAACTTCATCGTCTTTGATGAGCACACCTGCAAGGCCAGCGCGCTGGTGTGCTGGCCGGGCGAAGGTGGGCCGCCGGCCGCGGCGGCGCCTGCTGCCGCGAAACCGCCGGTGGCGAAGCCCGCCGCCAAAAAGTCCGCCGGCTAAGGGGCCGTCGCGGACAAGTCTCACGTCGAGTATTGGGCGAACTGCAACGTCCCGGCGCGGGCACGATAGTCGGTGCGGACGTTGACCACGGCCACGCGACCCTTGTCCACCTCTCGCTGGGCGCGCACGAGCGCCGGGCGGATATCCTCGGCCTTGTCGACATAGTCGCCGTAACAGCCGAGCGCCTCGGCCATCTTTTCGTAACGCGTGTAGCCGAGTTCGCGGCCGGGCTTTTCGCGTTTGGGGTCCGCGGTCCAGCCGCCGTTCAAGCTGATGACGACGAGAACGGGGAGCTTGTGACGCACCGCCGTGTCGAGCTCCATGGCGTTGAGTCCGAACGAGCCGTCGCCGTGCAGGCACACCACCTGCTTGTCGGGCTTGGCGAGCTTGGCGCCGAGCGCGAAGGGAAGGCCGACGCCCATCGTACCGAAGGGGCCCGAGTTCAGGCGATGGCCGGGTGAGTGCGTCTGCATGGACTGACGCCCAAAGTTCAACACCTCCTGGCCGTCAACCACCAGGATGGCGTCCCGATCGATGAAGTTGTTGATCTCCTCGCACAAGCGCAGGGGATGGATATCGCCGTCCTCGACCGGCTTGTTGGCGCCAGGTTCGGTTAGTTTCTGGGCGACGCCGTCGTAGAGCCGCTTACGCCAAGCCTTAAAGCGATCGGGATCGAGCTTGCCCTCAATGCCGGCCAGGATCTGGTTCAGCACCATCTTGCAGTCGCCGACGATGCCGATATCGACCTTGCGGGGCGCGGTGGCGATCTCATTGGCATCGATGTCGATGCGCGCAATCTTGGCCTCGGCATTGAAGCGCGGCGGCGCCGCATGGCTGATAATGTAGTTCATGCGCGTGCCGAGCACGATGATGAGGTCGGCATCCCTGAATGCGGTCGAGCGCATGGACAGGTAGGAGAGCGGATGGTCGTCGGGCAGCACGCCACGGCCCTGTGGCGTGGTGTAGAAGGGAATCCCGGCCTTCTCGACCAGCTCACGCATCTCGGTCCAGGCGCGCGACCAGATCACGCCGCTGCCCGAGACGATCACCGGCTGCTTGGCTTTTGTGAGGGCCAAGATCAGTGCATCGACCTGTTCGGGGTCGCCCAGCGGTCGCGCCTTGAGGAGCGGGCGACCGCTCATCGACCAGTCGACCTGCTCTTCCGAAATTTTGCTGTAGAGCAGGTCGCCGGGGAAATCGAGGTAGGTCGGACCGGGCTTGCCGCTCATGGCGTGCTGGAAGGCGGTGTTGACCTGCTCGGGAATGCGCTTGAGATTGTAGACGCGGTCGGCCCACTTGACGCAGCCGCGCATGATGGCGACCTGGTCGATTTCCTGGAAGACCTGGCGGCCGAACTGCAGGATTGGGCTCGAACCACCGATCGCCACCACGGGGCAGCAGTCGATCAAGGCGTTGGCCAGACCGGTGGCAAGATTGATCACGCCGGGGCCGCTGGCCGCCATGCAGACGCTCGGCCGCTGCAGCAGCCGGCTGTAGGCCTGTCCCATCAAGGCCGCCGCCTGCTCGTGGCGCACATCGATCGGCCGAATGCCTTCCTTGATGCAGGAGGCTTCCGCCAGCAGCATTGGGCCGCCCATGAGAAAGAGGAGATTGTCGGTGCCCTCCCTCTTCAGTGCTTTTGCCAGAATTTCCGAGCCCGTCAGCTCCGCCATGGTCAACTCCTCAACATGGGCCTTATCGGCGCGCCACCACGCCCTCCCCGACCAGTCCGTCCACCTCGCGTTCGCTGAGGCCGAGCCAGCGCTTGAGAACTTCGGCGGAGTGCTCGCCCAGCAGCGGCGCGGCCTTGACCGCCGGCGGGGCACCGTCGTGACGCACGGGCCAGGCTGGCATGCGGTAGCCCTTGACCACCGGGTGATCCATCACCTGCAGGATGCCGCGGTCGTGCATGGTTTCATCCTCGATCAGCTCCTGGGTGTCGAGCACCGCGCCCGCTGGAATGCCCGCCCCGCCAAGCTGGCGCATGGCCTCGTGCTTGTCATGCTGCTTGGTCCAATCGGAAACGAGCGCGTTGATGGCGGCCTCGTGCTCCAGGCGCGCCGCGGCGCTCGCATAGCGCGGATCATCGATGAGATCGTCGCGGCCGATCACTTGCAGGAGGCGCTTCCAATGCTCGGGATTGGCGCGGCTGGTGTAGACGTAGATGTAGTCGTTGGGGCCGCCGCCCTTGCAGGGAAAGATGCCCTGCGGCGGGTTGCCGCCCGACACCGATTGGTCGCCGACCCGCGGCACCGGTCCGCCCTTGCGCGCTTGGGTGGCGAAAGCGAGGCGAATGTAGTGCAACATCGCGTCCTGCATTGCCACCTGCAGCCGTTGGCCGTTACCCGTGGTCCGCTTTTCGAACAGCGCGGCCAAAATGGAGATGGCGAGCAGCATGCCCGTGCCGGTGTCGCCGAGCGTCGGGCCGGGCTTGACGGGCGGCCCACCGGGTGAACCGCTGATGCTCATGATGCCGCCGACTGCCTGGGCGATCATGTCGAAGGCAAGGTTGCTCTCGAAGGGGCTGCCCTCGCCGAAGCCTTTGACCTGGGCATAGATCAAGCCGGGATTGATCGTGGCCAAGACCTCATAGCCGAGCCCTAGCCGCTCGATGGCACCTGGCGCGAAATTCTCCACGAACACGTCGGCCTTGGCCGCCAGCTCCATGACCAGCTTCTTGCCGACCCGCGACTTCAGGTCGATCGCTAGCGACTTCTTGTTGGCGTTGAAGCTCAGGAAATAAAACGAATCCCGATCCGGTTCGGACAAGATTATGCGGCCGGGATCGCCGGCCTTGGGATTTTCGACCTTGACCACCTCGGCCCCGAGCCAGGCCAGCGCCTCGGTCGCGGAGGGACCTGCCTCAAACTGGGACAGATCCAAGACGCGCACGCCCTTGAGACATTCGAGCGCCTTGCCGTTGCCTTGCATTGCGTCTCCGCTCCCATTTTCCTTGCCGAAATTTACGGCAATTTAACCGCGTCCCCCGCTTGCGGCACAATCGCTCGTTTCGCACGCCTGCCGTCAAACCGTTGCAACAGGGGTTGCCGGCGAGCCGACGTCTCCCGGCAGCCGCAGTGGTGGTCCGGTGAACAGGAAGCGGCTGCGGTTGTTGGCGCGGAGCCAGTCGGCCAGCTCCGAGAGGCGGAACAACTCGCCCAAATTGACGCCGGTCTTGAACAGGCAGTGCTGATGCAGGGGCAGCATGGCGCAGTCGCCAGGTGCAAAGGTCTGCGGTAGCAGCTCTACCGCGTAGTTGTCGGCGATCAGGGCGACGAGCTTGGTCTCCGACACCCATTGCTGCAGGCGCTTGTCGCTGCCGTCAAGACCGGTGCAGCTCGTCTCCAGCCGCTCCTTGTCGGGGGTCTTGTTGCCGTCCAGCACGACCTCGTCGAAGCCCGTGCGCAGCAGCACAAAATCACCGGCCTCCACACTGACGCCATCGGCCGCCATCACCCGCATCAGGTCGGCGTAGCCCACCGCCTGGCGCTTGCGGCCAAAGTGGGCGAACAGGTCGATCATGACGCCGCGGCCCTGCAGGCATTGGACCGCCATGTTTTCAACGCCCAGCGCCTTGGCGCAGGAGGTGCCTTTGGCTTCGACGAAGGTGCCGGGAACGGCGCCCGAGTCCTTGGCCTCGATCGGTCCGACAAGATCGATGCCGCCGCGGTAGCCGTTATAGAACGTGGGCTCGGGCGTGCCCGTGTCGTTGGCATCGAACAGGGCGCCGACGTGGGCCAGCGTGTCCCATTGCGTCGAATACTGCAGATGCAGCACCACGGCGTCATCGTTGACTACATCCGTCATGCCCGGCTTATCCCAAGCGGTACGGTAGAGCCAGTTGGGCTTGTCGCCGCGCAGCGTGGGGCGCAGCTGCGGGGGATGCCGCCGCGGGTTCAAAAGATTGCCGCCGGGATAGTCGAGTGGCAGCGACAGGCAGAAGGTCTTGCCCTCTTTGACTTCGGCAATGCCTTGTTTGACCTTGGCCGGGGTGAGCTCGTTGAGGCGCCCAAGCTGATCGTCGGGTCCGTAGTCTCCCCAGGTGGAATTTTCTGGACGCTTCTTCCAGCGCTTGTTCTCGAGCATTTGTGGCTTCCCTTGGCTAGCGCTACGCGGGGTGAAAAGGCGGCGCGCGCGCCAACTCTAGCATTCCGGCGCGGCGGGCGTCTGCCGCTGCTCCCGCGCCGGCGGCATTGTGAGCGGGAGCAAAACCGCGCTAGGCTTGCGCGGCCGCGAGAGGTTGGGAGAGGCAGCATGGGCAAGAAGATTGTGATCGTTGGTACTGGCGCGGTCGGTGGCTACGCCGGCGCGCACATGGTTGGGGCGGGCGAGGACGTCACCTTCATCGACCCATGGCCCGCCCACGTCGATCACATGCGTCAGCACGGCCTGCGCGTGACCCATGCCAGGGACGTGGCGGAATTCACCGTGCCCGTGCGCGCCCTGCATCTCACCGACGTGCAGCAGTTGAGCAAGGAAAAGCCAGTCGACATCGCCTTCATCTGCACCAAGTCCTACGACACGGCCTGGGCCGCCATGATGATCGGGCAATACCTGGCCCCGGACGGCTACCTGGTGTCGCTGCAGAACTGCATGAACGAGGAAACGATCGCCGGCGTCGTGGGCTGGGGCAAGACGCTCGGGTGCATCGCCAGCTCGATCACGGTCAATCTGCCTGAGCCCGGTCACATCCACCGCGGTGCGGGCAAACGCGGGGCCGCCCACACCGTGTTCCGCGCCGGCGAGGTACATGGGCGCATCACTCGCCGCGCCGAGGAGGTGTGTCGGCTGGTCGGTTACGCCGACAGCGCCAAGGCCACCGAGAACTTGTGGGGCGAACGCTGGTCGAAACTCGTCGCCAACGTTATGGGCAATGGCCTATCGGCGTGCACGAGCCTCACGGGCGCGCAAATGCTGGACAACGACGCCATCCGCCGCTTCTCCACGCGTCTCGGCAGCGAGGCTATTCGGGTCGGCCAGGCGCTCGGCTATCGGCTCGAGGAGATCCTGCATTTGCCGCCCGAGACCATCGCCCGCGCCGGGGAGGGTGACGAGGCGGCGATGCGCAGCTGCGATGAACAGCGGCGCAAAGACGGCAAGGCCACTTCCGCCGAGCAGCGCCCGTCCATGGGTCAGGACATGCAAAAGGGCCGGCGCACGGAGATCGAGTTTCTCAACGGCTACGTGGTGCGCGAGGGCACGCGGCTCGCGCTGCCCTGCCGTGCCAACGCCGCCCTGACCGAAATCGTCAAGCGGGTCGAGCGGGGGGAATTGGCGCCCGACCCACGCCACATCACCGAGTTGCGCCTGAACTGAATAACGCGCCTCTGCCTTGTTCCTGGGCTAGCGGACGCGCGGACCGCGATTCAGGTCGATTTGCCGGCGCAGCCAGCGCACCGCCGACTCGGCGGTGTCGAACAACATGCGATGCTGCATGACGTGATCCAAGTAGACGAGCCAGCTGCCGCCGCGGTTCAGGATGGCAATACTCCGCCCCCGGTAGGTGTCCGACCAAAAATCCTCGATCTGCTCAAGTGCCTGCATGACTTTGCCTCACGATCATCGCTCCTGGCCCAGCTGACGGGGCCTTGTTGCGGGCTTAACCCTCAAAACGGCGAGGTGTTCCCACTCCGTCGCCCTGAAGCTGCGCGCCGCGCCGGACCTTGCGGCCGGGCTCCGGCTGTGGATCCCGGCCACGCGGACCTAGTGCAAGCAACTATCGTGCAAACAGCTCGGGGGTGCGGCGGCGTGGCCGAGCAACGGGCGGCAAAGTCGAGGCGCTGGCGCGCGTCGGCAAGCGCCAACGCGCGATGTGGTGCGGCGTTCTGATCATATCGTGAGCACGGTGCCTTGCAGCTGCCGATTTTGTTGGCAGGGGCCGGAGAAGCGTACGCCAGCGTGCCCCCAAGCGCGCCAAGGCAAAATGCGCAAAATGCGCGTGACAAGGCCAAATGCGCGTCCCGCGGAAAAAGGACGCCTGCAGCCTTTTTGTTGCCGCGCCGGGAGAACCGGTCTGGATCGAGTTGGGTGCGGTTGATTGGGTCCGCTCGGCTTGGGTCCGATCAACTTAGGGCTTGATCAACTGGGGGCCCGATCGACTTGTGCCAAATCGACTCAGGCCGGATCGATGTGGGTCAGATCGACGTCGGGTCGAGGTCCCCCATGCGACAGACCTCGGCCCATTCCTGCGGCGTCACCGGCTGCACGGAAAGGCGCGAGGATCGCACCAGCACCATGTTGCTGAGCTTCCGGTTCGCCTTGACGGCGACGAGGCTCACGGGCTTTGGCATGTCGGCGATGGCGCGCACGTCGACGCACTTCCACACGCCCGTCGAATCGCTGGCATCCTGATGCGCGAGCGCGCAAACCTCGACGATGCCGACGATCTCCTTGCCGACGTTGGAATGATAAAAAAAGCCGCGGTCGCCCAGACGCATCGCTTTCATGTTGCTGCGGGCGAGGAAATTGCGCACGCCCTCCCAGGGCTCGCCCTTCTTGCCCTTGGTCTTTTGCTGCTCCCAGGAGAAGCTGTCGGGCTCGGACTTGAACAGCCAAAAGGCGGGCGTGGACGCGGGCTCAACCGATTGGCCGCCCGGCGTTGCTGCAGCCTTGGGTTTGCGGGGCATGCGGGTGCTCCCAAAATTCAACCAGAGGTCTTGCATCGGCCTTGAGCGATGGTGAAAGGTTGGCTGGCCGTCTCGGTGCCAACCGGCTTCAAGACGGGGCTATCCTAACGGGAGTTGGTCATCGTGAGCGAGCGAGAAAAGACGCGGTTGGTGCATGTGTCGCGCGTCAGGCCGAGGGGATTGGTGGGAACCGTCAACCCGCCGGTCGTGCGCTGCTCGACGGTGCTCTACCCTGACATCGCCACCCGTAAGGAGGTGCGGGCACGTCGCGAACAGGGTGAGCGGCTCTTTATGTATGGTGCCAGCGGCACCCCCACCGCCTTCGCGCTGGAGGATGCCATCAACGAAATCGAGGGCGGCGCGCGCAGCGTGCTGTTACCAACGGGATTGGCGGCCATCGCGCACGTCTTCTTATCGCTGTTGAGACCCGGCGACCACGTGCTGTTGGCTGAGACCGTGTACGGGCCGGCGCGGGCCATTGCCCTCAATTATCTGGCCCCGCGCGGCATCGTCTGCGAATTCTACGCGGGCGGCCATCAGGAGGTGGCCAAGCGCCTGCGGCCCTCAACGCGCCTGGTCTACCTCGATAATCCCGGCTCCATTATTTACGACATCCAGGACGTGCCGGCGCTGGCGCGACTGCTCCACGGTCGTGACACGCTGTTGGCGGTCGACAACACCTGGGGTTGCCCCGGCCTTTATCGGCCGTTAGCTCTCGGGGCCGATCTCTCGGTGGTGGCGATCACCAAGTACCTCGCCGGTCATTCCGACCTCGTCATGGGCGCGGTGGCGGCGGGTCCCCGCTGCGCCGACCGGCTGTGGCGCGATGCGGCCCTGCTGGGCCAGACGGTGAGCCCGGACGAGGCCTACAATGCCCTCAAAGGCCTGCGTAGCGCCGCCGCCCGACTGGCCATGCACGCCGCGCACGCCGCCGAAGTGGTGGCCTGGCTGAAACAGCAGCCGCACGTCAAACGCATTCTCTATCCACCCCGCCGGAAGATCCGGGTCACGCCTTGTGGCGTCGCGACTTCAAGGGCGACCACGGCCTCATGTCCATCGAGCTTGCCGGCCACATTGCGCCCGCGGCCGCCGACCGCCTGATCGACAGCCTGCGCTTGTTCGGAATTGGCGCATCTTGGGGTGGCTATGAAAGCCTGGCGCTCACCTATCCCGTCATTCACGGCTGGCATGGCGGCGCGCTGGTGCGGCTGCACATCGGCTTGGAGGATCCAGCCGACCTCATCGCCGACCTGGCGCAGGCCTTCCGCGCCGCCTTGGCCTAGCCGATCGGTCGCCCTGACTGGCGGCGCGGTCGTCCTTAGCCCTAGTGCGTGTGCCCCGCGGAGGCGGCGCCGACCGGGGCGACCGTGTATTCGATCTCGACGGTTCCCGCCTTCTCGAAGGTGAGACTGCCCTTGACCTTTTGCCCTTGCTTGAGCCCGTCGCTGAGCCCGGTCAGCATCAGATGATAGCCACCGGGTTTTAGCTCGACCGTCTGACCGGGTTTGATCTCGAGGCCGTCCTTGAGGTGGCGCATTTTCATGACGTTGTTGCTCAGGGACATTTCGTGCACTTCCACCTCCCGGGCACCCGTCAGCGAGCCGCCGACCAGCCGGTCCGGCTGTGCGCCATTGTTGGTGATTTTGAGGTAGGCGCCGCCGACCTTGGCACCCGCCGGCGTGGCGCGCGCCCACGGCGCTTGGATCACGAGATCGCCGAGCGGGTAGCTGGCGGTTTGCGCACTGGTCCGGCAAGCCAAGCCACAGGCAAATGTCGCCACGACCACGAGGAGGATAGCGCGGCGGCCCACGGCCGCGTCTCGCCGTGCCCGCAGGGCAAACAGGGAGGCCAAAAGGGTGAACATGAGACTAATCCTTAAGGGTCGAGAAAAGCTGGGGCACCGGCGGGCGGCGCCCTGTCCAAGAAACGCTTTAGAGGACCGGTGTGGGCGGCCCACGCACCGGTGGACGCAGGGCAAGCTTCAAGCCCTGGCTGCCCGCGGCAAGCCGCGGCGATACCGGCGCCGGGGCAAGCAGGCGAGCAAGCGAGGCTTTCCCACCGGGAACGTCGATAAAGGCCGGACCCAGTCCGGCGCAAATCGCGCAGTCGAGCTGGCCGTCGGCAGGGCTCGGCGGCTGGTCGACGGCGCGCCCGGCATCCTCGCCGCCATGACAAATCTGGGCGAGATCGGCCGCGAGCCTGGAGAGCTGCGAGGCCCCGCCGAGCATGGCTGTGTTGTGGCGCTGCAGGGCTGCGGCATGGGCCAGCATGCCGAGCACCGCAACGACGCTGATCCATCGGCGCAAGTGCAACATGTCTCCTCGTACCGCCATTAGGTCACAAGCGCCCACGAACTGCAACGCGCTATGCGCGCGAGCGTCTGCCAAGCTCGCATAGCCCGCGCATCGCAAAGACAGCACCTTTGTTTTTTCGTTCCGTGACCCCGGCGCCTGCCCTATCGTTGAGCCGTCGCTCACGACCGCCAAAACTGGAGTGCAAGCATGCCCGTGCCGCTGCCCGAGTACGAGGTCTATGCCATTCGCTATGCCACGCGCGAGGCGCGGCGGCGCGACAACTTCATTGGCGGCGATCCACACGACGGTCCGATGCCGATGGACTACTACACCTGGGTCGCGCTCGGCGACGGCGCGGCCTATGTGATCGACACCGGCTTTACCGCCGAGATGGCACGCGCGCGCCAGCGCTCATTCCTGCGCTGTCCCGTCGAGAGCCTGGCGTTGCTGGGGCTCGAGGCGGGCGCCGTGCGTGACGTGATCCTCACCCACATGCATTACGATCACGTCGGCAACTTCCACAAGTTTCCCAATGCCCGCTTCCATCTGCAGGAACGCGAGATGGCCTATGCCACGGGCAAATACATGCGCTATCCGCGCATCGGTCACAGCTACCACGTCGAGGACGTGGTTGGCATGGTGCGTCTCAACTTCAAGGGCCGGGTCGAGATGCACAACGGCGAGGTCGAACTCGCCCCGGGGCTGACGTTGCATCCGACGCACGGGCACTCTGACGGTCTGCAGTCGGTGCGCATTCACACCAAGCGCGGCTGGGTCGTGCTCGCCTCCGATGCCACCCACTACTATGAAAACTTGGACACCAACCGCCCCTTCACCACGGCCTTTCATATCGGCCAAATGCTCGACGCCTATCGGACCTTGGAGCGGCTGGCGCCGACGCCCCGTCACATTGTTCCGGGCCACGATCCCTACGTCATGCAGGAGTACCCAGCCCCAAAGCCGGCGCTCGAGAGTATCGTGGCGCGCCTCGATGCCGAACCGATCGCGCCGCCCTTGAGCTTCGCTGCGGCCGCGGGGCACTGACGGGTTGAGCCTTTCACACCCCGCGCCTTGGCGGCGGGCAATCGATGGAGCACGACATGCAAATTGGATTCATCGGCCTCGGCCTCATGGGTGCCAGCATGGCCCAAAACCTGCAAAAGGCCGGCTATCGCCTGCTGGTCAACGATCTCAACCGCGCCGCGGCCGAGCCGCACCTCGGCCGCGGCGCCGGCTGGGCGGATACGCCGCGCGCCGTCGCCGCGGCGAGCGAAGTGGTCTTCACCTCGCTGCCCGGTCCGGCGGAGGTCGAGGCCGTCGCCGTCGGCGAGGGCGGGCTGCTCGAGGGCATGCGCAAGGGGGCAGCCTACTTCGACCTGTCGACCAACTCGCCGACCATGGTGCGCCAGCTCAACGCCCGCTTCAGCGCCCAGGGCTTCCACATGCTCGATGCCCCAGTCAGCGGCGGCCCCGCCGGCGCCCGCTCCGGCCGGCTGGCGCTTTGGGTCGGTGGCGAGGCGGCGATCTTCGAGCGCCACAAGCCGCTGCTCGATGCCATGGGAGATCAGGCCCGCTACGTTGGACCGATCGGGGCGGGATCGGTGGCAAAGCTCGTCCACAACTGCGCCGGCTATGCCATCAACGCCGCCTTGGCCGAGGTGTTCGCCCTTGGCGTCAAGGGCGGCGTCGAGCCATTGGCCTTATGGGAGGCTGTCCGCACCGGCGCGGTCGGCCGTCGTCGCACCTTCGATGCCCTAATCGACCAATTCTTGCCGGGCAAGTACGATCCGCCGCACTTTCAGCTGCGCCTGGCGCACAAGGACGTTGCGCTGGCAACCCAACTTGGCCGCGAGCTCAGCGTACCGATGCGCCTGGCCGAACTGGCGCTGGCCGAGATGACCGAGGCCATCAATCGCGGCTGGGCCGGGCGCGACTCGCGCGTTGCCATGCTGCCGCAGCTCGAGCGCTCCGGCGTTTCGATCGCCGTCGACGCCGAGCGCATCAAGGCCGCGCTGGACCGCGACCCGCCATTCAATGCTGACCCCAAGCGCAGCTGATTGCGCATGAGCAAAGGCATGACACCCATGCGCGGAACCCTTGTACTGATCGTGTGCTCCTGCGCCCTGTTATGGCCGCTCGCCGCCAGGCCCGAGACCGATGTCATCCGCATCCCGCGCGGGGCGGGGGGCGTTGGCTTCCTGCCGCTCTTGGTCATGGAGCAAATGAGGCTCGTCGAGAAACAGGCGCGCGCGCTGGGCGCGGACAATCTGCGCGCCGATTGGATCAAGCTCGGCGGTCCCGCCGTCGTCAACGACCTGCTTTTGTCCGGGGCGGCCGACGTCGTCGTCGCCGGGCCGCCGGCCTTCTTAACCTTATGGGATCGAACGCGCGAGACCATCAAGGTCAGGGGCGTCGCCGCCATGAGCTCGATCCCCATGTACCTCAACACGCGGGCAGCGCACCTCAACTCGATCAAGGATTTAAGGCCCACCGACAAGATTGCGGTCACCGCCGTGAAGGTTTCGATTCCCGCCATCATCATGCAAATGGCGGCAGTCAAGGCGTTCGGCGCGGCAAACTATGCCCACTACGACCCCTTCACCGTCTCGCTCACCCACGCCGATGCGCTGATTGCGCTCAGCTCCGGGCGTGCCGACATCACCGCGCATTTCGCCTCACCGCCCTTCCATCAGCGCGAGCGCAAGCTCACCGACATGCGCACGATCATGAGCTCCAATGAGGTGATGGGCGGGCCTAGCACCTTCACCATGCTTTACACGACCAGCCGCTTCCACGATGCCAATCCCAAGGTCGTCGCCGCCTTCCTGCGGGCGCTGGAGGAGGCGATTGGGAGCATCAACGCCGACAAACGCGCCGCCGCCCAGACCTTCATCGACATGGAGGCGCAAAGCATGGCCCTGGCCGAGGTGCTGGAGGTTTTGGAGGACCCCGATATCCGCTACACGACAACGCCGGAAAACGTCATGAAGTATGTCGACTTCATGGCCGGCGTCGGCAGCATCAAGCTCCGCCCGCCGAGCTGGCAGGACCTGTTCTTTGCCGGCATCCATCATCTCCCCGGCGGCTAACGCGCCCCGCCGTCCCGCGTGGCTTTTGAGGTTTGGCGGCCGGGCGCGAATGTCGTAGCCTTCCGTCGACAAACTTTAAAACGAACAGGGAGGAAAGGCATGCTGCGCGCCCTATCGCTATTGGCTGCAACCCTTGCCGCCACGGGGCTGGCCTCGGGTGGGAGCAGCGCGCAAACGCCCAAGCGCGGCGGTATCCTCAATTTCGCCGTGGTGGCCGAAACCTCCGGCTACGACTGCCACGCCTCACAAACCTTTGCCCTGCTGCACCCCCTGAGCCCGCAGTATTCCCTGCTGGTAAAATGGGACGCCACCGAGAATTCGAAGATCATCGGCGATTTGGCAAAGAGCTGGAGCATTGCGCCGGACGGTCTCACCTACACCTTCACCCTCAACGACGGCGTCCGCTTCCACGACGGCTCGCCGCTGACGTCGGCCGACATCAAGGCCACTTTCGAGCGCATCATCACCCCACCGGAGGGGGTGGTGTCGGTGCGCAAGGAGCGTTTCGCCGACGTAGCCGCCATCGAGACGCCCGATCCCGCCACCGTGGTGTTCAAGCTGAAGGCTCCCAACTCCTCCTTCATGGCGCTGTTGGCCTCGCCCTTCAACTGCGTCTACAGTGCCGCCAAGCTCAAACAGAACCCGAAATACCCCGAGACGGAGGTGATGGGCTCGGGCCCATTTCGTCTCAGCGAACACGTGCGCGGTTCACACTGGACCGCCAAACGCAATGACGACTACTTCCGCAAGGGTCTGCCCTACCTCGACGGCTACAAGG
>DASTMQ010000520.1:0-4236 GCA_035714005.1 Hyphomicrobiaceae bacterium
GACAAGTAGAGCAGACTTAGTCGAGTAAATCGTTAACTGCAAACAATCCGGCGGCGATGAAGGGGCAATTGGCCCTGGATTGTGGCGCATCGGCCACGAAAATATGCAGGGTTAACACCACTTATTGTACAATCCTGTTGAAGAAATTGTCGGACCAGGGTCCATGGTTCAACGGGCCATCTCGAGCCACTATCGCCCAAGTCGAGAGCCGCGTGCGCGAAGCGAGGACGGTAAACTGGCCATAAAACGATCATTAAACCCTGCCAGTCTCGCCTCTTTAGAGATGTCAGGGAACTAGGACCCGAGCCACACGTTGTAAGGGCGCTCGCGCCGAGGGGAGTGCTCAGCTCACATTGGTTCGCCGCTTTGGCTGGAATGAGTTTGGACGCGTAAAAGGCTCTTTAGTTGTAGTGCGTACCGGAGCTGGTCATGGGCAAGGCGAGTGGCGTCCTGTTGGTATTGGCAGGCCTTTCCCTGACGGCCTACATGGCATTGCCGACGAGCAAGCCGCCCGTCTCCGGCAACGATGATTTTGATTTTCGGCTGAGCGAGCCGGCCCTTAGCAAAAGCGAACCTGCCCCCGATCGGATGCCCCGCGCGCCGGCTTCGCCCACGACAGCAAGCCGGCCCTATGTGCCCCCAACCTCCTCCATCGACGGCAGCCAGACCGCTCTTTCTGCGCCTGCCATCGTGACCGTGCCCCCCCACAACCGTCAAAACCTGCGGCTAGCGGTGGCCCCGCCGCCAAAGGCCGGCGGCCTGGCAACCGATCGCACCCAGCTTGCCCGGGAGCTGCAAAAGGAGCTACGCCGCGTGGGTTGCTACGATGGCGAGATCCACGGGGCGTGGACGACCTCGAGCAAACGGGCGATGAAGACCTTCACGGAACGGGTGAACGCAAGCTTGCCCGTGGAAGAGCCAGATCAGGTGCTCTTGAGCCTCCTACAAGGCCAGCCCGACAAGGCCTGCGGACGTCCATGCCCGGCCGGTGAGTCTGCCGAGGGTGGCCGCTGCGTTCCGAGCGCCGTGGCCGCGAGCTCGCGCAAGGCACCCCAGAGCACCCCCACGGTCTCCCGTGAGGCCACGACGTCCGCCATCGGGCTGTCGGCGACCGCTGCCACACCGCCCGCCACCTCGCAGCCGCCTGGAGGCCGAATGAGCCTTTCGGGCCCCGAGGACGAGGACCCGCAGGTGTCTGGTCTCGGTGGGCCGCCAGTCGCCCCTGCCGCCCTGCCGCGCCCCTCCGCCGGCTACGGCGCGCCGATGGCTGAGGGACGCAATGCCTCCCCGGTTACTACCCCATCCCGACGCTTTGACGCGCAGTCCTTTTTCAGGCGTATCGACAAGCAGTCCCCGAATTGACCCATTCAGTCCGTCCCTGAGCCTCATCCGACCGTAAAGTCGGCGGGAGCTTCGCCGGCCTGTTGGCGTCTGTGCATTTCCACGTACGCTGCCTCGATGTTGCGCCGGAAGCGATCCGTGTCGAACAGCGCGTGTGTGGCAGCATTGGCGGCCAGCGTGGTGCGCAGGCGCTGAAGTTCGGCGGGGCTCTGTGCCAGTTTGGCGGCCATGGCCTCGTAGTCCTCCAGAGACTGCGTGACGAGCTCCGGCAGTCCGACGGCCTTGAGCAGGCTTGCTGCCACGCGGCCGGCGAAGCTCGAACCTGCGCAGGTTATGAGCGGCACCCCCGCACGCAACGCGTCGCTTGCCGTTGTATGCGCATTGTAGGGCAGCGTGTCCAAGAATAAGCCGGCGAGCTTGTGCCGCGCCAAGTGCTGATCGTTGCCGACCCGTGGCGCGAAAATCAATCGCTCGGGGGCCACACCGCGCTTGGCCGCTTGGCGCCGCAGATTTTCGCAGCACTCTTCGCTATCGCGCAGAAGCCACAGGACACTGCCGTCAATTCGACGCAAGAGACGCATCCAGACGTCAAATATCTGTGGCCTGATCTTATAGCTGTTGTTGAAGCAGCAAAACACGAAGCCATCCGCAGGCAATCCGACCTCCTGCCGTGGCGGCACTGGCGTGGTCATTTCAATCTTGTGGTCATTCACCTGATAGGTGTCGGGCAGATAGATGATCCTTTCCGAATAGGCGGATCTGGCAGCCTCGGGAATGACGCAACGGTCGGCAATGAGATAGTCGATGAACGGCGCGCCCGTGGTCCCGGGATAACCAAGGTAGCTCACCTGTAACGGCGCGGGCCTATTGGCCAAGATGCCGGCGCGGGCGTGCTCGGTGTAGCCGGCCAGATCCACGGCAATGTCGATACCTTCGGCGTGCAGCGTCTCGGCGGCAGCTCGGTCGGAGAGGCCGCTGACATCGATGAACTTATCGAACGCCTGGCTGACGCGTTGGCGCATGGCATCGTTCGCCTTTGGGCCGATCGACATGCCAACAATGTGAAATTGCCGGCGATCGTGAAGCTCGATCAGCCGCGCCATGAGATACGAGGTGGCGTGATTGCGAAAGTCGGGCGAGAGATAAGCCAGGCGGATGCGTTCGTCGCTTTTGCTTGCCTGCCTTGGCACTTCACCGCCGTGGCTAAACTTGTCCGCAACCCAACTTTCAGCGCACGCGCGATGATCGCTTTCGTTGTCCGACAAGGACAGTAAACTAAAGGGTTCGCATGCCCGCTCGCCGCGGCGCACCCGCTCGAGCAAGACTTTCTCCTGTTCGAGGCGGGACCAATCACAGGCTTGCGCCTGGGTATGGGCGATGTAGCCGTCGAGATAGGGCAAATGTGGATCCTCGCGCTTCGCCGCCGCGTAGTCGGCGAGCGCCTTTTTGTAGAGTTTCAGGCGGCGGGCCGCGCCGGCGCGGTTGGTCAGCGCGGCCACGTACCTGGGGTCGATTGCAAGCGCGTTGCTATAGCAGGCCATGGCCTCCGAGTAGCGGCCGCGATCGTGCTCGGCGTTGCCGAGGTTGTAGTGGCATTCGGGGTTTCGCGGGGCCCGACTGATGGCCGCTGCGAAAACGTTCACGGCCTCATCGAGATGACCCATGGCCTGCAGCAGGTTGCCTTTATTATTGTAGGCCTGCCAGGATTTGGGATCGATACTGATCGCCCCATCGTAGCTTTTGAGCGCCTCCTCGTAGCGGCCGAGATCCCGCAACGCCGTGCCGCGATTGTTGATGGCACCCAGGTGATGGGGCGCGATGGCGAGCGTCGCATCATAGCTCGCCATTGCCTCCTCGAACCGCTCGAGCTCTCGCAGCAGGTTGCCCCGATTGAAATGGAGTTCGGGGTCGCGGGGCGCGCCCGCGATTGCCTGATCGTAGCTGGTGAGCGCCTCCGGTCCGCGCTTGAGCGCGCGTAAGGCCGCCGCGCGGAGGGCATGCCCGCGCGTCGCATCGCCGCCCAGCAGCACGGCACGCTCGCACTGGGCAAGTGCCTCCTCGGCGCGCCCGAGCTCGCACAGCACCAGGCTGTGATTGAACAAGGCCTGCTGCGAGTTGGGTTTGAGGGCGAGAACCGCGCGGAAACGTTGATCGGCCTCGGCAAAGTTGTTCCTCTCCAAGGCGAGGACGGCGAGCAGGTGTAGCGCGTCGGTTTGCCTGGGGTGGCTTTTCAGCACCAGGCGGCAAAGCTTGCTGGCTCTGTCGAAGGCACCCATCTCGCGCGCTTGGCCCGCCTGCTGCAGGAGCTCCAAAACCGATCGTTGCGATCCCGCCATGTCTTCCCTCGGAGTGGAGTGAAGCCCTCTTCTAGTGCCGTTTTGTACGCCGAGAGTAGGGCGAATTCCCCGCGCTTTCCCATTCCTACCAGCAAGCGTCCTTGGCGTAGTCGGCGGTTTCCAGCAGGTTTCTAGCCCAACGCGATAGATCGGGAGGGGTTGGCGAGGCCGACCGATCAAAACCACGGCAATCTCACTCGCCCCGGGGGCGGCTATTGGACCGCTCGACCGCTGTCACCCGCTTTTGCTTGGTAGCGCCAGCGGGCGCTTGCGGGCCGAAACGCGAAAATATCTCACCCAAACCCGTGACGAAGCCGAACTCGCGGCGTGGCAGTTGCCCTTGGGCTGTCGGCTTCCCCGCCAAGGCCCGCAGACCACTTTCACCTCCAGCATTGGCGTCCCCGGCACATAACGAAAGAGCCACCCGGAAGGGCGGCTCTCACTGACATTCGTATGATCAGGCTTGGATCAGAACTTCACGCGAGCACCACCGATGACCGCATCGAAGTCTTCGGTCGGCACCTTGAAGGGCTGATTGCCACCAGCCGTACTGTCGGCC
>DASTMQ010000521.1:0-3480 GCA_035714005.1 Hyphomicrobiaceae bacterium
TGCGCGCCCGGGTACGTGCCGGCTTGCTTGAGCAGGGCACCGTCGACCTGCTGGTGGAGGCCGGGGTCGGTGAGCGCCTGAGCCGTGAGCGACTTTGCCACGACGGTGTTGAGATCGCCTTCGAGGGTCGACGCCATCGCCTCAACCTCAAGGAGCTCACCGGTCGTTTCGTCAGCGTCTACGGTCAAGCCGAGATCCAAAAGGATCTTATGGCCGCTCACGAAGCATCGCGCAGCCATATTGTCTACGAAGCGGAGGACGTCAGCCTGCACGGCATCATGACCGACAAGCCGTGGCTGCGCTATCACAAGGGCGGGGAGGCACGCGAGATTGGCTGCGACTTCATCGCCGGTTGTGACGGCTTCCACGGCATCAGTCGGCAGGCGATTCCGCAAGAGGTGATCCGTATCTACGAGCGCATCTATCCTTTCGGCTGGCTCGGCATTCTGTCCGATACACGCCCGGTCAATCATGAGCTCATCTATTGCAACCACGAACGTGGGTTTGCCCTTTGCACCATGCGATCCATGACAAGGAGCCGCTACTATCTGCAGGTGTCTGCCGATGAGGATGTAGCCGATTGGCCCGACGAGCGCTTCTGGAGCGAGCTCAAGCGCCGCATTCCCGTCGATGCGGCAGCGGGTCTCCAGACCGGTCCGGCAATCGAGAAGAGCGTGGCGCAGTTGCGCTCCTTCGTTGCCGAACCCATGCGCCACGGTCGGCTGTTCCTGGCCGGCGACGCCGCGCACATCGTGCCGCCGACCGGCGCCAAAGGCCTCAACTTGGCCGCCGCCGACGTGCGCTTCTTGGCCGAGGCGCTCGTGGCCTACTACAACTCGGGTCGCACCGAGCTGATGGATGGCTATTCGCAGCGGTGTTTGACCCGGGTCTGGAAGGCACAGCGCTTCTCCTGGTGGATGACGACGCTGACCCACCGTTTCCCCGAGGCCAGCGCCTTCGAGCGGCGCGCGCAGATGGCTGAACTAGGCTACCTCGTTGGGTCGCGGGCCGCGCAAACGGTTCTGGCGGAAAACTATGTGGGGCTTCCCATTCTCTAGGCTGTTCGGTGGGCATGCCCCGGCGCCTGAAAGATCGAGGGCAGGCGCGTGGGAGCGCATAGGTCCCGCGCTCAAAGCTCAAGGTTGGTCGAGCGATCCCGGGTCTGGGACGCGGCTGCTCAGTGCCAGCCGCCAATTTGCCCCATAGCGGCGTTAACGCCGGCTTGTCCGTTGCGAAGCCGCGGCAGTTTTTTCAGGCACACCGAGCCCGATCAGTTTGAGCTCGCGCACGATGCGTTCGAGACGCGCGCCGGCGAGTTTGCTTCGGCTCAGTGCGGCACCGAGATAGCTCCAATACAGCAGTTGTGCACGCGTCGGCGCCAGCGGCGGCGCGATGCCGGCTTCTAAGAGCATCCGCTCGATGTACTCACGTCGCCTGCGGTCGACCTCGCTCACGGCGCGCCGGGCAGCGGCGTTATTCTCTGCCCAGGTGCGCATGTGGACTTCCAGCACGGCACTGTGGCCGAAGGCGCGGCGCAACAGTGCGGTCAGGCGTTCTTCGGCCGTGCCAAAGTGTTCGAGGTCGGCAATGATCGCCTCCGTCGTCGTCTCTCGCCAACGCTCGATTACTTTGTCGTGAAAAGCAGCAAGATCGCTGAAGTGCCAATAAAAGCTGCCGCGCGAAACACCGAGTTTGCGCGCAAGTACATCCGCCTTCAGAGCCTCGACGCCACCGTGCGCGAGCATGCGCAAGGCAAAATCGATCCAAGCTCGTGCAGTCAGGCGGTTGGTCATCTGGACGCACCATACAGCTCTGTATTGACGGCGGCAATTCGCAGGATACACTCTCACCACCATGCACTCCTGTATGGAGGTAGCGATGCGAAATCTAGCGCTACAGGCCGCGGGCGCCCTGGCCATTTTGGTCGCAGTTGGCCACGGCGTTATTGCCGAGTTGCGCGTGTTCGCGCATGTGCGCATCGAGCCGCGCAGGTCGCGGCGGCTGTTGCGAATGGTGTGGCAAGCCAGCACCGTCGACTGGATCGCCATGGGTGCCTTGCTGATTGCGGCACCGATGTTCGGCTCCGAAACGGCGCGTCAATGGGTGGTTGCGGCGGCTATTGTCATCTACGGCTACGCTGCGATCGGCAACGCGATGGCGACCCGGGGGCGCCACGTCGGCTGGTGCTTAATGCTCCTCGTTATTGCGCTCGCCCTGGCGGGGCGCTAGCGCGCATGCAGCAGCGATTGCCAGGCAAGGCCGCAAACGTAAGCTTTTTTGCAAAGCGTGGCCGCTAGGCTGGCCAACCATGGGTTGGCTCGACGGTCGGCATCAGGAGCGCCTGCTCCAAGGCCTCGCCCATGGCAGCGTGGCGGCCGGCGCGCAGGGCGAGCACAAGCTCGCCCGCGGCGGAGGCCGCGGCGAAAGCCGCCGCCGGCGCATGGCTTTTGTTCAGCGTTCCGCCTGAGGCTTGCAGAAGAGGCAAAAGGTCCTCAATCAGACCGGCGCCCAGGCCGGCGCCCAGACCGGCGCCGAGGCCGGCGCCATGAGCGAGCCTCTCTGTCGCGGCGTGCTACAGTTCGTCGACGGCCTTGTCGAGCCGATCGATCGCCGAATTCAGCCCGGTCGGCTTGCTGCCCCAAACCATCGCGGAAGTTGATGGGAAAACAGTGATCACGCGGCGTGTGCGCGTGCGGCCAGGACAGCCGGCGGCATGACCGACCGGCTGCGACCTGAAATGGTCTCCTCGTCGGACAGCTCAGGAGTGATGATGGTGCCGCCGATGATGATGGTGATGGCGCCAATGATCGTGGCGCCAATGATGATGATGATGATGATGATGCCAACGGTACTGGAAGTAGTGGTGGTGGCGGCGATAGTGGTGGTGGTGATGATGGTGACGTCGACGATAGTCGTACCCAACCACCTGCACCAAGCCTGCCGTCGCCTCGACGCTCTGTGCCGCCGCGGAGGGCGTTGCCCGGGCTGCCAATGTCGACGCGGCGAGGCACATGAGTCCGCCAGCCACCGCGGCAACGAGAGAGTGTTGCATCAACTTTGCTCCTTGCTCTTTTTTCAGCCCGGCGTGGCACCTAAGCGCTCATTGTGAGCACGTTGCGATGAACCGGCTCTGAACGGCGCGGCGCGCTAAGCGCGCTGAAAATACGCAACGGTTGTTCGAGCTTGAACGCGGCCGCGCTTGGCCGTGCCCGTCACCTGACGGCCGGCGAGAGCTCGGCCCGACCGGTGACGGGAGGCGCCTTGCCGCAAACGCTGGCCTGCACGGCCTTGCTCATTCGCACCGATTGATCCGCCACCACGCGCGCGCGACTGCGTGCGCTTTAAAGCAATGGGCGGATCTCCATCGCCTGGTCGGCGCATTGCCCGGTGGAGACGCCGACTAGAGACACCCGGCGGGGCACGACCGAGTAACGGCGTTCCTGAGGGCCAGCGTGCAGCCGAAGAGCTTTGAGCCTCGCC
>DASTMQ010000522.1:0-3623 GCA_035714005.1 Hyphomicrobiaceae bacterium
GAAGGCGACGAGAAACGTGACGACCACGCGCGGCAGCTCGCTGGTGCCGAGCACGACGACAAGGATCGGAGCCAATGCCACCTTGGGGATTGCTTGCGTCAGCACCAGCAATGGATAGACGGCACCCGCGACCAGGCGCGAAGAGGTGAGAAGTACGGCGAGCGGCAGGCTGACGAGGACCGAGACGAGAAATCCCAGCAGCACGGTTTTGCCGGTGATCAACGTGTGCCAGGCGACGTTGCCCGGCAGCGCGCTCGTCTCTTTCCAGATCGCCGACGGCGCCGGGATGATATAGGAGGGGATGGCAAAGACTTGGCAGACGGCTTCCCAGACGATGATCAGCGCCGCGATCGCCGCGGTCGGCAACACGATCTCGATGAACCAGGCGGGTGCTGAGCGCGGCTCAGTGGACGGCACTAGCGCCAATTCCGAAGATGAGCTGACGGATCCGGCCGGCTGCACGCTGGAACTCATCTAAGGCCTCCATCCCAAACTGTCGCGGCCGCGGAACCTCGACGGGTACGATTTCGAGGATGCGCCCGGGGCGCGAGGACAAAACGACCACGCGATCCGCGAGCATCACCGATTCCGGGATCGAATGCGTGACGAAAAGGACGGTCTTGGGTTGCTCGCGCCAAATGCGCATGAGTTGCAGCGTCAGCTCCTCGCGTGTCAATGCATCGAGAGAGCCGAAGGGTTCGTCCATTAGCAGAATGTCCGGATCGTGCACCAGCGCGCGGCAGATGCCGGTGCGCATCTGCATGCCGCCCGACAGTTCGCGCGGATATTTGCCCTCGAAGCCTTCCAGGCCGACGAGCTTCAGCAGGCTTTTGGCGCGGCCCGGGCTGTCGGGCGTGACGCGCTTCATCATTTTGAGGGGAAAGAGCACGTTGTCGAGCACGTTGGCCCAGGGCAGCAGCGTGGGCGACTGAAAAACGATGCCGGTCTCCGCCCGCGGCTCGGCGACCAGCTTGCCATCAATCATCACGCGGCCCTGGCTCACCGGCAGCAGGCCACCGACCAGCCGCAAAAGCGTCGATTTCCCGCAGCCGGAGGGGCCGACCAGGCAGACGAACTCGTTGCGATGGATGGAGATCGAGACATTGGTGAGGGCGGCGACCCGATCGCGGTCGCGCGAAACAAAATGCTTGGAAACATTCTCGATCTCGATCACGCGGACTGGCTCACTTCTCCACGTAAGACGTGTCGATCGCCTGCTTGTAGTCCCATTTCGGATCGAGCTCCTGCGCGTCTGCGATCGCCTTCCAGGTGAACGCGAGCCGCTCGGGGCTCTCCTTGCCCCAGCCGTACTGCTGGGAGTGATCGTTGAAGACGAAGGCCAGCGTGGCGCGCACGCTACCCAAACAGTCGTCGAGTGCGACCTCGGGAATCTTCGCGACGTGCAGCTTACAGGTTTCCTCTGGGTTGTCGCGCGCGAACTCGAAGGTTTTCTTGATGGCGCGCAGGAAACGCCGGGCCAGGTCCGGCTTCTCGGCGATCATCTTGTCGGTGGCGACGATGGTGGCTGCGAAAATCTTGAAGCCGACCTCGACAAAGGGCAGCACAACGATCTCCTCGCCCGCCGCCTTGGCCGCCTTGTTCTGGTAAAAGTGGTGGATCGAATAGAACGGTGCCGCGTCGAGATTCTTGGCGATCAGCTGCGCGGCCATTGCCGCGCCATCCATGTTGACCCAGGTGATTTTGTTCGGATCGGTGCCGGCGCGCTCGGCGACCTTGGGGAAATAGAACTTGTGGCTGTTGCCCGGCGTAATCCCGATCTTTTTGCCCTCGAGACCCTTGAAGCTGGTGATGCCGGAGCTCTTCAACACAAACAGCGAGTGTGGTGATTGGGAGTAGACGACGGCGATGGACTTCACCGGCACGTTTTGGCGGGCACGCGCCGTCATCACGGCCGCCATGTCGGCGACGCCGAAGTCGAAGCCGCCGCCGGCGAGCTTGGTGACGGTGTCGCCCGAGCCGTAACCGCGGGTAATGGTGACATCGATGCCCTCGGAGGCGAAGATGCCCTTCTGCCAACCGCCGTAGTACATGGCGTGTTCGCCCGATGGGATCCAGTCGGTCTGAAAACGCACCTTGTCCTGGGCCAACGCCGGCGCTGCCGCGCCGAGCGCCATTGCCGCAGCCGCGATCCTGAGGCGCGCGAGCGTCATCAACCCCTCCATCGTCCTTGCACAGCTGTTGGAAAGTATGCGCCGTGGGCGAGCGGCCGGCAATTCGAAAACGGACGCAATCGGGCCTTTGCCGGCAACGCGGGCAGCCCCGCGCCATAAGCGCAAGCACTCTGCTCAAGCGTCGAGCAGTCGGGCGGGTACGACGCGCGACCTCGCGTCGGCGCCAGGAGAAATCAAATGCCCTACCCGCTGGTGCGCGGGGGCAAGCCATCAGTCGCCCGCTTCAAGGTTCCTCCAAGTTCCTCCAAGTTCCTCCAAGCTCCTCCAAGCTCCTCCAAGCTCCTCCAACGCTCCTGGCCGGGGCAAGGCAAAACGCTCCGGTTGGTCGCAAGGCCTGCCGCGCGCATGACCTTGGCCGGCGGGAGGCGAGCGGCCGCCGGCTCGGCTGGGTGAGCGATGGCATAGCAAGTTGGCTACGACCTTGGCCCGGCGGTCGCCTCGGCCCGTCAGGCCTAGGGCTTGCCGACCTTGGTGCCGCGTCCGTCTCCACCCAACGTCCGTGGCGCGCGGCGGCTTCGCACCATAAAAGCAGGAAGCCAGTAGCGCCGAGTAAAAACAACCATGCAAAAAGCCAGCGACACGGGGGCGCCGACGCCAGCGCCAGACCCGGTTAACACACTTTTGACCGCCGTGATGCTTTGTTCTGTGTTCGGATTGATTTGGATCGCGCTCACGTGGCCCCCCTGAGAGTGAGCAAACAGCCCCACCGCTTCGCGGCTGCCCCGTGGTGACGGCGAGCCTCAGGCCGCATGGTGCCAGCGGCAAGGCAATTTTCGCATCGCGGAGCGGAAGGCGATCATCCTTGCTCGCAGCCCGCAAACCTTGCGAGGCCGTCTGGGATCATTCATGTCACGGACCTGCCGTCTAATGGCCCGCCCCGACACAAGTCCCGACACAAGTCCCGACACAAGTCCCGACACTGGCCTTTGTCCCTGCCGTTAGCCCGATAGACAGGCCGGGCCGAACCCGGCGCCGAGCTTTGCTGCGCCGATGGCGGACGAACCTTGCAATATTCACCGATGCCGAGACGATGCTGAGGCCGTACCACACGAGCTGGCTGGTAATGAGAAACGTATTCATGGTCGAGACCCTCCGCGACGGCGCATCCGAGTTGGGCTGAGCTCGGGGAAGCGTCTCGCGCGCGCCCCGACCGGTGGTGAGCCTTGCTTGCGAGCCATCGTCGGCACCAAGCCCGCTCTGCATTCAAGACGTGCGGGCGGACGGCGGTTCGACAGTGGAGCCGATTTTTTTTGCCTCCGGCGGTCGGCGCCGGCCGCCCGAGGCCGGGCGACCCAAATAAATGGGACGCCTGGCGACAACAGGCGTCCCTGCACCCTTGTGAAAAATGACCAGTCAACATGCTCGCCGGTCACGGGGGGCGGACCGGGAGGTTGGAAGCGACACCAAAGCCCACAACCAGCGCTGCCAACC
>DASTMQ010000523.1:0-34963 GCA_035714005.1 Hyphomicrobiaceae bacterium
TCGCGCTTGCCGACCACGAGCAGCACGGGCACCTTGGCCAACGAGTGCTCGCGCACCTTGTAGTTGATCTTCTCGTTGCGCAGGTCGGCCTCAGCGCGCAGGCCAGCCTTGGTCAGTGCTGCCAGCACCTCCTCGGCATAGGCGTCCGCCTCCGAAACGATGGTCAACACCTTCACCTGCACCGGCGCCAGCCACAGCGGCAGATGACCGGCGGTATTTTCGAGCAGGATGCCGGCGAAGCGCTCCATCGAGCCGAAGATGGCCCGATGGATCATCACCGGCGTTTTCTTTTCTCCGTCGGCGTCGATGTAGAAGGCGCCAAACCGGCCCGGCAAGTTAAAGTCGACCTGGGTCGTGCCACACTGCCAGTCGCGACCGATGGCGTCGCGCAGCACATATTCAAATTTGGGTCCATAGAAGGCACCCTCGCCCGGGTTGATGCCGGTTTTGATGGTCCCGCCCGACTGTCGCGCGATCTGGTCCAACACCTCGGACATATCCGCCTCAGCCTGGTCCCAAAGCGCATCGGCGCCGACGCGCTTTTCCGGCCGGGTCGAAAGTTTGACCACGACCTCATCGAAGCCAAAGTCACGATAAATCGACAGGATCAGGTCGTTGATCTTCAGGCACTCTTCGGCCAGCTGGGCGTGCCTGCAGAAGATGTGTGCATCGTCCTGGGTGAAGCCGCGCACGCGCATTAGCCCATGCAGCGCGCCGGACGGCTCGTAGCGGTGCACGATGCCGAACTCGGCGACGCGGTAGGGTAGTTCCCGATAGGAGCGCAAGCCATGCTTGAAGATCTGGATGTGACCGGGGCAATTCATCGGCTTGATGGCGAACTCGCGCTCGTCCTCGGTCACGGTTGTGAACATGTTTTCGCGAAAGGTCTGCCAATGCCCGGAGGTCTCCCACAAGGACTTGTCGAGCAGCTGCGGCCCGTTCACCTCGCGATAGCCGACGGCGTTTTGGCGGCGGCGGATGTAGTTGATTAGGCCCTGGAAGAGCTGCCAGCCTTTGGGATGCCAGAAGACGACGCCGGGGCCCTCTTCCTGGAAGTGGAAAAGGTCCATTTCGCGCCCAAGCTTACGATGGTCGCGTTTCTCCGCCTCGGCGATCTGGGCCAAGTAGGCCGCAAGCTCCTGATCGGTGGCCCAGGCGGTGCCATAAACGCGCTGCAGCCGCTGCCCTTGGGCGTCCCCGCGCCAGTAGGAGCCGGCGAAATGGGTAAGCTTGAAGGCGCTGCCGATCTGGCCCGTTGAGGTCATGTGCGGGCCCCGGCAGAGGTCAAGCCACTCCCCCTGCTTGTAGATCTTGATCTCCTCCCCCGCCGGGATCGCATCGATCAATTCAACTTTGAAGAGCTCCCCCTTGTTGCGAAAGAAGGCCTTGGCTGCATCGCGGCTCCAGAACTCCTTGCTGAAGGGTGCATTGCGGGCAATGATCTCCCGCATCTTGGCCTCGATTTTCGCCAGATCGTCGGGGTGAAAAGGCTCTTGTTTGGCAAAGTCATAGAAGAAGCCGTTCTCGATCACGGGGCCGATCGTGACCTGGGTGCCGGGCCAAAGCGCCTGCACCGCCTCGGCCATGACGTGGGCGGCGTCGTGTCGGATCAGTTCGAGGGCCTCGGGATCCGTGCGGGTGAGGATCTTCACCTTGGCGCTGGCCTTGATCGGATCGGCAAGGTCGACGAGCCGGCCGTCCAGCAGCATCGCCACCGCGCGCTTGCCGAGCGACTTGGATATGCCCTCGGCCAGCGCCTTGCCGGTGATGCCGGAGGGATAGGCGCGCGCGGCGCCATCGGGGAATGTCAAAGTGATGTCGCTCATCGCCCTTTCCTCTCACTCGCTGCATACCGCGCAGGTAAGGTGTCAGCCGCAGGGGACGGGAGCGGACGTCCCCGCGCGGGGTTCGCTTTTGCCGTCGCCCCTGCTTGCTGTCAAGGACACACCCGAAAGCCACACTTGTGCCCAACCTGTGCGTACAATTCGGCATTCGAAGCGCCGGGGACCCTGCGTTGCCTCGCGTTTCGCTTATGTTAGTTTCGTCCCATTGGGGGGTCGTGGACAGCTCAGGTCGTACCACACGCCGGGGACTACCGGGTTGGCCACTCGTTTGGTTGCGTAGGGGAGAGGTGACGTGCAAGCAATCCTTGGCCTATTGGCGCTGGCAGTGACCGCCCTGCTGGCCGTCCCGGTCGGCAGTTATGCCCAGCAGTTGCCGCAAGTGAAAGCGCCGCCGCCCGCCAAGCGGCCGGTGCTGGCGAGCCAGGCTCAGCATGTCGCCCTGACCGAGAAGCTCAACCAGAACACGGTGACGATCATCTCGGGCAATCCGAACGGCACCTATCTTTACCTCGCCTACGACATGTCGGCTGTGCTCGACGACGGCAACGAGCTGCGCGTGCTGCCGGTGATCGGCAAGGGTGGCTACCAGAACGTGGTCGACGTGCTGCACTTGCGCGGGGTCGACCTGTGCATCACGCAGTCCAACATCATGAGCTATCTGAAGAAGAGCGGCGAATTCGGATCCACCATCGACAATCGTCTTGCCTACATCGCCAAACTCTACAATGAGGAAATGCACGTGCTCGCCGGTCCCGGCATCAAGACGATCCAGGATCTCAACGGCAAGAAAGTCAACTTCAGCGACGTCGGCAGCGGTACGCAATTTTCCACGCGTCTAATTTTCGAACTGCTCAACATCAAGGCCGAGGAGGTCAATGTCGGCCAGGGCGACGGCTATCAGATGGTGAAATCCGGCGAGATCGCGGCCACCATTCTAATCGCCGGCAAGCCAACCGGCGCATTCGGGAAGTTCAAACTCGAGCCCGGCATGACGCTGCTGCCCGTACCGTATACGGAAGTTCTCGAGCAGGACTATTTCCCTGCCAAGCTGACATCGGACGACTACCCCAATCTCATTGCCAAAGGCAGCTCGGTCGACACGGTGGCGATCGGTGCCGTGCTCGCCTCCTATAATTGGGCGCGCGACACGGATCGCTATCGGCGCGTGGCGCAGTTCATCGACGCCTTTTTCGGCAAATTCACCGAATTCCAAAAGCCGGCACGCCATACGAAATGGCGCGAGGCCAACCTGCTTTCGAACCTGCGCGGTTGGAAGCGCTTTCCCGCCGCCGAGGAGTGGATCGCCAAAAACGGAGAAAAGCCGGCCGCGACGGCCGCCGCCACGGCGGCGCCGGCGATCGATCCGGCCATCATCAGGGCGCAGGCCGCCAAGGCGGCGCCCAACGACCAGGCCGAGCAGGAGCGCCTGTTTCGAGAGTTTATGGACTGGAGCAAGACCCAGCGGCGCTAGCGAAGGCGGTGCCAAGGTAACAGGGGCGCGAGCTGGGGGAGTTCGACGCAAGTGACCGCATCGGCGAATAATCCCATCTGCGGCCTCGGGTATAGCCGAGGCTGCCTCAGCCGCCTTGCACGCGGGCTGGCCGCCGCCGTCCTCTTCGCCAGCCTCAGCGGCGGCGGGCCCGCCTTGAGCCAGCGGGCCATCACGATCAAGGCGCCGCCGGTCGTGGTCGCCGAAGCGGCCGGACAGGTGCCGTTTCCGATCCAGATCGAACCCGCCGATGCCATTCCGCGCAACAGCTTCGTGCGCCTGCGCGGCCTGCCGCCCATGGCCGCGCTTTCCGAGGGCTATGTGATCGGCGCGGGCTCCTGGGCCATTCCCATTTCGGCGCTGGCGGATCTCAAAATCTCGCTGCCGGTTGCCGCCAGCGGGCGCGCGGACGTGACGATCCTATTGGTTGCCGTTGACGGCGCGGTGCTGGGCGAGACCAAGACCGCGCTGACGGTGGCAACCGCGCAGGCCGCCCCGCCGCCGCGAGAGCGCAGCGCCGGCCCCGCCGGGGGCGCGTCGATGTTGCGGGCCGGAGTGCCCGTCGACCTCGCCCCGCCCCGCCAAGAAACGACCGCGGCCACGCCGCCCGTGGTCCCGCGCTCGGTACCCCAGGAGCGGGAACGGGTGATGCGGCTCCTGGTCAAGGGCAACGAGCAGTGGGAGGAGGGCAACGTCTCGGCGGCGCGCCTCTTTTATGAACGGGCGGCGGACGCGGGGCTCGCGGAAGGGGCCATGGCGCTAGCCGCCACCTTCGACGCGGCCGAACTTTCCCGTCTCAACGTGCGCGGCATCAAGCCCGACAACAAGCTTGCCCGTCAGTGGTATGAGCGCGCGCGCCAGCTCGGCGCGGGCGGCGCCGACGAGCGGCTGCGGCGACTGGGGGCCAATTGAGAGGCGGACGCCCGCGCCTCAGGTGCCGGCACGCGTTCCCCGCCAGCGCCCATAGCGCCAGGGTGCAAAGGGATGTCGCTCGGTGCCCAGCTCCGGCACCGGATCGAAGCCGTGGCTGCCCCAGGGGTGGCAACGGCACAGGCGCGAGGCCGCGAGCCACCCGCCGCGCCAGGCCCCGTTTAGTGCAATGGCCTCCAGCGCATATTCCGAACAGGTGGGCAGGTGGCGGCACTCGAGGCCGATCAGCGGCTTCAGCGTCCAACGGTAGAGATGAATGGGGGCCTTGGCCGCCTCGCGCGCCAGGCCCGCCAAGCCGGACGATGCCTTAGACGCTGGCATGCTGCGCTGCACCCTCTGTTGCCTCGGCCTTGGCGAGCGCCGTTTCCACCGCGTCGAACACGAGCAGCGTCGAAGCGTGGCGCGCCTTGTAGTCCTTCACCGGTTGCAGCACCGCAAGGTCGGCCCAGCGCCCCGTTGGGGGCGGTCCGCTTTCCTTGAGCATCTTGCGCATGCTGCGCCCGACCTCGCGCAACTCCTGTGCCGTGCTGCCGATGATATTTTGCGCCATCACGGCCGCGGCCGCCTGCCCGAGCAGGCACGCCTTCACGGTTTGGCCGAAGTCGGTGACACGGCTAGCGGTCAGCTTCAGATCGACGCTGACGGTCGAGCCGCACAGCTTGGAGTGAGCGGTCGCGCTGGCATCGGGTGCCCCCAGCCGTTCCGACTTGGGCATGTTGGCGGCCAGCTCCAGAATGCGTGCGTTGTAGATTTCGTTGAGCTGCGTCATCAGGCCCGATCGCCTCGCCAGGTTCCAAGGGGCGGGGATTCTTGCCCCGACCAGCCTAAGGTACTATATCCCACGCTGACCGACGTTTGCTGTCGCAAACCGCGACCGCGCGGCAGCTATGGAAATATCGCGTGCGCGCTCGTAGATTTCAACGGCGTCCCGGTCGCGGCCGCGCCTCGCGCTCCCACGGCGGCAACGGTCCTCGACTAGATTAGCATCCCTCGACTAGACCCCAAGAGCGGCAAGATCAATGGACGATATCGTCGCCAAGAAGAAGCGCCCGACGGTCAGGCTGGAGCAAACGCGCCACCGCCCCACGCGCAGCGAGGCCGAGGCGGCCGTGCGCACCTTGATCGCCTGGGCGGGCGATGACCCCGAGCGCGAGGGCCTCAAGGATACGCCAAGGCGCGTGACGGAGGCGTACGAGGAATATTTTTCAGGCTATCGACTCGATCCCACCGACGTGCTGGCGCGCCAATTCGACGAGACCGGCGGCTACGACGATTTGGTGATGCTGCGCGACATCCGTGTAGAGAGCCACTGCGAGCATCACCTGGCACCCTTTCTTGGCGTCGCCCACATCGCCTATCTGCCGAACGGGCGCATCGTTGGTATTTCCAAGATTGCGCGGGTGGTGGAAATCTTCGCCAAGCGTTTGCAGACGCAGGAGACCATGACGGCGCAGATCGCCGATGCGATCGAGCAGGCATTGCGCCCACGCGGGGTGGCAGTGCTGATTGAGGCTGAGCATCAGTGCATGTCAACACGCGGCGTGCGCCAGCCCGGGGTCAAGACCATCACCACCCGCTTCACGGGTGCGCTCGAGGCCGACGCCAGCTACCGCGATCGGTTCCTGCAGATGGTGCACGCTGCCCGCCCGTGAGCCGGAGCGGCGCTTTTTTCGGAGATGCGCGCATGGCTGTTATGCCAGCAATCGCCTTCGCACCGCGCGGCGGCACCGCCGAGGTCGAGCAGGGCCATCAGTTTCAACCCAAATTCGACGCCGACGGGCTGCTACCGGCGATTGTCAGCGATGCGGTATCCGGGGAAGTGTTGATGTTTGCCTGGATGAATGCCGAAGCCTTGCGACTGACGCTCGCCACCGGCTTCGCCCACTTCTGGAGCCGTTCGCGCCGGGCGCTCTGGAAGAAGGGGGAGGAAAGCGGCAATCTCCTCAGCGTCAAGGAGATGCGCACGGACTGCGACCAGGACGTGCTGTGGTTGCGCGTTGAGGTGGAAGGCGGCGGCGTGGCCTGCCACACGGGCAGCCGCTCCTGCTTTTACCGGATCCTGACGCCGCCGGCCGCAGCGTCCGACGAGATCGGACTGCGCCGCGCTTAAGGCTTTTTTGCCTCTTTGCTGTTCGCTGCCGGCGGCAGGCGGCAATATCGGCCGGGAGCACCCGACGCAGGCAATCATTAACCCTGCGCGCGTAGGGCTCACTTAATTCCTGCCCGCTATCGTTGACATGCGGGGCAAGGGTCCCGAGGCTCGATCTGTGGCAGGCGCCGCAAGGGGACTCGCATGAGCGACTGCAAAATCGGTTTGGCGCTGGGTGGCGGCTCGGCCCGCGGCTGGGCGCACATCGGGGTCCTGCGCGCCTTGCACCAAGCCGGCATCTATCCGGACATCGTCGCCGGCACATCGATCGGCGCCGTGGTCGGGGGCTGCTACGTCGCGGGCGAACTGGAGGCGCTCGAACAGTTCGCACGCGAGCTAACGCGGCGCCGGGTTTTGGGTTTTCTCGATTTCAATTTTTCGGGCTCCGGCCTCATTACCGGGCAGCGGCTTTGCGACGTGCTCGACGCGCGGCTGAAGGAGGCTCTGATCGAGGGACTGCCTCGGCGCTTTGTCGCCGTCGCCACCGAGATCGGCAGCGGGCATGAGGTGTGGCTATCGCGCGGCCGGCTGGTCGACGCGATGCGCGCCTCCTATGCGTTGCCTGGCATCTTCCGACCGGTGCGGATCGACGGCCGTTGGCTGTTCGACGGCGCGCTGGTGAACCCAATACCGGTCTCGGTTTGCCGCGCGCTCGGAGCCCGCTACGTGATCGCCGTCAACGTCAACTCGGATTCCTGCGGCCATGGAACCGTCGTGCCGCAGATGGAGATGCTGACCGCCACCGAAGAGGCGCCACTAGCGCCCGCCGAGGCACCCGCCTCCTACGGCGTCGGCAGCATGCGCAAGCTGTTGAAGCGGCAATTCTTCGGCCGCGGCGACGCCGGTCCCGGCATTTCGCGGGTGATGATGGAGGCCTTCAACATCGTGCAAGATCGCATTGCCCGCTCGCGGCTCGCCGGCGATCCACCCGACATCGTGATCTCGCCCAGACTGCCGCAGTTCGGCCTGTTCGACTTTCATCAGGCCGATGCCTTGATCAGGGGCGGCATGCTCGCCGCGCAGCGCGAGCTGGAAGACATCGAGCGCGAGCTCGCGCTGCGCCGACCGCCGCGCGCGATGGCACGCTCCGCCTGAACGCCGCCGGCGTACCCCGCGCGCGGTGGTGGCGGCGGTTGCGCCGCTCAGCTGTGGGCGATGTAATCGCGCATGGCGGTGGCTTCCATCTCCACTTCTGCCACGTGATGCTTGACCACATCGCCAATGGAAATGATGCCGACCAAGGCACCATCCGTCAGCACCGGCAAATGGCGAAAGCGGCGTGCCGTCATCATCGCCATCAACTCATCCAAGGTGTCGGTTTCCTGGCAGGTGACGACGTCCTTGGTCATGGCCTCGGCGACGGAACTGGTCAGGCAATCGGGGCCATGCGCGGCCAAGGCGCGGATAATGTCGCGCTCGGAGATGATGCCGGCGACCTCGCCGTCAGGGCCCACTACCACGATGGCGCCGATGCGCTTGGCCGCCAGCTTGCTGGCAATCTCAAGCAAGGTCACGGCGGGGGCCGCCGTGGTCACGGCGCGACCCT
Source organism: Hyphomicrobiaceae bacterium (assembly GCA_035714005.1). Taxonomy (GTDB): domain Bacteria; phylum Pseudomonadota; class Alphaproteobacteria; order Rhizobiales; family Hyphomicrobiaceae; genus AWTP1-13. The sequence goes on from DASTMQ010000523.1 coordinate 7,959, forward strand.
TTTGCCGAAGAATGGCGGCAACGTTCATGGCAATGTCCTCCCATTCGCTGCCACAGCGAGCAAACAGGTGCCACGAAGAGGTCCCCCGAACTAGCTTGCCGTCCTCCTGCGCCGCAATCTGTCGGCCTGCTGTGCGGTTTGCGCGAGCCTAGGAGGGATTGTGGGCAACTTCGTGAAGGCCCGCAAGACACCTATTCCGCGCCCGCAGCATTGCTTTGCTCGACCTCTTCGCTCGGGGCGCGCCGGCGTGGGCGTCCGTCGAACAGGCCAAAGGTTAGCAAGCCCGCGTAAAAGCCGCCGACATGGGCCTCCCAGGCGATTCCCGCGGCATCCGTGAGGCCGGCCGCACCCCATGCCAGCACAATATTGAGCACGGTCCAGCCCAGCATCGCCAGCACGATGCGCTTGTCGCGAAAGGTTTCGGCAAGGCTTAGGAGCGGCGCCTCATGCAGGGGCGTGATCAGCGGCCGGCCGGGGGCGAGGGCGCGGAAAAAAAAACGCATGGCGCCGCCCATCAGCCCCGAAATCGCCCCCGAGGCGCCGATCACCAGGGTCAGCACCCGGCCGTTAACCAAAACGTAAAAGAGGGAGCCGGCGATGCCGCAAAGGCCGAAGAAGACGAGAAAGCGCAGGGGATCGGTGCGCCGCGCCAGCGGACTGCCGAAGGCCAGCAACCAGGCCATATTGATGAGGAGATGGGTGGCGTCACCATGCACGAACAGGTGCGTAACAAAGGAGGTGCCGGTCGCGGCCTCCCCGCCCGGCAATTGCACCGCAACCCCGGGCAGCAACCGCATGGGAATGAAGGCCAGTGCCGTCGTCAGCCAAGCGTCTTCATCGGCGGGCAGCAACCAGCGCACGATGTGAACGAGGCAGCACAGCCCCACAACCAGCCCCACCACGCCGGGTACGTTAAAAATCGGTTCACGGCGGGTCAACGGCGTCGCTCTCCACGGCAGGCCTGGCTCGCGACCGCTTACACACTGGCAGGATGGCTGACAACCATAACCGCAATTGCGACCGCCTCGGCGCCCCGCCGCGGGCCAGGCGGCGGCTGGCTGGCACGAATACTGCTCACCTCTGGGTAGGGCCTCAGATCCGTCCTGTTTCGCTACGGGGGTCCCGCACCTTGTAAAGTTGCATGCGCGGCAATCAGAGCTCCGGTCGGTATTGGGTATGAAACAAAAATCCCCGAACACGCTCTACGGCTACTGGAACGAACTGCGCGCCGGCCGGATCGCGCCGCGGCGCTTGGAGGTCGAGCCTTCCCGCATCGCCGGTATTCTGTCGGAGACTTTCATGCTCGAGCGCGTCAATGCCGGCGATTATCAGTATCGGCTCGCTGGCACGCGCCTTTGCGAGCTGTTCGGCGCCGAGCTCCGCTGCAGCAATTTTTTGAGCGGCTGGCAGGAGGCCGATCAAGACCTGCTGGCGCACAAGCTGGCGCTGATTTGCGAGCAGGGGGCCGTGCTCACGCTCGAAATCGAAATCAGCGGCGCACCCCGTCATGCTCTCGAATTTGAAGCAATTCTTTTGCCGCTCGTGCATGCCGCCAACAGCATTAACCGCATCATCGGTGCCATGAGCTTGACGTCGCCGACGCCGATCGGGGCCAGCGAACAGCCGCTGCGGCGGCGCTTGCGCCGGCTCGAGGTGATCTGGCCCGATGGACGACCCCGCGCCGTCTTGGAACGAGGTTCGACTGCGCCCTTCCAGGCGGCACAGGCTCCACCGGCGGCGGCACAAAAGGGCGAACGGCCGCAACTGCGCCTGCTCGACGGCGGCCGCACCTTCTGGAAAAAGGGAGCGCCCTAAGGCTTGCCCGGTTGTTCCCCATCGGCCCAGCCGTTAGGCGTTCGTTAAATCAAACCCTTGATAGTGCGCGCGACGGCCCATCAACGCGGCTCGTGCGCAGGCTGCACGGATCACGCAGGGCCATTCAGCTAGAGCCGCTCTGAACAGCCACGGGTTTTTATGTCAGGCACCCAGACGCCTTTCGCCCGCCGCTCGCTGGGCGTCCTGTCGCGGATTGCTCCGGATCGTCGGCGTCACAAACGCCTGGCGGTAACGCTGCTGGGCCGCTTCATGCGCGCCAACAAGCAGGAGTATCCCTGCAGGCTCGTCGATGCCTCCGCGGGCGGGGCTGCCATTCTCTCACCCGTCGCCGTCGAGCTCGGCGAGCGCGTGGTTGCCTATTTCGATCACTTGGGAGGCATCGAGGGCCCCGTGTCGCGGGGCTTTGAGGGCGGGTTCGCCTTCAAGATCGATGCCACCCATCACAAGCGCGAGAAGATTGCCGCGCAGCTCACCTGGCTCGCCAACCGCGCCGAAATTGCCGACGCGGCCGAGCGCCGGCACGAGCGCGTCGCTCCCAGCAACAATGTGAGCCAGCTCACGCTGGCGGAGGGCGTCGTGCTCGCCTGCAAGGTGCTGGACGTTTCGATTTCGGGGGCCTCCATAGAAACCCCGGCACGGCCCGAGATAGGTACCGAGGTGGTGCTCGGCAAACTCCGCGCCCGCGTCATGCGCCACCACGTGCAGGGCTTCGGCGTGCAATTCATCGACATTCAGAACCCGACAGCGCTGCGGCGCTCTTTCGCTTGAGAGGGCGGCGGCTTGAGGCGCAGGCGGAACCGGAAACGGAGGAGATCGTTAAGTAGGGGTGTCTGGGTGCGGAGCAATTCGCGCCAAACCCGAGGAAAAGTTGACTTGAAATCTTGGGCGGTGCCTCAGCAAAAATTGAGGCGCGTCGGGTACGATGGCGTTGGTTGTCGGGGATGAGCATGACACGCGTAGGCGTTACCGTTCTGGCGATTGCGGCAAGCATCGCGGCCTGGTCTAATTCGGCAGGCGCCGAACCGATGGGCCTACCTCGCGGGCAGGATCGCGCCTCTCCCTACATGCGGGTGTTCGGCGTCACCCAGCCGCCCTACGGCTTCGTGGAATTTTGCCAACGCCTGCCCGACGAGTGCAAGCTCGGGCCGCAGGAGGAGCAGCGTTTTTCGGCGATGCCGGAGCGCCTCAGCGAACTGCACGCAATCAATCAAGCGGTCAACCGTGAGATCACACCCGCCACGGACCTGGAGATCTACGGGCAAACCGAATACTGGACCATCCCGACCACCCGGGGCGATTGCGAAGATTTTGCCCTGCTCAAGCGCAAGCGCTTGATGGCCCGCGGCTGGCCGACGAGCGCGCTGCTGATAACCGTCGTGCGCGACGAAAAGGGCGAAGGCCATGCCGTTCTGACGGTGCGCACCATGCAAGGCGACTTCATCCTCGACAACAAGGTCGACGAGGTGAAGATCTGGCACCGCACGCCCTACGATTTCGTCATGCGCCAATCCTACCTCAACACCAGGGTTTGGATGTCGCTCGACCCGAAGGCGGCAAACTCCACTTTGCCTCTGGCGGGCGTGCGGCGCGGGCGCTGAGCCCGCCCCCGCGCAACCGATGCAGGCCCGGCTCGCCCTCAACAAACAGTCGGGTCTGATCTTGCGGCCGGACCGTGCACCGGTCCGGCCATTTTTTTTAAGTGCGCCGCAGCCGCAAGCCGCGGGCGTATTGCTGGCCGCGACTGACGTAAGCCTCAACGCTCTCGCGCATCCTTGCCAGGTCGGTCTCCGTGACCTGGCGCGTGACCTTGCCCGGCGCTCCCATCACCACCGAGCGCGGCGCGATGATCTTGCCCTCGGGGATCAGGGCGTGTGAGCCGACGAGGCAGTCCTCGCCGACCTCGGCACCGTTAAGGACGACGGCGCCAATGCCGATCAGGCTGCCGCGACCAATGCGACAGCCATGCAGCATGGCGCCGTGGCCGATGGTCGCCTCGGCACCGATCAGCAGCGGAAAACCAAGATCGGTGTGCAGCACGCAGCCGTCCTGCACGTTGGCACGCGTGCCGATCACGATTGGCTCGGTATCCCCGCGCACCACCGCGTTGAACCAGACGCTGGCGTCCTCCTCGATCCGCACGCGGCCGAGCACGGTGGCATTATCCGCCACCCAATAGCGTCCATTCGCGGGCAGCTCGACGCCAATGCCGTCGAGCTCGTAGAGTGCCATCGCCGGCCGTCTCAGGCGTCTTCGAGGTCGAGCTCAAGAATAGCCATCTGGAACTGATAGCACAGCTCGCCATCCTCATCGTCGACCGTCAGCGTACCAACGAAATCGTCGCCGACGTAGACCTCCGCCGAATCCTTGATCTTCGGGCGCGCCCTGACCGACAAGGTCTTGGTGCCGAACACCTTGCGAAGGTAATTCTGAATACGGACCATTTCTTGCGGATTCACGACCAATCTCCCTAGCCGCAGCCGCAATCATCGGGAAGCAGCCGCTGATCCATGGTGCGCGCCGGCTCGGGGCACCCGGCAGGCCCGACCACCTTGGCGGGAACGCCGGCCACCGTTGTCTCCGGCGGCACGTCCTTGAGCACAACGCTGCCGGAGGCAACCCGCGAGCAATTGCCGACCCGGATGTTGCCCAGCACTTTGGCGCCGGCACCGATCATCACGTTGTCGCCGATCTTGGGATGGCGATCCCCGGTTTCCTTGCCGGTGCCGCCGAGCGTCACGCCCTGCAGCAGCGAGCAGTTATCGCCGATGCTCGCAGTCTCACCGACGACGATGCCGGTGCCATGGTCGAACATGATGCCGATGCCGATCCTGGCCGCCGGGTTGATATCGACGGCAAAAATGCGCGAGCTCTGGCTCTGCAAGTAAAGGGCGAAGTCCCGCCGACCCCGCCGCAGGAGCTCGTGGGCAAACCTATGGGTGACGAGGGCGTGGAAGCCTTTGAAATAGAGCAACGGCTCGATATAGCGGCTGCAGGCCGGATCGCGATCGAACACGGCCGCAAGGTCGGCGCGGAAGGCGCGACCCAGCTCGGGCTGTTCGCTCAGCACCTGCGCGAAGGTCTGGCCGATCAGGCCCGCGTCGACATCGGAATGATTAAGCCGCTGCGCCAGGCGATGGCAGACGGCCTCTTCCAGGGTCGCCTGGCTCAGGACGGTGGCAAAAATGAACCCCCCGAGCGCCGGCTCGCCGGCGGCGACTTCCTCCGCTTCGTGCCGGACCGCCGCCCAGATGGGATCGACAGAGGCGACGTTAGCCCGCCGCGCGGTCGATGATTTCGCAGCCATGGTGATGTTCTCCTGTGGCCCGCTTGGCGGCGTTGGCCAAGCAGGTAATGTGACGCCACGGCCGAGTCAATGTGGCGGCTGCCCAAGCCCGCACATGGGGCCCCGATGGCCGCCAAACCGTCTCACATGGCCCGCCGGCCAAGCCTCATGCGGGGATCCCAAACCCCTCTAAGCCCCTGTCCAAGCCCGCTTGGCGCTGGCAAGCGCCGGCGCCCTTGCTGCCTCGCACGGGTTGCAGGTCTAAGCTTTTTTGCCCTCGGCCTCGATGGCGGCCACCGCCGAGGCCAGGAACTCGCCCATCATCCGACTGAGTTCCGCGTCGGTGACATTAACCCCCTTCTGATCGAAGTCTTGGCGAATCTTGCGCCTCACGTCCTGATCGCCTTTTTCCGCCAAATCCGCCTTGCGAACGGCTTTGACGTAGTCGTCGACCTCGCTGCCGCTGAGCCCCAGCTTGGCGGCGGCCCATTGCCCGAGCAGGCGGTTGCGCCGCGCCTCCGCCTTAAACTTAAGCTCCTGATCCATCGCGAATTTCTTCTCGAACGAACGCTCGCGATCATCAAAAGTGGTCATATGTTACCTCCTGCCGTCGCGGTGCCTGGGCGGCGGCGCTTTGGCCCGCCGGCCGGGCCCAGGCTCGGCCAAAACCTACCATCCCTGACGCATACCCGAGCCGCGGCCGCAAGACAAACCGGAACGCTCCAGCTTGCCCGACCCGACCCGCTAGCCGATCAGATTGTTTCTCCCCTCCCCTTCCGCTAGTGTCCGCCCCGGGCTCCCCGGGAGCTGAACCTTTTCGTCCCTCGTTTGCTGCGGTGCGAAAGACAAACGCCCCAGCCCCGGGGGCGGCTTGGTTCGGATCATGCAGCAGTCCCATTGAACGCCATTTCGAGGACCCCACGGATGAACAGGCGGCGTCGTGTCTACGAGGGCAAAGCCAAGGTGCTCTACGAAGGGCCCGAGCCCGGCACGCTGATCCAGCACTTCAAGGACGATGCGACGGCCTTCAACAACAAAAAGCATGCCCTGATCGAGGGCAAGGGCGTGCTCAATAACCGCATTTCGGAGTACATCTTCCTGAAGCTCAACGATATTGGCGTGCCGACGCACTTCATGCGCCGGCTCAATATGCGTGAGCAGCTCATCCGCGAGGTCGAAATTATCCCGCTCGAGGTGGTGGTGCGCAACGTCGCGGCCGGCTCGCTGGCCCAGCGCCTCGGGCTTGAAGAAGGCAAGGCACTGCCGCGCTCGATCATCGAGTTCTATTACAAAAACGACGGTCTGGGCGACCCCATGGTATCGGAGGAGCACGTCACCGCGTTCGGCTGGGCCACGCCGCCCGAGATCGACGAGATCATGGCGTTGGCAATCCGCGTCAACGATTTTCTGGTCGGTTTGTTTTCCGGCATCGGCATCCGCCTCATCGATTTCAAGGTGGAGTTCGGCCGGCTCTGGGAAAACGAGCAAATGCGCGTCGTGCTCGCCGATGAAATCAGCCCCGACTGTTGCCGGCTCTGGGACGCGGCCACGTCCGACAAGCTCGACAAGGATCGCTTCCGCCGCGATTTGGGCGGCGTGCTCGAGGCCTATCAGGAAGTGGCGCGGCGGCTCGGGGTCCTCACGGAAAACCCACGTCCGAAGGGATCAGGGCCGGTGTTGGTGAGCTCCAAACCGCATTGAGGCGGGTGAGGGTGGCCGCCCGCGCGGGCGGCCGAGGGGAAGGGCGGTATCGGGCGCCCGCTTTGAAAGCACGAGCCAAGTCACGCATGACCACGCAACCCATGACCACGTAACCCATGACCACCTCACCCGCGAACACATCAACCATGAACACATCACCATGAACACATCACCATGAAGGCGCGCATCAAGATCACACTGAAGGGCGGGGTGCTGGACCCGCAGGGAAAGGCCATTGAACATGCGCTTTCTGGCCTCGGTTTCAGCGGCGTGAACGAGGTCAGGCAGGGCAAATACATCGAGGTCGATTTGGCGGAGGCCGACGAAGGCAGGGCGCGCGAGCTCGTGGAGCGTATGTGCAAGGAGCTGCTCGCCAACACCGTCATCGAAAACTACGCCTACGAGCTCGCAAGATGAGGAGACCGCGATTGATGGCGTGCGCCCTGGAGAGCGTCGGCGTCCCGGTGCGGTGTGCCTTGTTGGGCACGGCCGCCGGCCTGATGGCGCTGATCTTGACCCCCCTCGCCGCGCAACAGGCGTCTTCCTCCATGCTGACGCTCGAAAGCCCCGCTCCGCACCGCTACACCGTCAACGTGCCGAGCGGCTGCCGGCGAGAGGAAGGCCCCGGCACCATCGATGCCATTTGCTCGACCGAATTCGATGCGGAAAAGAGCGCCGAGGCCAGTGCCGCGGGCTCCTTGGTGTTCGAGGCCGCGGCCGAAGCCGTTGCCGACGATGCCGGCAAAGCCGTCCCCGCCCTCGCCGCCGGTTACGGGGAGGAGGCCTTCAAAGGCGAGTTGCCCGAGGCGGTGTGCGGGGAAGCGGACCGGGCGCGGGTGAAGATCGAAAATGTGAAGCAGGTTTTCGAGGAGGGGCGAGTCGCTTACACTGCCGACGTGCTCTGCTCCGAGGTCAGGTTCCTCGGCTTGGGCGAGCGGCGTGCGGCCGTAAAGTTTGTGCTGACGCCCGGCGTACGCTATCGCCTGCTGGCGCGGGCCCCTCAGGGTGAGTACGAGCAACACCGGCAGTTGATCGAGGCGTTTTTGGCGAGCTTCCGGGTACTGCCCGCCGGTTAGGTGGAGATCATGAACGCCTCCGTCATCGTCTTTCCTGGCTCCAACTGTGACCGCGATGTCAAGGTGGCCCTGGAAAAGGTGACCAAGTCGCCCGTCTCGCTGGTGTGGCACGGCGACGCCGCGGTGCCCGCGAGCGACCTCATCGTGCTTCCCGGTGGCTTCGCCTATGGCGACTATCTGCGCACCGGTGCCATGGCGGCACACTCTCCGATCATGCGCGACGTGGTGGCCAAGGCCAAGGCCGGCACGCCGGTGCTCGGCATTTGCAATGGCTTTCAGGTGCTGTGCGAGGCGGGCTTGCTGCCCGGCGTATTGATGCGCAATGCCTCGTTGCGCTTTGTGTGCAAGGACGTGCACCTGCGGGTCGAACAGACCAACACACCGTTCACCAGCCGCTATGGCAAGCATGAGGTGATCCGCATTCCCGTCGCCCACGGCGAGGGCAATTATTTCGCCGATCGGGCGACCCTTGAGGAACTCGAGGACGAGGGCCGCGTGGTCTTTCGCTACGTCGATGCAGCGGGCGAGGTCACCGCCGCCGCCAACCCCAACGGCGCCCAACGCAACATTGCCGGCATCTGCGATCCCCGCCGGCGCGTGCTGGGCATGATGCCGCATCCCGAGCGCCTGTTTGAACCCCTGCTCGGTGGCTCCGACGGGCGGCGGCTGTTTGAAAGCCTGCTCGCCACCCTGAATTGACCGCGCCCGCGTTCAGCGCGCGTCCGCCGGCGGGCCGCCGACACCGCTCGCCGCTCGTGCCCCAAGGCCCCGCCTGGTTTTTTTAGCTGCTTTTTTCGCCGGCGCCGGTGCCCGCTGTCACCGACCGCGCTGGCGCGCCGGCACGCAAAAACCGCAAGCGCGTGTGGCGCGCGTGCGCTCTTTCAAGGCTTCGGGTCGTGCGGGGCGACCGGGCAGGCCACCCCCGTGGGCTGCTGGCGGTCGAAGCGTCGAACCGTGCCGGCTTTTGCGGGTATATATTGGGCACCCTTCAGGTGGATGGTCCGGCGACACCGTCGCGTCAAACGGCGCCGGCATGTATAGGGGGGTGTGCCGCAAGGGGAGCCGGCGCCGGCGCGCCTTCGCCGAGGCATGGACGCCCCAGGGAGCCCAAGCGCAAGGAGCCCAATGCAGAAGCCTGCCCCCCGTCCGGAACCACGCAAGGCGGCGATTGCCTTCATTTTCGCGATCGTGCTGCTCGATGTGATCGCGCTCGGCATCGTCATTCCCGTGCTGCCCAAACTGGTCGAGAGCATGGTCGGGGAGACGCCCAGGGGGGCGGAAATCTTCGGGCTGTTCGGCACGGCCTGGGCGCTCATGCAATTTTTCTGCTCGCCACTGCTCGGCGCCCTCTCCGACCGGTTCGGACGCCGGCCGGTGTTGCTCATCTCCATGGCGGGACACGGCCTTGACTACATTCTCATGGCGGTTGCACCCAACCTCATCTGGCTGTTCGTCGGCCGCGTCATTTCCGGCATCACCGCGGCCAGTTTCGGCACGGCCTACGCCTACATCGCCGATGTCACGGGCCCCGAAAAGCGGGCGCAAAGCTTCGGCATCATCGGTGCCGCGTTCGGCGTCGGCTTCGTCCTGGGTCCGGCGCTCGGCGGCATTCTTGGCGCCTACGATCCGCGGCTACCGTTCTGGGTTGCGGCCGGCTTCAGCCTGGCAAACGCGGCCTATGGTTATCTGTTCGTGCCCGAGTCGCTGCCGCCGGAGCGGCGGATGGCCTTCGATCTGGCGCGCGCCAATCCACTTGGTTCGCTCTCGCTGCTGCGGCGACGGCCCGCGCTCTTCGGTCTGGCGGGGGTGAACTTCCTGCACCAACTGGCGCACGCCTCGCTGCCGGCCATTGCGGTGCTGTACACCTCCTATCGCTACGGCTGGGACAGCCAGATGATGGGATTGTCGCTTGCCGGCATCGGCATCATGTCCGGCCTGGTGCAGGGGACGCTGATCAAGCCGATCGTGGCCCGGATCGGCGAGCGCTGGACCTTGCTGGTCGGCTTGCTGTTTGGGGCGATGGGCTTTGCCATCTACGGCGTCGCCAGCACGAGCTTGCAATTCTGGGCGGGCATTCCGGTGATGGCACTATGGGGCATCGCCGGCGCGGCCGCGCAGGCAATGATGAGCAAGCTCGTCAGCGGCTCCGAGCAAGGGCAGCTGCAGGGTGCCAACGCCAGCATCATGGCGCTCGCCGGTCTCATTGGTCCGGGACTGTTCAGCTTTACGTTTGCCTGGTCGATTGCGCGTGGCAGCGCCGCTGAGCTGCCGGGTCTTGCCTTTTTGCTGGCCGCCGCCTTGCTGGTGGTGGCGGCGGCGCTCGCCTGGCAGGTGACGCGCGCCGCTCAGGTCGGCGGCGGCGATGCCACCTAGAATGGCGGGCGGCGGCGACCTCATCTTCGTCATCTCGGCCGACTATGCGCGCCGGACCGGCGGCTGGGTCTATGATCACAGGCTGCTCAAGGAGCTCGCCGACCGCGGCTGGCGGATCAGGACGGCAACCTTGCCGGCTGGCTTTCCCACACCCTCGCCGGCGGCCCGCGCGCAATCGGCCGCGGCCTTTGCGGCGATCGCGGACGGCAGCCTGGTGCTCGCCGATCAACTTTGCCTCGGCGTCCTGCCCGAGGTCGCTGCCACCGAGGGCGATCGCCTGCGTCTGGCCATGATCGTGCACCACCCGCTGGCGCTCGAGGGCTATCGGGCCGCCTCGGGCGGTGCCGCCTTGGCGCAATCGGAGCGCGAGGCCCTGCGCCATACGGCAGCGGTCATCGCCACCTCGCCGAGTACGGCTCGGCTCTTGCGCGCCGACTACGCCGTCGCGGCCGAGCGCATTCTCGTCGCCGTGCCCGGGGTCGATCCGCATCCCCTAGCGCGGGGCTCCGGCGGAGGGGTATTAAACCTCATTTCCGTCGGCGCGGTGATACCGCGCAAGAACCATGGCCTGTTGCTCGGGGCCCTCGCCGGTCTCAAGCATTTGCCTTGGCGGTTGACCCTGGTCGGCAACCTTGCGCGCGCCCCCGACCACGTGGCCCAATTGCGCGGCCTGATCGCGACCTGCGGCCTGTCGGCCCGCGTCCGCCTGGCGGGCGAAGTGTCGGAGGCGCGGCTTGGGCGCCTGTGGCTGGGTGCCGATCTTTTTGTCTCGGCCTCGCGCCATGAAGGCTATGGCATGGCCATTGCCGAAGCCTTTGCGCACGGCGTGCCGGTGGTGGCCACCTACGCCGGCGCCGCGGGCGCCTGGGTCGGCCGGCGCGGCGCCAAAATCGTGCGCAACGACAGCCTTGCTTCGCTGCGCGCGGCGCTCGGCGAGGTCATGGGTGCGCGGGCCAACCGGGCGGCGCTGCGCCGCGATGCCGTCGCCCGCAGGCGCACCCTGCCCAGTTGGGCGGCAACGGCCGCCGCCGTCGAAAGCCGGCTGAGCCAGCTCCTTGAGAGCCGTTCATAATCGCCGGTCGCGGCGCGACAAGGGGACCTGAGCCGGCTATAAGCCCCACGACAGCCCACCTTCTCGCCAGAGCACCATGGACGCCAAAACCAAAGCAAGCCTCAGCCAAGAGCTCATCGCCGAGCACGGCTTCAAGGGCGATGAGTACCAGCGCCTGCTCAAGATCCTGGGCCGCGAGCCGACGCTGACGGAGCTTGGCATCTTTTCGGTCATGTGGAGCGAGCATTGCTCCTACAAATCCTCGCGCCGGTGGTTGAAGGAGCTTCCCACCAAGGGCGCCGTCGTCATTCAAGGGCCGGGCGAAAACGCCGGCGTGATCGACCTCGGCGACGGCGACTGTGCCGTATTCAAGATGGAGAGCCACAATCATCCCTCCTACATCGAACCCTACCAAGGTGCCGCCACCGGGGTAGGCGGCATCATGCGCGACGTCTTCACCATGGGTGCACGCCCGATTGCCAACCTCAACGCCTTGCGTTTCGGCGATCCGAGCCATGCCAAGACGCGCCACCTCCTTTCCGGCGTAGTTGCCGGCATCGGCGGCTACGGCAATTGCACCGGGGTGCCCACGGTCGGCGGCGAGACCAACTTCGATGCGGGCTACAACGGCAACATTCTTGTCAACGCCATGTGCGTTGGCTTGGCCAAGAAGGACAAGCTTTTCTATTCGGCCGCCAAAGGCGTCGGCCTGCCCGTCGTCTATGTCGGTTCCAAGACCGGTCGCGACGGCATCCATGGCGCCACCATGGCCTCGGCGGAATTCGACGACCGGTCGAACGAGAAGCGTCCCACCGTACAGGTCGGCGATCCTTTCACCGAGAAGCTGCTGATCGAAGCCTGTCTTGAACTGATGGCCAGCGATGCCATCGTCGCCATCCAGGATATGGGGGCCGCCGGCCTCACCTCCTCGACCTCGGAGATGGCCGACAAGGGCGGCGTTGGCATCGAGCTCGAGCTCGACCGGGTACCGCAGCGGGAAACCGGCATGAGCGCCTACGAGATGATGCTCTCGGAGTCCCAGGAGCGCATGCTGATGATCCTCAAGCCCCAGCGCGAAGCGGAAGCGCAGGCCATCTTCAAGAAATGGGGTCTCGACTTCGCCGTGATCGGTCACACCACCGATACCGGCCGCATGATCGTGAAGCACAAGGGCGTCGTCGAAGCCGACCTGCCGGTCGACAAATTGGCGAACTCCGCCCCGCTTTACGAACGGCCCTATGTGGAGACCGTCCCGCCGCGCGCCATCCTGCCCGAGTGGGTGCCCGCTCCCAACACCATACTCGGCACCTTGAAAACCATGATGGGCTCACCGCACTTGGCCTCGCGGCGCTGGATTTGGGAGCAGTACGATCACACGGTGATGGGCGACACCATTCAGCGTCCCGGCGGCGATGCGGCGGTGGTGCGCGTGCACGGGACCAATAAAGGGGTCGCCATGACGTGCGATGTCACCCCCCGCTACGTCGCCGCCGACCCGCGCATGGGAGCCAGGCAGGCGGTAGCTGAGAGCTGGCGCAATCTAATCGCCGCCGGCGCCGATCCCCTGGCCATCACCGACAACTTGAACTTCGGCAACCCGGAGCGCCCGGACGTGATGGGGCAGTTGGTCGGCGCTATCAAGGGCATGAAGGAGGCCTGCGAGGCCCTCAAGTATCCGGTCGTGTCGGGCAACGTCTCGCTCTATAACGAGACCAACGGCATCGCCATTCCACCCACTCCCGCCATCGGCGGGGTTGGGCTGGTCCCAGATCTCAGCAAGATGGCCAGCATCGGCCTCCGGGCGACGGGCGACCTGCTGATTGCCGTGGGCCGCGAGGCGGGCCATCTCGGCCAATCGCTCTATCAGCTCATCATCACGGGAAAGCTCGAAGGCTCCCCGCCGCCCGTCGACCTCGCCGACGAGATCAAGGCCGGCAATCTCGTGCGGGCTTTGATCCGCGAGGGCAAGGTCGGTGCCGTGCACGACGTCAGCGATGGCGGCCTGCTGACGGCGGTGGCGGAAATGGCGCTCGCCGGCGGCATCGGCGTACAGCTCTACCCCTACGAGGGGAGGCTGCCGCAGCACGCGGCCTGGTTCGGCGAGGACCAGGGCCGCTATGTGCTGGCCGCCGATCCGGGCTTGGCCGAGGAGATAATCGAACGATCCCGCCTACTTGCGCTGCCGGCCCGCGTCATCGGCCGCGTCGGCGGCGAGGGCCTCAGCCTGAAGGATGAGGCCCTGCTGGAGCTTGCCGAGCTGCGCGCGACGCATGAGGCCTGGCTGCCGCGCTTTATGGGCGCGGCCTAGATCGCTAACCTTTGGCGTTGGCGCTGGTAGATGGGTGTGGTGTTGCCGGCGGCCGGCGGCCTATCATAGGCTCAACCGTACCGGTTTGGAGACGCGCCTGATGCCTATGGATTCCCAAGAAATCGCCCGCCTGATCAAGGCGCGCTTTCCCGACGCCGAGGTCACCATCAGGGATCTCGCCGGGGATGGCGATCACTACGCGGCTCACGTCGTGAGCAAAGAATTCAAGGGCAAGACCCGGGTGCAGCAGCACAAGATGGTCTACGAGGCGCTGGAGGGGCGTATGGGTGGGGTTTTGCACGCCTTGGCCCTGACCACGGCGGCCCGCCCAGATTGACTTTGCCGGGCCATTGCCCACATCTAGACGCAGCATCCGGGTGCGATCGCCGCTCCCGAGGAGACGCGAAGAGAGGACTTTTGCATGAGCGAGCAAGCCGTCCACGACTGGATCCGCAAGGCGGTCGCTAACAACGATGTGGTCCTGTTTATGAAGGGCACCAAAGATTTTCCCCAGTGCGGGTTCTCCTCGCAGGTGGCCCAGATCCTGGGTCACCTGGGCGTCGCCTATAAGGACGTGAACGTCCTGGAAGACATGAGCATTCGCGAGGGCATCAAGAGCTTCTCGAACTGGCCGACAGTCCCCCAACTTTATGTCAAGGGCGAGTTCGTCGGCGGCTGCGATATCGTGCGTGAAATGTTCCAGGAAGGCGAGTTGCAGCAGCTCCTGCAAGACAAGGGCGTAAGTTTCGATCGCGCCCAGGCCACGGTCTAGGCCATTTTCGGTGGCCCGCGGCGCAGCGTCCGCTCGGACATAATCCCGCCGCCTCACCCGCTAGGATGAGGCGGCTTTTCTGTCTGAGTGATGAGCGCGCATCGGCATGACGCTCGGCGGCCGCCGATTTCTACTCACCCTTGCCATCGTCGGCGCCAGCGTTTGCTTGGCGCTGGGCGTGAGCCTGCCGATCATCAAGCTCACCAAGTTCCTTTTCTTCACCTACGAGCACTCGCTGATCTCGACGGTGAATGCCCTGATCCGCTCCGGGCAGATCTTTCTCGGCATCACCGTGCTGATCTTCTCGATTGCCTTGCCGATCCTGAAGCTCCTCTATCTCTTGCTGTTGTCCACCTTGCCCAAGCGTGAGTTGCAGCGCCTATCGCGGCAGCTGCGAGCGCTCGAATGGATCGGCAAGTGGTCGATGCACGACGTGTTGGTGCTGTCGCTGTCGATTTTCTTCATCAAAAGCCAAGGCGTTTATGACGCCAAGAGCCTCAACGGCGTCTACTTCTTCACGGCCGCCGTAGTGTTCATGATCCTGGCCTATGCCTGGCTCCGGGGCGACGTCGCCGCCGCTGACGCATCCACCGAGAGCGTGGTGCCGATGCGCCGGTCGCAGCCAGCCTCGACGCTGCGCACCTTTACCTTCAGCTTCGTGATCATTCTTGCAACCGTGTTCTTCGCGCTCGGCGTGATGCTGCCCGCCATTCGCTTTACCACGGTGTTCGTGTGGACCAACCAGCACTCCATCGCCACCATCATTTGGGCGCTCTACCAGAACGAGGAATTCTTTCTCTGCTTTGTCATCTTCATGTTTTCCATCTTTTTCCCGTTTCTCAAGCTGTTCTATCTGCTCACCCTTGTTACCTCGCCCGACCTGCCGGCCGAGTTTCGCGACAAGTCGATCTCGGCCATGGAATGGCTGGGGCGCTATTCGATGACCGACGTCATGGTGCTGGCGCTGATGATCTTCTACATCAACGCCTCGGGCTACACCGAGGCCTCGGTGCTGCCGGGCATCTACTTCTTTGCGGCCTCCACCTTGATGACGATGCTGGCCTATGGCTGGGCCAACTCCGTCACGCCCGGCGTGCGCGATGCGAAGGGACCGGCCAGCCTGCAGGCACGCCTGGCCGAGCTTGCCCCGAGCGCGAGGCCGCCGCAGAAGCTGGCGTCATGATCGCCTGGCGGCGCCCGCCGGCACGGGCAGCGGCTGGCGTTCGCGTCATGCCTTGCCGTCGAGCAGCAGCCGCAGCATGCCGACGATTTCCCGCCCACCCGCCGGCTTGGCGATCACCGGCGCACCAGTGCCCGTTGTGAAGTCATCGAGCGCCCGGCCGCTATAATAGAGAAAGGGGACGTGTTTCTCCTTCAGGCGCCGTGCCACCGCCCGGCCGCTTTCACCGCCAAGCCAATAATCGAGCACCGCCGCCGAGCACCGATGCGCAGCGATGGCAGCGAGCGCATTTTCGACGTTGGCGGCCCGCACCACCTCGGCGCCCGCATCCTGCAGCGAGGCGCTGATATCGAGGGCGATCAGAGGTTCGTCCTCGACCACGAGGATGAGCGCACCATGGAGTTTATCGTTTTGCAAAAGTTCCCCCAGCTCCTGGCCTCGGCCCCGTGCGCCTGGCAACAGCATTAAAAAAATTCAGCATCCAAGCAAGAAAAAGCAACCCCCTGCAACGACAGCAAAAATCCTCGGCGCGCGGGCGCGATAGCGGCTTGGGCAGAACCTTTCGGCCAGGGCCGCGTTTCCTCCCCGAAGGGCCCTTGAGGCTCGCCAGACCTGGAGATTTGTGATGACGCTCAAAACCGGAGCGAGCGCGGTTGCCTTGCTGCTGGCGCTCGGATTGACCCCGGCGCTGGCGCAAACCACCGCGCCATCGCCGCAAGCGCCGAAGGCAACGGAAGCGCCAAAAGCCCCCGTTACGGGCCAGATCGTAGTGCAGGAGGACAACACCATCCTCGCCAAGGACCTGATCGGCCAGACCGTGTATGCGCCGGATAAAACCAAGATCGGCAGCATCAGCGATCTGATCCTGAGCAAGGACGGCAAGACCGTGCAAGGCTTTGTCATCGGCGTCGGCGGCTTCCTCGGCATCGGTGAAAAGAGCGTGGCCATGAAAATCGACCGTCTACAGATCGGTCAGGATAAGGACGGCTTACAGCTCACCATGGACGCCAAGAAGGAAGAGCTCGCCAACGCTCCCTCCTTCAAGTCCAAGAAGGACGTGGACGCCGAGCGCCAGTCGGCTGAGCGGGCAAGTAACCCGCCGAGCGGTCCGCGCCCGACCACAAAGCCATAACCGCTTCGACGTCGACAAAACTGCGGCCGGCGAGCCTCTCGCCGGCCACCATTGTGCGGCACCCACTCGACCGCATCAGCGGCTATAGAACTCCACCACCAGGTTGGGTTCCATATGCACCGGGAAGGGGACGTCGGCGAGACCGGGAATGCGGATGAGCTTGGCGGTCATCTTGTTGTGGTCGGCCTCGATGTACTCGGGAACGTCGCGCTCCGCGCTTTTGATGGCCTCCAGCAGGAGCGTCAGCTGCTTGGCCTTTTCCTTCACCTCGATCAGATCGCCGATGCGGCAGCGGTAGCTCGCGATATTGACCCGCCGGCCGTTCACCGTGACGTGGCCATGGCTCACGAACTGACGGGCGGCGAACATGGTAGGTACGAACTTGGCGCGGTAGATGATGGCGTCCAGTCGCCGCTCCAGCAACCCGATCAGATGTTCGGAGGTTGAGCCCTTGAAACGGCGCGCTGCTTGATAGATGCCGTTGAATTGCCGCTCGGTGATATTGGCGTAATAGCCTTTCAGTTTCTGCTTTGCTCTGAGCTGCTGGCCGTAGTCGGACAGCTTACCGCTGCGCCGCTCACCATGCTGGCCTGGCCGGCTCTCGCGCTTGTTGATCGGGCTCTTCGGCCGTCCCCAGATGTTTTGGCCCAGGCGCCGATCGATCTTGTGCTTCGCCTGGATACGTTTGGTCATGCTTCAGGTCTCCAAAGTCGCGAGAGAAATCGTGAGCTCGAATAGTACGCACGCCCTCCTCTACCCGGCTGCTGCCGGATCGACAGGCACCCCGCCCGAGCGGGCTACCGCGGATGTGCAAACGCGAAGGGCGGGCCAAACGGCCCGCCGGCCCTGCCTTATAGCGCAAGGGCGTGCCAGGTCAATCGGTCAACCGAGCCTGCGACCAGGCCCGCTGGCCTATTTTTTCTGACTGGCGGGCTTGACCTGGGTGGCGGCCGGGGCGGCCGCCGCCGGCGGGTTGGTTGCCGTGGTGGCCGGCGGCGCCCCGGGGGCTGGCGTCGGGGGCACGTTGGCGGCGACATAGGACTTGATCTGGCTTTCGACCTTCTGTTTTTCCGTGTCGGTACAGGTCGGCGCCTTTTCCGGTTTGTCGCTATTGAGGATCACCTCTTTGTCCCCATCCTTCTCGACCAACTTCACCTTACCCGTCAGGGTCATGACGGTGAACAGGTGCAGCTGATTGATGAACAGAAGCTGCTGGTCGCTCCACTTTCCCTTGGCCGCCTCGCGCTTCATGAAGGTCTGGTAGTTGGCCCGTTGCTCCTCGATCAGGTCGCAGACCTGCGCATAGGCCGACAGGCGCGCTACCTTGATGGCCTCGCGCGCCGTATCCATGGGAACGACAACCTCACTGGGCTTGCTCTTGTCGACCTCGATCACCTTGCCGTCGGGGCTGGTGAACTTGTTCGGCACCAGCGACCAGGCGTACTGCATCAGTGTCAGTACCGATTTGTCGCTCAGCTCCTTGTTCTGTGCCGAGGCTGGCGCACACGCTGCCGCCAGCGCCAACACCGCCCCAATGCCGGCCCTTGCACCATTGCCGATCATTCCGCAGCCCCTGTCTGTCCAGCCCAATTGCAACGTTCTTGTCTCGTTCGCCAACGGCAGTCCCACTCTGCCCGGCGCTGCGCATGGCTCAAGGGGAATCGAGGCATAACTAAGGCGAATTCCGAGTCGTTCGCCTACCGTGTACAAGCGCCTTTACGATTCCCCGCAGGGTGCGGATTTCCTGCTGCGTCGCGCCCATCCGCGTGAACATAGTGCGCATATTACGCACCATGCTGGGGCGCTTTTCGGGCGAAGAGAAAAAGCCCCGTGCGTCCAGTTCACGCTCGAGATGCTCGAAAAAGCCCATCAGTTCTTCCCGGCCGGCCGGCGCTGAACCGCGCAGCCGCAGCCCGGCTGCCAGCGGCTGCTCGTAGGTGGTGACGCGCCCCAAGGTGCCGTGGCCGGCCCGTTTCATCCATTCGTAGCTCATGAGCAAGGCGGCTTGGGCGAGGTTGAGGGAGGCAAATGCCGGGTTGACCGGGGCCATGATCAGGGCATCGGCGTTGGCGATTTCCTCCGTTTCAAGACCGTTGCGCTCCGGCCCAAAGACGATGCCGCAGCGCTGCCCGGCGGCGATGCGCTGAGCCATCTCGGCGGTGGCGCCCTCTGGGGTCATGATCGGCTTGGCGAGATCGCGCTGACGGGCGGAGGTGGCCGCTACCCAATTGAGCCCCGTCAGGGCGCCGGCGAGCGAGGGAAAGGCTTCCGCGCCATCGATCACGAAATTGGCGCCGGAGGCGGCGATGCGCGCCTTTTCGTTGGGCCAGCCGTCGCGCGGGGCGACGAGACGCAACTCCTCCAGGCCGAAGTTGGCCATGGCGCGGGCCACCATGCCGATGTTGTCGGCGAGCTGTGGCCGCACCAGGACCACGGCCGGCGCCGCATGGGACTCGGCGGGGGCGCCGCTCAAGTTGGCGCGGCGCAGGCCGTGGCGTAGCTTGCGCAGCAGCCGTCGGGCCCAGAACCAGTACTCCTCCCCGGCCCAGGTCTTTGCCAATTGGGCCAGGCTTTCGGCCTCGAGCCTGTCGCTGCCGCCGCCCTGCAAGCGAACGGCAGAGTGCTTGAAGCCGATCTCGGCAAAGCGAGCCACGAAATCATCGAAGGTCTTGATGCCGAGCCGTTCGGTGCGCAACCGGCACCCCGGGCAGGTCGCCGCTTGCTTGCGACAGCGCTGCTCGGCGCAATAGGTGAGGATGGCTTCCAAGCCCGTGCGGTCGAGGCCCGCAACCGCCATCTCGCCGAGCCCGTCGGCGATGCTCGTCTGATAGCAGCGCTCGACCACGGCCCCAACCGCGAGCTCGGTTCCGGCAATGCGCGGTTCGCCCGCGCTGACCACGACGCCTGTCACCTTCACCTCTGGCGGCTCGATGCCTTGCCCTCACCCACCGGGATCGGGCCCCTGCATTGTAGCGGGCTGGGGCGTTTCCTGCAGCGCGCGCGGGCCCGCCCACTCACACCCTTAGCTTGGTAAAAACGCGCCGATCAGCCCGACCACCTCGTCGGTCTTCTGGTGCACGAGCCAATGGTCCGCCCCGGCAATCTCGCGCACCGTGAGGTTGCAGCAGTAGTCGGGCAAGCTCGCCCAAGACACCGGCAGCAGCGCCTTGTCGTCCACGCCCCAGATCAGCAGGTGCGGCATGCGCACGCGCAACCGTTCGGGATCGAGCTTGGGCAGGGCGCCAGGATCGACGCGCTCGCCGACTTTCGGCACCAGCAGCGGCGATGCCCGATACCAGTTGAGCATGCCCGTCAAGGCCCCCGGCGCCGACCAGGCTGCGAGGTAGCCCGCCGCCTTGGCGGGCGTCAGCCAGGGCTGTGGGCCGAACCGGCTCAGCATGGCAAAGAGCTTCTCGAAGCCGTTGGCCGACAGCCTTTGCTCGGCCTCGGGCTGGCGCAGCTCGTGCATGTAGGCGCTGGCCACGCGCTGGGCTTCGGCCTCCAATAGCGCGCGCTGGAAAGGACCAGGGTGCACGCCGTTGATGACCACCAGCTTCGCCACGCGCCCGGGGGCGGCGATCGCGGTGGCGTAGGCAACGGCGCCGCCCCAATCGTGGGCCACCATGCTGAAGGGGCGCGCCGGCGACAGGCGATCGCCCAAGGCCAGCACGTCGCGCACCAATTGCTTGATGCGATAGGCCTCAAGCCCGAGTGGCTTGCCCGACAGAGCATAGCCGCGCTGGTCCGGCGCCACCGCATGGTAGCGGTCGGCGAAGGCGGGCAGGACCTGCTCCCAGGCGCCGGAGTATTCGGGAAAACCATGCAGGAACAGGATTAGCGGGGCGTTGACGTCGCCCACTGCCCGCAGGTGAAGGTCGATCCCGTTCACGTGAACTGTGAATTGGCGCATGGCGGTTCCCGGCCTCCTGCCGCAAACGGTGCCCAAAAGCCGTGGCGCTGTCGAGAGTTGTTGGCCACCTGCGGCGCCAGCAACCTTTGCTGAGGGCCGCACCGGTGCTAAGAGGGCGGCGCTTTGGCGCGACGCGATTGGAGGGAGCTTCCATGCAGAAGATCAAGGTCACCGGCACCGTCGTCGAGATGGACGGCGATGAGATGACGCGGATCATCTGGCAGCTCATCAAGGACAAGCTGATCCATCCCTATCTCGAGCTGAACCTTGAGTACTACGATTTGGGCATCGAGAACCGCGATAAGACCAACGACCAAGTGACGGTCGATGCCGCCAATGCCACCAAAAAGCACGGCGTGGCCGTCAAATGCGCCACCATCACGCCGGACGAGGGGCGCGTCAAAGAGTTCAACCTCAAGGAAATGTGGAAATCGCCCAACGGCACCATCCGCAATATTTTGGGCGGCGTCATTTTCCGTGAGCCCATCATCTGCAAGAACGTGCCGCGGCTCGTACCCGGCTGGACGCAACCGTTCGTGATTGGGCGGCACGCCTATGCCGATCAGTATCGCGCCACCGATTTCAAGTTTCCCGGTAAGGGCACGATCACGCTCAAATTCGTCGGTGAAGATGGCAAGGTGATCGAACGCGAGGTCTTCAAGTCGCCCGGGGCCGGCGTGACCATGGCAATGTACAACCTCGATGACTCGATCCGCGATTTCGCGCGCGCGTCCTTCAACTACGGGCTGGCCCGCAACTACCCCGTCTACCTGTCAACCAAGAACACCATCCTCAAGGTCTACGACGGCCGCTTCAAAGACATTTTCCAGGAGGTGTTTGAGCGCGAGTTCAAAGCCGAATTCGACAAGCGGAAACTCACCTACGAGCATCGCCTGATCGACGATATGGTGGCGGCGGCGCTGAAATGGTCCGGCGGCTATGTGTGGGCGTGCAAGAACTACGACGGCGACGTGCAATCCGATACGGCGGCACAGGGTTTCGGCTCCCTCGGCCTGATGACCAGCGTGCTGATGACACCCGATGGCGGCGTCGTCGAATCGGAGGCCGCCCACGGCACGGTCACGCGTCACTATCGCCAACACCAGCAGGGCAAGGAGACCTCGACCAACTCGATGGCTTCGATCTTCGCCTGGACGCGCGGTTTGGCGCACCGCGCCAAGCTCGATAACAACCCGGAGCTCGCCCGTTTTGCATCGACCTTGGAGAAGCTGTCAATCGACACGGTCGAGGCCGGTGACATGACCAAGGACCTGGCCTTGTTGGTGGGCGATCAGCAGAAGTGGCTGTCGACCACGGCCTTCCTGGACAAGATCGATGCCAACCTCAAAAAGGCCATGGCCGCCTAGCCGGCGCAGCACCGGGCGGCGCTAGGGCCGCGCAGGGAAAGGGCGCAAAAGGCGCCCCAAGGGCGGCCCGCCGTCTTTGTGTGGTCCAATTCGCATGCTCTGGACGTGGCCCAAGCTGGGGTTCAGGCTTGGGGAAGGCGCCATGCCAGACAATACCATTGGGCGGCTGATCTGCGGCCTTGCCTTGTGCCCGCTCCTCGTCGGTGTCCCCGCCAGCGCGCAGCAGCGGCTGGCGTTGGTGATCGGCAATTCGGCCTACCTCGCCGCCACTCCCCTCGCCAATCCGGCCAACGATGCCGGCGACATCGGCGAGGCGCTGAAAGAGGCGGGATTCGACATCATCCTCGGGCTCAATCTGGACAAACGCGCCTTCGACGCAAAGGTGCGCGAGTTCTCCCGCGTGCTGCCGCAGGCGGAGACGGCAGTGCTATTCTATGCCGGTCACGGTCTGCAGGTTTCGGGCCGCAACCACCTGCTCCCGGTCGATGCCCGGCTGCAAACGGAGCGCGACCTCGATTTCGAAGCCGTCAGCCTCGATTTCATCCTGCGACAGATGGAGCTCGATCGCGAAGGCAAGACGAACATCATTTTTCTCGACGCATGTCGCGACAATCCGTTGGCGCGAAATTTGGCGCGTACGATGGGCACCCGTTCGGCCAGCATCGGTAGCGGGCTGGCGCAGGTGCAGACCGGCGTTGGCACCTTCATTGCCTACTCGACGCAGCCCGGCAACGTCGCGCTCGACGGCCAGGGACGCAACTCGCCGTTTACGGCCGCATTGCTCGAGGGGCTGAAGGAACCGGGACGCAATTTGACCAGCGTCATGATCGAGGTGCGCAAACAGGTGCTGGCGACCACCAACGGCAAGCAGGTGCCCTGGGACCATTCGGCCCTGACGGGAGATTTTTATTTTCATCTCGCCGCCGCGCCGGGAGGCCTGCCTAGACTTAGCCCCGGCGGCACGGCGCCGGAAACGGAGGCAATGCAGCAGCGCCTGGAACAGCTGGAGCGGGAATTGGCGCGCAGAACCGATCCGAACCGCACGCTGAACTTGGTGAAACTCGAGCAGCTCAAGGAACGGGTACGGCAGCTCGAAGAGTCGAACCGCGCCGATCAGCAGCGGATTTTCGACACCTATCGCAAGTATGGGCCCGTGAGCGATCCCAACGCGCGTGGAGCGCTCAACCGAGAGATCGGCAGCATCCAGCTGCAGATGGCGCGGCGCGGCCAGGAGCAAAAGCTACTGCGCGACGAGATCACCCAACTCGAAGCTCAATCCGGCGCGAATGCCAAGGATGCAGCAAAGTAAAAAGCAAAAGGGTGGCTGGTTTTCGTGCGACGCTGGGGGCTACCGCGGCAGGCGTGCCCCCGGCGCCGGCCCCGCCAGCGGGCGATGTCGCGCCCGATAATAGGCGAGCGTGCCGCGTCCGGACATGCGGACGATCCAGGCCGTGGCGAGGGCGCACAACCGCGGCAACTCCCGGTCCAAGGGCGCGAAATTCCAGCTGCTGAGTTTCGGAGCAGCACCGACGCGAACCACCGCCACCCTGGCAAACTTTGGCATTTTAAGGCTCCAGCTCATGGATCATGGCTCGGTGGCGGAGCGGGCCAACGAGCGCCCGCGGGCAACCGGCTTGATGTTGTTCGCCTCGTAAAACTGCGATCCGCGGCGGCCGTTCCGGGGCCGCCGAAACCGGCACCGAGCGGGAACCAAGCGGCCAAATTCAGGGTTTTAGAGAATTGATGCGGGCCCCACGTGCGCCGGCGTGTTAGCATCCCAAGCGATGGCAGGGACACCTCAAGAATGGGGGTGAGCCATGCTGCAAACGCTTAGCGCCACCCGCCGCGCTCGGCCGCTGCGACGACGTTGCCCGAGGCCCGCCGCTGCTGAGAGCCGATAAGCTGCCTTCCAATTGAGCAGTCCGCCTGTCTATTGTTCAGGGCGCCCGCTGCACCGGGCGTGAGCGAGGCGCGGGGGGCGGAATTTCCATGAATCGCTTGGGGGTGACGTGAGCCCTCTTTTCAGGGCGCAAATGCTGGCGCCCTTCCAGCTGCGCAGCTACCGCTTGCAGTGGCCGGCCGATCTTTTGACCTCCTGCGCCTTCGAAATGGAGACCTTGATTCTGGGCTGGTACGTGCTGGTGGTAACGGACTCGGTGCTGCTCCTCACCTTGTTTGGCGCCTTGCAGTTCACCGGCACGCTGGTCGCGCCCGCGTTCGGGGTGGCGGGTGACCGCATCGGCCACCGCAATCTGCTCTGCGGCATGCGCGTATTCTACAGCATCCTTTCCACCACCTTGCTGAGCATCGCCTTGGCAGGTACGCCGAGCCCGATCGTGGTGCTGATCGTGACGGCCCTGATGGGATTGGTGCGACCATCGGATCCAGGCGTACGCTTGGCGCTGATTGCCGACACCATGCCAACGGCGCGGCTGATGCCGGCGCTCGGCATTTCGCGCACGACCTCCGATGTGGCGCGGGTGGTGGGCGCGCTCACGGGGGCGGGCCTGTTTGCAGCCTTCGGACTGGGACCGACCTACATTGTGGTGGCGAGTTTTTATGTCACGGGCTTCATTCTGACCGCGGCGATCGGCAAGATACCTGCCGGCGACGATGCCGGCGCGATCGTGCTCCCGCAACCGCGGCCCTCGCCCTGGAGCGATCTGCGCGCGGGCCTCGCCTATGTTTGGGCGAGACCGCAGCTTCTGGCCGCCATGTGGCTGGCTTGCCTGGTCAATCTGACGGCCTATCCCCTGTCCAACGGACTGCTCCCCTACGTCGCGCGCGAAATCTATCGGATCGATCAGACTGGGCTTGGATATCTGGTCGCCAGCTTTGCCCTGGGCGCCTTGCTGGGCTCGATGGTGGTCAGCCACCGCAGCAGCATCCGGCCCGGGCGCGCGATGATCATCGCCACCGTTGCCTGGTACATCGCGCTTTTGCTGTTTGCCAGGAGCGCGCACCCTTTCGGCGGCGTCGTCATGCTCATGTTGGCCGGCTTCGCCCAGAGCTTCTGCATGGTGACGCTGGCGGTCATGCTGCTGCGCACGACCAGCGCCGAATTTCGCGGTCGCGTCATGGGCGTGCGCATGCTGGCGATCTACGGCCTGGCGGTCGGATTGCCGGTGGCGGGAGCCTTGATCGATCGCCTCGGCTTCCACGCCACCGCCACGCTTTATGCCTGCGTGGGCCTCATGTGCACCCTCATCATTGCCTTCAACTGGCGCAGTGAGCTGTGGCCGGCCGAGGCACCGGCCAATGCCCGCCGTTGACTGTGCCGCTCGGTCCTCAGTGGCGCGCGGCCAGCCATTGCATCATAAGGCGGTTGAACACATCGGGATGCTCGACATTGGGAAAATGCCGGGCGTTGGCGATCTCCTCGTAGCGCCCAGCCGGGACGAGCTCGGCGATGCGCTTGTTGCCCGCGGGGGGTGTGCCCTGGTCGTCGGAGCCGCAAACCACCAACGTCGGCACCGTCACCTTGGGCAGGTCTGCTGTGAAGTCGAAATTGAGGATGGCGGCTGCGCACCCGAGGTATCCCGCCGCCGTGGTGGCGCCGATGCTGGCATGGATTTGTTTCCAGCGGCCGGGATTGCGGGGTTTGTAGGCATCGGTGAACCAACGCTCCATGGTGGCGTCGGCGAGGGGAGCCACCGAATTGGCACCTTTGACGGCGGCAATGCGCGGCGCCCAGGCCGCATCCGCACCCGGGGGCGTTTGCGGTGAGGTATCGCACAACATCGCCGAAAGCAGACGCTGGCCGTGCTTGCTGGCGAAGGCTTGGCCCAGCATGCCACCGATCGACAGACCAATGAAATGCACCCGCGCGATGCCGAGAAAATCCAGGGCTTCGGCTGCATCGTCGGCAAGTTGCGCCATGGTATAGTCGCCCGCGACCGGATCGCTGCCGCCGTGGCCGCGCATATCGAGGCGCAGCACGCGATAGCCGGCCGCCAGCAACGGCGGCAACTGCTCGGCCCACATGCCGCCGTCGGATGCCAACGAGTGGGTGAAACAGACGACGGGGGCGTCTTCTGGCCCCACCAGATCATAGTAAAGCTTGCCTGCGGCGCGATTGATCAGCATGGCTTGAATGCCTTTCCGGCTGGACGACGACGCTAAACAGCCCCGAGCGACGGCCCGCTGGGCGGCAGCGACCGATTATGTGCCCGCCCGAGTGACAAACACTAGGCCTGCGAGGCGCAAGCTGTCCAGGTGGAGAAGGTGCGGACGGGCCCCACGCAAGCGGCGGCGGGCCCAGCGACCCCGCCCGTCACACGAATACGATCCAGGACGAATAGGCCCCCAAGCCCAGGCCGTGACCGGAATAGTCGTCGAGGTCGTAGTTCTGCAGCGTGATCGAGTTGTTCTCGTCGATCCAGATGATCGTGCCCTCGTCGTCATCTCGGATCTGATTGTTGTTGAGCAACTGCTGCAGCCAATCAAGGCTGCTGCCATCGTGGAAATTGAAGATCCTGGAATCGAACACCAAATGGTCGTCATCGTCGATGCCGCCGTGCCGGAAATCGCGGATGATGTCGTGTCCGATGTCGGTGATGCCGCGACCGTCGACCACCGCCACGTCGCTAAAGACGAAGCTGTCGGAGCCGCCTCCGCCGGTCATGACGTTGTCGTTCTTGTCGCCTTCGATGATGTCGTTGCCGCACGACCCGACGACGTTTTCGACATCCCGAACCTGCGCCACCGGGGTGGCGTCGTCGCCGCTGCTGTCCTGTCCATTCAACAAAGAAACCTGAACGACGTCCGACTGTGCGGCACCCGTCGGATCGGTCACGCCGTCGCTGGTCTGATTGAGATGGATCTCAATGCCAGAATTCGCGTCGGGCAGGTCCAGGCGACTAAAATCGATGGTGTCGTTTGCACCGCGACCATCGAAATAGACCGGCCCGTTCGTACCATCGCCGCTCACGACGACGGTATTGTCGGCAGCATCACCCCAAACGGCATCGGCGCCACCGGAGGTGACGATGTCCTCGATCGTCGAATGCGCCTCGC
>DASTMQ010000524.1:0-2804 GCA_035714005.1 Hyphomicrobiaceae bacterium
TGCTCCCGAAGCAAGTGCGCTACCAGGCTGCGCTACGCTCCGCCCGACCTGTCGATGGCACCCGGCATCTGCCCGGCACGCTGAGCGCCTTATAGCCGCGGCGCCTGAAACCCGCAAGCGAGGCGGCCGGCGCCGCTGCACCGGCGCCGCCGGCTGACCCCGCCAGTGCCGGCTTTACGCCAGGCTGAAGCGCGGTGACAATGGCTAGCCTTCCTCCCGTTCTTGCCCCGGATCTGCCATGCCCAGCAACTTGCGCATCGACCCCGAACGCCTCTGGTCAACGCTAATGGAGACCGCCGCCATCGGCGCCACCGCCAAAGGCGGCATCAATCGCCAAACGCTGACCGCGGAAGACGCGGCCGTGCGCGCCTGGTTCAAAGGCGCGGCCGAGACATTGGGTTGCTCCGTCAGCGTGGATGAGGTCGGCAACATGTTTGCCTTGCGTCCCGGCCGCCAGCCCGGCTTGGCCCCGATCGCGCTTGGCAGCCATCTCGACACCCAGCCGACCGGGGGCAAGTTCGACGGCAATCTTGGTGTGCTGGGGGCGCTGGAGGCCCTTCGTACCCTCGTCAGTGCCGGCTATGAGACCAATGCGCCCTTCCTGGTCGTGAACTGGACCAACGAAGAGGGCGCACGCTTTGCCCCGGCAATGCTGGGCTCGGGGGTGTTTGCTGGCGTCTATAGCCGCGGCCTCGCCGATGCCATCGCCGATATCGATGGCATTCGCTTCGGGGCGGCGCTCGA
This sequence comes from Hyphomicrobiaceae bacterium, assembly GCA_035714005.1. Classification (GTDB taxonomy): domain Bacteria; phylum Pseudomonadota; class Alphaproteobacteria; order Rhizobiales; family Hyphomicrobiaceae; genus AWTP1-13. The sequence goes on from DASTMQ010000524.1 coordinate 745, forward strand.
CGCGATTGGCTGGCGGGGCGAGAGGACGGCCGGCGCCATGCCGCTCTCGGCCTATTTGGAGTTGCATATCGAGCAGGGCCCGATCCTGGAAGCGGAGCAAAAAACCATCGGCGTGGTCACGGGCGTGCAGGGGGTGCGCTGGTATGAACTTAACCTCAGTGGGCGCGAAAGCCATGCCGGCACCACGCCGATGCCGCGCCGCGCCGATGCCCTGTTGGCCTCGGCGCGCTTGATCAGCGCCGTGCGCGAGCTCGCCTTAGCCCACGCGCCGACGGCCGTGGGCACGGTCGGCCAGGTCGAGGTCGAGCCAAACTCGCCCAATGTCGTGCCCGGCCACGTGCGCATGACGGTCGACCTGCGCCATCACGATGACGCCATCCTCGAGGCCATGGAAAGTTCGCTCAAAGCCGCGATCGATCGTGCGGCGGGCGAGGAGAAGGTGGAGATCTCGCTGCGCAAGCTGCACGACCTTGCCGCGGTTCAGTTTCATCCCACCTGCATCGCGGCCGTGCGCAGCGCGGCCCGGGCCTTGGGCTATGGCGAGCGTGACATCATCTCGGGCGCCGGACACGATGCGGTCCACATGGCGCGCATCACGCCAAGCGCCATGATCTTCGTCCCCTGCAAGGATGGTCTCAGTCACAACGAGGCCGAAAGCGCCACCCGCGAAGACTGTGCCGCCGGCGCCCAGGTCCTGCTCGAGGCAGCCCTGGCGATCGACGCTCAGCTGGCGTCAGGGCCGCTCTGAGCCCAGCCATTGCGCGGCCGTGCCGGTCGATCGGTCCCCGACCCGGCCCGCTGGCAACGGCTGGCGCACCGAATCATCGCCGTCGCTGCCGCCGCCCTCGTCCTCGTCGTCACAGGCAACCGCGATTTCGAAATCCGGCACCCAGCAGTACATGGCCGCATGCAGCGACGCACCCGCGGGTAGCGCCTGCGTACTGACCAGCAGCACGGCATAGATAAGCGTCAGGATCACTTTCATGCTTGGCACGCCCCGTCACCATGACAACGCAAGTGTCCGGCTCAAGGCGACTAACGCTCCTTGGGATCGAGCGCGTCGCGCAGGCCGTCGCCTACCATATTGAACGACAGCACGATCAGAAAAATGGCAAGACCCGGCCAAATTGCCATCCAGGGTGCGCTGGTCAGAAATCGTTGGGCGGTGTTCAGCATCGAACCCCAGGACGGCGCCGGTGGCTGTTGGCCAAGGCCAAGGAAGGAAAGGCTGGCCTCGGCGATGATGGCGGTCGCGACCGAGATGGTCGCCTGCACGATCAGGGCGGGTAGAATATTGGGCAAGATGTGCTTGAGCGCGATCCGCGCGGGCGGATTGCCGACGGCGCGGGCGGCCTCGACGTAGTCCTCGACCTTGACCGCGAGCACTTGCCCCCGCGTCAGCCGCACAAAGATCGGGGTGGCGGTCAGGCCGATGGCGATCATGGCGTTCTGTAGGGAGGGACCCAAAAAGGCGGCCAGTGCGATCGCGAGAATAAGGAAGGGACAGGCCAGCATGGCATCGGTGATGCGACTTATCAGCGCGTCGGTCCACTTGCCGCCGTATCCGGCCAGCAATCCGACCGGTACGCCGAGGCCAAGTGCAATCGATATCGACACCACGCCGGCAAGGAGCGAGGCGCGCGCCCCGAAGATTACACGCGACAGGAGATCGCGACCGGATTCATCGGTGCCGAACCAGTGCAGCTGTGACGGCGGCTTGCGGATCGTGCTCCAGCTTTGCTGAATTGGATCGTAGGGCACCAGCACCGGAGCCAATACCGCCATCGCTACGAATGCGGCGATGATGATGAGCCCAACGACCGCTCCCTTGCGTTTGATGAGGCGCCGCCAGGCGCGGGCGCCCGGGCTTTCCTCGGCGAGCTCGAGGGCAAGGGCTTCAGAGACGGCCATCGCTAGCTCCTGAGCCGCGGGTTGATCAGCACGTAGGCGATGTCCTCCAGTAGGTTGAGCAAAATATAGGTGGTGGCCGTTACCAGCGTGACACCCTGCACCACGGCATAGTCGCGGTTGAACACGCTATCGACGATCAGCTTGCCGAA
>DASTMQ010000525.1:0-3873 GCA_035714005.1 Hyphomicrobiaceae bacterium
TTCAGCAGCATTGCAAACTCCCTTGAGGAGTGCGGTCAACAGCTGCCGATCGCTCAAGAGGTTGGCCGCAATCGTGCCGATCACGACGCCAAGGGCCAGCGCCGGATAAGCGCGCCGGCCGCAGAGGATAAGGACGCCGGCGGCAATCCCAGACGCCGGCCAGAACACGGCAACGTCGGAGGACTCAGCGCGCAAGGCGAGCCCGAACTGGGCCGCGAGAAAATAGGCGCCGGCGAAAGCCCCCACCGTGCCGAATAGAACGAGCGCTCCGGCGGGCAAATACCCGAAGTTGGGCAGACCAAAAGTCGGGTAAGTTCCCTTCAAGTTCCCCCGCGGTCTCGCGCCGAAGACCCTAACGTTCCTCGGAAAGCATGGATCTGTCTATCGGGTGTTCTCTGTACGGCTCATTTGCGCGGGAGTGGCCCCGCGTCCACGAGCCCTTGCCGCCGGCGCGGCCGGGCAACAATTAACCGGCGGCCACAGGCGGATTGCCTGACCCACGCCCCCGCCTGGCTCGGGGCTCGGGCCCCCCGAGCCCGGTCCGGCCGGCGGGTGCAAATATGTGAGCCCGGAATTTGCAGCGGGTCACGTTTCGTGCTGCAAGGCCACGGGGTCTGGCCTTTCGGCCTCGCCAGCCAACGGGCGCCCGCCTAGGCCGCGGGCTAGCTGCGCTGGCGATGCTTGAGCGCGCGCATATCAATGAGCTCGGGGAGGCGCCTCGGATCGGTGTCGCCCGGATAGATGCTATGTTTTTGGATTTTCTGGGTTCCCGTCGTCGGCAGGCTCTCGACGATGTGGACCCAACCTGGGGCTTTGTAGTAGGCGAGGCGCTCGTTGCAGTGCTGAAACAACGCCATCGCGGCTTCGCGGTGTGACAGCTCGCGCCTCAGCACGACGCAGGCCAACACCTCCTCCTCGCGCAGTTCGTCTTTTACGGCCATCACCGCGGCCTGCTGCACATCGGCGTGCGTCAACAGCACGGCCTCCACTTCTGCCGCCGCGATGTTCTCACCCGACCGGCGGATGATGTTCTTCTTGCGCTCGACGAAATGCAGCATCCCGTCCGGACCTCGCCATACCACGTCTCCGGTGTGGAACCAGCCGCCCCGCCAGGCCGCCTCGGTTGCCGCCGCGTCCCTGAAATAGCCCGAGTAGCAACCCCTGCGTGGGGTCTGCTGCGAGTGGCGCACGAGCATCTCCCCGGGCTGGCCGTCTTCAACGTCGCGATCTGCATCGTCGACGACACGGACATCGATACCCGGTACAGCCCGTCCGAAGGCGCGCGTCCCCACCTGGCGGGGCTCGAAGGTGTCACCCAGCACACGTACCATTTCCGTCATGCCCCAGATCTCGAGCATGGGAAAGCCGAAGCGCTGCTCAAATGCGCGCTGCAGCTGCGGCTCGATGCCGGCGCCAATACCGAAGCGGACGCGATGGCCTCGCTCGCTGTCGCTTGCAGGCTGGTTGAGCAGCAGGGGCGCGATCACCCCGAGGTAATGCACGATGCTGGCGCGCGTTTCGGTGACCTCGCGCCACCAGCGCTGCGGCGAAAAGCGATCGGGTTGAATCTGGCAGCAGCCGGTTAGGATGGCACCCAGTAGCGAGACGACGGCGGAGTTCACGTGATAGAGCGGTAGCGGATTGTAGATGCGGTCTTCGCCTGGGCGCAGGCCGGCCAAACCGCCAAGGCGAGCGTACCAGTCGCCGGAGGCGACCTCATAGCCGTGCGAAAGGACACAGCCCTTCGGCCGTCCGGTCGTCCCCGAGGTATAAAGAATGCTGGCTGCTGTCTCGGGTCGCGGCTCGGTGTCTTGCGCGGGGCGCGACGCCTGGCGCAGCGGCGCGGCGAAATCCTCGGCGGCAATCACTTCTGGTGCGTGTGCGCTCTCAGCTAGGGCCTGGCGGATTGATGCAGCCCGCGCGCCGATTGCAACGATGAGGTCGGGCTCGCTGTGATCCAGGAGGTAGGCGATCTCTGCCGGACGATAGTCGGGATTAATGGGCACACAGCACACGCCGATGCTGTTGAGTGCCAGCTTTTGCAATAGGTATTCTGGACGATTTTCCAACAAGGTCGCGACGCGGTGACCGATCCCGTAGCCGGCCTGTCGCCAAATGGCGGCGAGTTCGTCGACGCGCTCCGCCGCGGCGCCGTAGGAAATCTCAAATCCGGCTGGCAGGTAAGCGCGATCTTCATTGGCCGGCACCGCCAAGAACGGTCGATCGGCGTGCCGAGCAACGGTCGCCGCAAAGGCGGCGCCGATCGTGATGCCATCCAGGATTTCGGCCATGGTCTCCTCTTTGGCGACGGTTGAGCAATGGTACTGTGCCCACAACTGGGGCGCGGGGCAAACCGCGTCCTGACGGCGTCATTTTCCCCTGGCCGCGCCGGTTCTGGTGCACGCCGGGCAAGCCTTGTTGCCCCGGCGGAACGCGGGGGATCGTCGCCAGTTGGCAAGGCGGGAACCAAGGCGCGCCCTCGTGCATCCAATAGGCGCAAGTTGCTCGGGGACGCTAAGAACGCGCGGCGGGTCGCAGCCCTGGTATCCTCGAGACGCTGGAAGAAGCACTCGGCTCCGGAGGCCGAGTGCTTCCGCGCGGCCAGCTTCGCGCACGCCTTTTGCCCAAGCAATTTGGCGGCCGTCGTGAGCCGTGCCCCCCGACGTGGCCCCTCGACATGGCCCCGACATGGCCCCGACATGGCGTCAGCCGCCAACACGCGGTAATCGCACCGCCGCAATGGGGTTGCCCAATTGTTCGCATGGCCTCGGGCAATGACCCCTGCAGCGACTGAGCGGCAGCGCCAAGGAGGCTGGCGCCCGCGAAGGTGGCTTGCTGCGCTGGCGGGGTAAAAGCTAAGACATGCCAGGAGCGTGCAGGGGGCAGTGCATGACGGACAAGCCTGTAATCATCGCCGGCGGCGGCATCGGCGGGTTGGCGACGGCCCTCACGCTGCACCAGATTGGTGTGCCCTCAATCGTGTTCGAAGCGGTGCCGGAAATGCGCCCGCTCGGCGTTGGCATCAATCTGCAACCCAATGCCGTGCGTGAGCTTTCTGATCTCGGCATTGCCGACACCGATCTTGATGGCGTGGGCTTGCCCGCACGGGAATGGGCGCTGGTCGGGCTCAATGGCAATGACATCTATTCGGAGCCACGCGGGGTCTTGGCTGGCTATAACTGGCCGCAATATGCGGTGCATCGTGGTCGGTTCCACATGCTGCTCTATGAAAGGGCGGTAGAACGGATCGGGCCGGGCGCCGTCAGGTTGGGGAGCCGCGTCACCGGCTACCGCAAGAACGTCGACGGCAGCGTCAACGTCCTGCTGGAGGACACCGGCGGCATAAAATCCGAGATCACCGGCGCGCTGCTGATCGGCGCCGATGGCATCCACTCGGCGGTCAGGGCGCAAATGCATCCCGCGCAGCCACCGATCCACTGGGGTGGGGCGGTCATGTGGCGCGGCACGACCTGGGCGAAGCCGATCCGAACCGGTGCCTCCTTCGTCGGCCTCGGCACGCATCGCCAGCGGATGGTGTTTTATCCCATCTCGCATGCCGAGCCGCAAACGGGCCTCGCCATGATCAACTGGATCGCCGAGGTCACCATGGACAATTCCGAGGGCTGGAAGCAGCGCGGCTGGTTCCGGCAGGTCGGCATCAACGACTTCGCCCACCATTTTGCGGGCTGGACCTGGGATTGGCTCGACGTACCCGCCTTGCTGAGAGAGGCCGACGGCGCCTTTGAAAACCCCATGATCGACCGCGACCCCGTGCCCACCTGGCAGGATGGGTCGGTGGCGCTGCTCGGCGATGCGGCCCACGCCATGTATCCGACCGGCTCCAACGGGGCCAGCCAAGCTATTGTCGATGCC
>DASTMQ010000526.1:0-9511 GCA_035714005.1 Hyphomicrobiaceae bacterium
TGTATGGGGCTTTTCTTGTCAAGGGGGGCCCGCAGCACGGACCTTCTCTTTTTCTTTGTTCGCTTTCTTGGCCCTTTCTTTTGTTCGACCGGCGCCGCAGGCTTGTATGGGGCTTTTCTTGTCAAGGGGGGCCCGCAGCGCACGGACCTTCTCTTTTTCTTTGTTCGCGGGTTGGCTTGCGCATCTGATCGCAGGCGCCGCTCCGCCGAGGGCGCCCGGCGACCGGCGGCCGCCAGTTTCGGCGCCAACGGCTGCCCGGCTCAACCAAAACTTGCAAAATGGCGCAAACGACCATGCCTCGTGGGCTTGCCCCGCGGCCCCTTAGTCGTCGAAGAGGGCGACGGCGCGGATCGGCGAGCCGGTGCCGCCGCGCCATTTGAGCGGCAGACCGATGAAGCGGAATGGGCCCTGGCCCAGCAAGGCCTCGAGATTGCAAAGGCTCTCGATGTGCGTGATGCCGAGCTCCAAGCACGCCTTGTGCACGAGCACGTTGACGTCACCCTCCGGACCCGGGCGCATGGAGTCGATGCCGAAATGCACAATGCCTTGCTTGGCCAGCCATTCGGTGGCTGCGACGTTGACGCCGGGGTTGTCGCTGGCATAGGCGGGCTTGGGATAGGTACGGGCATGATGGCCCGTGCAGAGCAGGATGGTGCCGCGCGCTGGGATGGCGAGGCCGGCCGCAGCCACGGCCGCTTGCAAGTCGCTCGGGGCAATTTCCGCTCTCGGTGCGATGTGCCTCAGGTCAAGGCAGATCCCTGGCACGATGCAGTTCTCCAGCGGATACTCGTTGATGGGGATGCCGCTGCGGCCGAAGTGACGGGGTGCATCGATGTGCGTTCCGCCATGGTCGGGCATGGAGAAATACATGACGCTGTTGCCGTGCACGTTGCCGGAATCGGCAAAGGCTTCCTCGTGCGTTTTCCAAATGCCGTGAATAATGGGCGGCTGGCCCGGGTAGCTTGGCGTGCGATGGTAGAGCTCGCGGCTGAGGTCAATAATGCGCATTGGGGTCTCCATCTCGCGGGTGCTCGCAGACTACACGCGTTTTGAGCGAGGTGGCGACGCAACTTGGAGGCCTTCGGGGCCAAGCAAGCGGGAGAAGCAAGCGGGCCAAGCGAGCACGCCAAGACACGCTCGGGATGGATTTGCCAAGCCGTCGAGGCATAAAAAGCTGGTCGGGCCATGCCGCGCTTCTTGGGCTCCCCGTGCGGCCAGGGTATCGGGGGGCGCGAACCCCATCGCCCAATGTGACTAAGCTCATACTTCGTTCCCCCGCCGCTGTGTCAGACTTTTTCGGCATGAGGAGCCGAGACGAGAGCGGCCCTGGTCCTTTTTGTAAACGGGGAGGTATGGCTGGCGAGGGCCGACAACTCGCCTTTCGGCAGCAAACGGACAATGGCGATGGCCACTGTCAGGTCTCCATCGCCTTGACGATTTGCACACGTTGCGGTTTTGCGAGTTGGGATGCTGCGGCCGAAGCGACAATCGGGCGCGCCGTTCATCGGCACTACGCCAGGCTTGGGCTGAGCTTTGCGCGCGCGCTTCTCGCGGGCCCGCCGCGTCGCGGCTAAACGAGCGCCAAAATGACCATACAGTCTGTGCCGATCATGATGAACCACCTCGAAATCCTAGGCAACCATCCCATCCTTGGCGAGCTGCCAAAGGCAAGTATCCAGCGCCTGCTTGCCTGCGCCACGACGCGCAAGCTTCGGCGCGGGGCCACCATTTTCGCCAAAGGCGATGCTGGTACGCAGCTGATCGCCGTCCTATCCGGCCGCGTGAAGATCGTCGTCTCCTCACCTGAGGGGCGCGAGGCGGTCCTCAATGTCGTGCACGAGGGCGAGGTCTTCGGCGAAATCGCCTTGTTTGATGGCTGCCCGCGTACGGCGAGCGCCATCGCCCTGGCTGACTGCGAGCTATTGAGTATTGATCGCCGTCAGTTTTTGCCGCTGGTGCGCGAGCAGCCTGACATCGCCATCAAGTTGATCGAAATTTTGTGTGCACGGCTGCGTCGCTCGAGCGAGCAGTACGAGGACATAATGTTTCTCAATCTGCGCGCGCGGGTGGCCAAGCTGTTGCTGCGATTGGCCGAAGAAGCCGGCGGCCCGCCGCCCCGCAAGGTGTCGGTGACGCAGCAGGAAATGAGCCATATGGCGGGGATGTCGCGGGAGAGTATCAATAAACAGTTGCGCGCCTGGGCACAGGCCAAATGGGTGCGGCTGGAACGCGGCGGCGTGGTGGTGCTGAGGCCAGAGGCGCTGCTGAGCATCATCCAGCGCGAAGGCCGTGCCGGCGTAGGCTTGGGCACACAGCCGCAAGGCCAAATCGCCGTGCCGAGCAGCCCGCGTTCGGTGCGCCGGCCTCAGCACTAGCCGGTGAGATGGTGCATTGGGTTTTCCACCCATTGCCGAAAAGCCGGCCGTCTTCTGAGCTCGGCATACCAACGCGCCAGGTTTGCCATCGGCGGACGCTCGATGTCGTAGAGCTGCCAGCGGTGGGCGTGAACGCCGAGCGGAATGTCGCCCATGCTGAAGTGGTCGCCGGCGATGAAACGCGAGCGCCCGAGCTCTGCGTCGATCATGCGGAAGGCCGCGATCAGCTCCTTGCGCGCCCGCTCGACTTCGCGCGCATCGCGCGCGGGCGCCGGCAGCCGAACGAGCTGCATCACCAAGGTGTGTTGGCCGGCCATCAGCTGGTTGTTATCCCAGTCCATCCATTGCGCCGCCCGGGCAAAGATCTTGAGGTCGTCGCCGTAAAGCAGCCTCGGCGCGTACTTGCTGGCGAGGTAGCGCACAATGGCATTGGATTCCCACAAGATGAAACCATTATCGTCGATGGTCGGCACGGTGCCGTTCGGGTTCATCGCCCGGTAGAACGGCTCTCCGACGACGCCGTGCGGCCGGTGGCCCCGGTAGATGCTGCCAGTTGGACCCATGCTGGCGCTGGCCAGGATGAACTCGAACTTGCGGCCGATTTCCGCAAGCGTCCACAGCACCTTCAGCGTTCGCGTTGAGGTCGGGCGCCCCCATAGCCTCAGCATGCCGTCCTCACGCGGTCGAGGTCTCAGACCGCGCTCATTGTTTCCCGCACTTGGCAGCTTGGCAAGGCAAGGGGGCGCCATGCCTGCCAGCTGGCGGAAACGTTTGCCCTGGCATCGGCCAAGCGCCTCGGGTCCGGGCGGCGTCCTGGTTTGCGCGCAGCCGGCAACGATGGGCCTTGTTGGGCCGCGAGCCGTCGCAGCTAAAGCAGAGCAAGCTGGGATTGCCTCCTCCAGAGACGCCGGTTTCTAGATCAGGGTTTGGCCCGAGTGCGTCGATACCGCTCGAAGGTTCATCAAGATCCGCCTCCCGCAGCCGCCACAGCCGCGCTGCCAGTCGGCGAATAAACCAGAGCTTTTGTGCGTTTCATGGGGTGATGCGCATGGTCCTAAACCGTCGGCATGTCTTGCAGGGTCTGTTGGCGGGGACTGCGCTCGCCGGACAAGCGCCAGCATCGGCTCGGGCCAGTATCGAGCCCTCCTCCGTCACCCTCGACAATGGCTTTCGCGCGCATTTTGTCGTCAATGACTCACGCTATATCGCGGCGACATTGGTGTTGCGGAGCAGCGAGATCCGCGCTTCCGACGGGCTTGGGCACATGCTCGAGCACACCTCCTTTGTCGGCGCCGCCGGCGACCATGCGGCGAGCGAAATCAAGAAAATGCACCAGGATTATATTCAGGAGAGCAATGCCTCCACCGGGCCTGGTGTTATTCAGTGGCAGGCGATGTTCTTGCCCAAGTACCTGGAGCACGTCTTGCGCCTCTTGGCGCTCACCAGTCTCGAGCAGAAATGCGATGTCGAGACGGTCAGGCAGGAAGCGCGGGTGGTGCTGCAGGAGCTTTATCTCGACCGCTATGATGCCAGAGCCGGCCACCGGCGACTGTTCGATGCGGCCTTGTTTGGCAGTCGTCATCCCTATGGGGCCGACACGACCGAATCGGAAATTGCGACCGCGAAGCTGCCGCCGCCGACGCTCGCCGCCATGCTGCGCGAATACGCCGAGACCATTCGGTTGCCGGCGAACATGCAGCTTTTTCTCGCCGGCGGCTTCGACCCCGCGGGCGCCGCCGCCATGGTCGGTAGGTATTTTGGCCGCTACCCCTTCGCGCAGGGGTCGATGCTGGCGGTGCCGCAGGCGCCGGTAACGGTGGCGCACCGGGCCTTCTCGGCGGCATCGCCGGAGCTGCGCCGCCCCCTGTCCCAGATCAAGATCGCCTGGAACACCGGGGTCAGCGTGACCCATGCCGAGGCCAAGGTGGTGCTCGCGCTCAGCGAATATTTGAACGCCATGCTGTTTAACCGCCTGCGCGAGCGGCACGGGGATGCCTATGCGCCCGTGGCCTCCTACCAGCCCGACGAATGCTCGGGCATTTTTGAAATCAACATTCCGAGCACCCAGGCCTCGCACAGGATCGAGCGCAAAGTGTTTGAAGGCATTGCCGGTCTGAAACTGAGTATCGATGCCAGCGAGCTCGAGCGCTTTCGCGATCGCGTCGAGCTCAAGCGCAGAAAAAACGCGGAAAGCAACGAGAGCATCGTCGAGCGGCTGGTGCAGAGGGCCATAGAAGGCGGCTCGATCCACGACCTCGACCTCGAGGCGGTAACGGCCGACGGCGTCCTTGCCGCCGCGCGGCAGTACCTTCCCTCCTACGAGGGTGCCTATGTGCGGCTATCCCTGGTTGGGCGATAGGCTGGCCCGGCGGCCAGCCCGGCACCGCCGGTTAAAAATTTGTGCTGAAGACGATTGTGACCGGGCTGCCGATTTCGATGACCTGACCGGTCGGCCGCAGGCCGCCCGAGGCGGCGGTGACCGCAAACGTGACGATCGTATCGCCGCTCTCGTTGGCCGCGTAGAGGCAGCGTCCTGCCGGGTCGAGCCCAATAAAGCGTGGGCCTGCCCCTTGCGTTGATTGCCATCCCGCCGGGGTCAGCACTCCGGTCGTGGCGTCGGTGCGATAGATGGCAATGCTGTCGTGACCGCGGTTGGAGCAATAGACCGTGGCGCCATCGCTCGACACCGCAATTTCGGCGGTTGTGCTGTAGCCGGTAAAATCGGTCGGTAGCGTGGTGATCACTTGGCTGGGACGGAGGCGGCCGCTGGCGCCATCCCAGCGATAGGTCGTCGTCGTACTGTCGAGCTCGTTTAGGACCCAAACCACCGGCAGCCTGGGATGGAACGCCAAGTGCCGTGGGCCCGCCCCGGGACGGGACTGGGTCGCGTTGGGCTCGGCCGGCGTCAAGCGGCCATGGTCGGGATCGAAGCGAAAGGCAAAAACGCGATCGAGACCCTTGTCCGGCACCAGCACAAAGCGCCCCGTTGGATCGAACACGACGTCGTGGGGCTCCGAACTCGTCTGCTGGGTTCGATGCGGCCCCGGTTCGCCTGGCAGGGACACCAGCTGGGCTTGGTCCATGAGCGAGCCATCCGGCCGGATTGGTAGCACGCCGACCGTGCCGCTCGCGTAGTTGGCCACAATCAAATGCTTGCCGTTGGCATCGACCGCTTGCCGCACGCCGTTGTTGCCGCCGGTCGCGGCGGCGTTGAGAAGGCGCACCCGTCCCGTCTCCGGATCAATCGCGAAGGCGGTGGCATAGTCGCAATCGCCATGCACGGCGTAGAGACAGCGCTGATCAGGACCGAGGGCCAGGTAGGAGGGGTTGGTCAGTTCACCGATATGCTGGACGTGGGTCCAGGTCCCGGTGCCGGCGTCGACCCGAAAGACGTGGATGCCGTCGCCGCGCGCCTGGCGTTTTGCCGTCGTGAACGATCCCACATAGGCATACATGCTGGGGCCTTCATCGTGCTCGCCGTTTGACAACGGCCACCTTCGACGGCGCGCGCGCCCGACTGGCGAGACGCCGGCGAGGCTTGGCTTTGCCCATGGAGGCGAAGATGCCGATAGTGTAGGAGAGGTTGCGGCTTGGGAAAAGCGTTGCCGCGCCGCAAGCCGCGATCGGTTTGGTCATCATGCCGCTTGCGGAGGCCTAGCGCCGACCGGCCTCAATTCGCGAAAGCGCCGGCATTTTGCTGGGGCGGGCCACCAGCGTCGGATCCGGGGCGTTGGCGACAAAGGCCGCGCTCGGTCGAAGGCCAGGGTCGCGAGCGCCCCCTAGCGTTTGCTTGCAAACGATGCATGAGTGTCGCGTTCGATCGGCAGCTAGCCAGCGGAGACGATGCATGAGCGCCGACCTTAAGGGTAGACAGCAGATTGCCGGATTTTGCGGCCTCTGCATCGCGCGCTGCGGCACGATTGCCACCGTCGAGGCTGGGCGCTTCACGCGGCTTGATCCCGACCCAAGCCATCCCACCGGCGCGGCCTTGTGCGCCAAGGGCCGTGCCGCACCCGAGCTGGTTTACAGCAAGGACCGCTTGACGCGACCGTTGCGCCGCCGGCGACCGAAGGGCCATCCCGATCCGGATTGGGAAGAGATTTCTTGGGATATGGCGCTCGCCGAGACGGTCGCCGCCATGCGCCGGATCGCCGATCAGTTCGGGCCCGAGGCCGTGGCCTTTAGCCAATGTTCGCCGTCGACCACGGCGATCGGGGATGCCAGCGGCTTCGTGCGCCGTCTGATGCATGCCTTTGGCACCCCGAACCAGGTTTCCTCGCTCGACTTGTGCGGCTGGGGGCGCGGTTATGCCACGCGCTTTGCTTTTGGCGTCGGCAGCGTGGGGACGGGCAGTGCCGGTGGCGCCATGCCGGATATAGAGCGTTCCGGCTGCCTGCTGCTGTGGGGCTACAATCCCTCCCATTCGCGCCTGACCCACGCCACCGCGACGGTCGCGGCGCTGAAGCGCGGCTTGAAGCTGATCGTGGTCGACCCGCGCAACGCCGGCCTCGCCAATAAGGCCGACGTTTGGCTGCGCCTGCGCCCGGGCACGGACGGTGCCTTGGCCTTGGGATTGGCCAATATCATGCTCGAGCGCGGCTGGTATGACCGTGACTTCATCCGCGACTGGAGCAATGGACCGCTGCTGGTGCGCTGCGACAGCGGGCGGCTGCTGCGCGAGAGCGATCTGGTCGCGGGCGGGGATGCGCGCAGGTACATCGCCTGGGATGGGCAGGCCCGTTGTCCCACGGCATACGATCCCGACCGCGGCCGCTATCACACCGATAGTCGAGGGTTGGCCCTGGAGGGCGAATTTTGCATCGATGCGGCGAGCGGGCCGATCCGCTGCCAGCCCGTGTTCGCGCACTATGCCGCCCTGTGCCGAAAGTGGCGGCCAGAGGTGGTGGAGGCGACGTGTTGGATAGCGCCGGCTGACCTGGAGGCGGCCGCGCGCCTCATTTGGCACGCCCGCCCGGTCTCCTACTATGCCTGGAGCGGACACGAGCAGCACGTCAACACGACGGAGAACGCCCGGGCGATGGCGCTGCTCTATGCCTTGACGGGCTCATTCGATGCACCCGGCGGCAACGTGCTCTTCCCGTCGGTGCCGAGTGCGCCGGTCACGGGGGAAGAGCTTTGCGCCGGCCGGAGGCTCGCTCCCGCCATCGGCGCCGCCGAACGCCCGCTGGGACCGGCGCACTTTAACCACGTCTCCGCTCACGATTTTTATCGAGCCGTGCTCGAGGGCACCCCCTATCCCGTGCGCGGCCTGATCGGCTTTGGCACCAACCTATTGCTCGCCCAGGCCGATCCCTTGCGCGGGCGCGCCGCCTTGTCGGCCTTGGAATTCTACGCCCATGCCGATCTCTTCATGACACCAACGGCAATGCTGGCGGACATTGTCTTGCCGGTTGCGTCCTGCTTCGAGCGCGAAGCGCTAAAGATCGGCTTTGAGATCAACACCGAAGCACAGTCCCTGGTCCAATTCCGTCGGGCCGTGGTGCCTCCGCCCGGGCAAGCGCGCGCCGATACCGATTTCATATTCGACCTTGCCATGCGGTTGGGGTTTGCTGAGCATTTCTGGCAGGGTGACATTGACGCGGCCTACCGCCACCAACTCGCTGCCAGCGGGCTGACGCTGGAGGAGCTCCGAGCCGCACCGGGCGGCCTTCGCGTGGCGCTGACGCCGCGGCATCGAAAGTATGCCGAACGCGACCAGCAGGGGCGGGCGCGCGGATTTTCCACGCCGTCGCGCAAGGTGGAGCTCTGGTCGGAGACCTTCCTCGACCACGGCTATCAGGCGCTGCCGGAGTTCGTGGCGCCCGAGGCGGGTTCGCCGGCGCGGGCCGGGCTGGCGCAGCGCTACCCGCTCGTGCTGACCTGTGCCAAGCCCATCGTGTTCTGCCAAACGCAACATCGCGCCTTGCCCGCCCTGCGCAAGCACGCGCTCGATCCGGAGGTGGAGCTGCACCCCGCGACCGCGGCGGCGCGCAAAATTGCCGCCGGTAGCTGGGTGGCGCTGGAAACCCCCGCAGGCGCCATGCGGGCGCGGGCGCGATTGAACGACAAGCTCGATCCGCGCGTGGTGGTGGGCGAGCATGGCTGGTGGCAGGGCTGCGAGGCCTTGGGTGCCGCGAGCTACGATCCCTTCGATCCCGGCGGCGCCAATTTCAACGGCACGGTCGATGCCACCGCACGCGATCCCGTGAGCGGTACGCCGGCGCACCGGGCCAATCGCTGCGAGGTACGCTTGGCGGCCGCACCGGCGATGGCGGGCAAAGCGCGCTAGCGTGCGCCGGCAGTTGGCAAGATGATGCGGCGCGCAGGCGACCTTGGGGGATGGTGGCGTGTCCCAGGCACGACCGCGCTAGTGCGATAACACCTCTGAGGTTGCAGAAGCGGGCAAAATCACCGCACCGGCCGGGTCCACCTTGAAGATCTGTCGGCAGGCTGGCAGTTCGGGGAGGTAGGCCCGCTTCAGCTCAACGCGAAATTGTACGGCGAGCCAGGCCTCGTCCAAGCCTTTGGCGGCGGCCAGCACTTTATGTTCACCACACAGAAGCGCCAAGGTCCAACCGCTCCTGATGGTCGAAAATTGCGCCCCGCAATCGCTTTGCGGAACCGCCATCGCCTTGCACTTGCTGACGGCGACGCCGATGGCGCGGGCCAACGAGGTCTCCGTGGCAACCCCCCAAGAGCCATCGCGCGCGAGGGTGGCGACGGTCCAGCCCTGGTCTTGGTCGGGGCCGGTGTTGGGACCTGTCTCGGGTTCGGGGCGCAGGCTGCCGGCCGCCAGCAGGAGCAGCGCGCAAAGGCACGCGCCCTTGAGCAACGCTGGCAGCGAAACCGGTACCTTCCCGGGCAGCGGCATGGTGCACGTCCATCTCAGCCGATGTGGCGAACCGGATAGGTCATGGCAGAGGGGGCGCGGCTGTGCTGTGCTCTGGAGCACGTTTTTGTCCGCAAGCAGGGCTCGCGGCTCAGGCGGTGGCGGCCTGCCATCGTCACGTTGGCCTTGCGGCCGACGTCGCGGCTGGGCTGGCGCTTAGCGTCGGTTTCGTGCTAGCGCTGGACGCCCTGGCGGGCGTCGATTGCCCCGGCCTTTCTGACGTCGCCCTAGCCGGCCGCAGGACGAC
>DASTMQ010000527.1:0-12260 GCA_035714005.1 Hyphomicrobiaceae bacterium
GGGCTATATCAAAAAGAACATCATTGCCAATCCCAACTGCTCCACCGCGCAGCTGGTGGTGGCCTTGCGGCCGCTGCACGAGCGCGCGACGATCAAGCGGGTGGTGGTGGCGACCTATCAATCCGTCTCCGGTGCCGGCAAGGACGCGATGGACGAACTGTGGAGCCAAACCAAGGGCAAGTACGTGCCTGGTCAGGAATATGAGCCCAAGAAATTCCCCAAGGAGATTGCCTTCAACTGCATCCCGCACGTCGATGTCTTCATGGAAGACGGCTACACGCGCGAGGAATGGAAGATGGTGGCGGAGACCAAAAAGATCCTCGACCCGAAGATCAAGGTGACGGCCACCTGCGTGCGTGTGCCGGTGTTCGTCGGTCACAGTGAGGCCGTCAATATCGAATTCGAGAAGCCGATCACAGCGGAGGAGGCCCGCGAGATTCTGCGCGAGGCTCCCGGCTGTCTCGTCATCGATAAGCACGAGCCCGGCGGCTATGTTACGCCGATGGAGGCAGCCGGCGAGGACGCCACCTATATCAGTCGTATTCGCGAAGACGCCACCGTTGAGAACGGGCTGGCGCTCTGGGTCGTCACCGACAATCTCCGCAAGGGTGCCGCGCTCAATGCCGTGCAAATCGCCGAGCTGATCGTCAACCGCAAGTTGCTGAAAAAAGCGGCATAGAAACCGGCGGCGGCGTCGGCTTGCCCGACGCCGTCAAGGCTGGCGCTTAAGCGCAAGCCGCACCGCTTGGCGATCAGCGTCCCGGTGCAAGTCGCTGCAGCGTGTCGACGATGGACTGCAGCTCATTCATAAATTGTTCGCGTTGCTTGCCGCTGAGCGCCTCGAGAATACGCTGGTCGACGCGCTTGGCGGCCGGATCCGCCGCGCGCAAGACGCGCCGACCTTCCTCCGTCAGCTTCACCGCATAGGCGCGCGCGTCCTCCTTGGTGCGCCGGCGCTGCAGCAGGCCCTTCCTTTGCATCCGCCGCACGATGTCGGCCAGCGTCGAGCGGTCGATACCCGTACGCTCGACCAGGCCGGTTTGGCTCAACCCCTCGTTGTTGGCCACCGTGTAGAGCACGGCGAACTGGCGCGGGGTGAGCTCGCCGTGCATCATCTCGGCGTGAAAGATGTCTCCTGCACATTGACCGGCGCGGTGCAGAAGATGAATGGGTGACCGTTGCAGTCGGTCGGACGTGGAGTCTCGTTTCATCGTACCTTCTGATGGCTGTGCTCACGCGCCAGACGCGATCCACTGCGCGCCCGCACCCTGGCGCTCGCAGTGCCTCCCTGACGCCAAGCGATTGGTGTAAAGGAACGGCTAGGCGGGCACCGTAACCTCAGCCTGCGCCAGCTTCTTCGGGCAAATTGTCGCGTTTTCCTGCCGACCAGCGGCCGCTTTACGATCCGGGCTCGTAGCGTTTGATGAGGGGGATCTGCGCCATGGCAAAGAGGATCGTAAGCGGCACAATGCCGAACACTTTGAAATTGACCCAGGCGCTCTCGGAGAAATTGCGCCAGACGATCTCATTGAGAATTGCCAGCGCGAAAAAGAACAAGGCCCAGCGCACCGTCAGTTTACGCCAGCCCTCTTCGCTGAGCTGGAAGGCCTCCCCAAGCAAAAGTTTGAGCAAGGGCCGACCCGTCGCAAGGCCAACGACCAGGGCGCCGGCAAAAAGCAGGTTGATGATGGTCGGTTTCAGTTTGATGAAGCTCGGGTCGTCCAAATAGAAGGTGAGCCCGCCGAACACGACCACCAGAACAGCCGTCACCATGGGCACCGCCGTGACGCGGCCGAGCAACCTCCAGGAGGCGATCAGGGCGGCGACGGTGGCCAGCATGAGCACCCCGGTCGCCCAGTAGATGCCGGCGCGGCCATAGGCGAGAAAAAAGGCAATCAGCGGCCCAAGATCGATCAAGAGCTTGACGAGCGGGGAGGCTGCCTTGGCGCTTTGCTCTGGGATGGCTGGTTCTTCCATGACCGTTTTAAACGCTCGGGTCCGACGCTAAAGCCAGACATTTGGGCCAGATACGCGCGGCCAGATCGCGCGGTCCAGCAACGCGGCACGAGAATTGGCAAGACCCAAAAGGATCAGGCCAACTGATCGCTTCGAACCGCCAGTCTGGCGACCGGTGCAGGCAGGCGATAGCGCTGCAGCACCCGCACCTGCCACCAGAAGAAGACGGCCGTGAGCGGCATCACCACGAAGATCTTGAACAGGATCCAGATGTCGACGCCGGTAAACACATGATTGAGCGCGATGATGTGCGCATCGGCAAAGCCCAGTCGCACGGCTTCGTTGATGACGGCGGTCAACAAGAAAAACAGCGCCACATTGCGCGTGAGCTTGTACCAACCCTCGTCCGTGTAGTGGAAGGTGCTGCCGAAGACAAAGCGAAAGAAGCTCTTGCCTGTGCGTAGACCCCACCATAGCAGAACGGCCACCAGCGCATTGAACAGCGTAACCTTGATCTGCACCCATACGGCATCGCCGGTGACGAACGTCAGCGTGGCGAACACAATGCTCACCGTCCCGGCGATGAAGGGCATGATCGGCGGGCGCCCAAGTACGGCAAGGCAGGCGACGAGCGCGGCGATGGTGCAAACGATCAAGGCCCCGGCGCCGGCCGTAATGCCATAAAGACCGTTCACGACAAACATCGCGAACAGCGGTCCTACTTCGCCTAGGATATTGACGGTTTGCGCCGCATTGAACGGAAAATGCCGCCCCCGCCAGTTCACTGTCTCCACTGCCACTGTCTAGTTCTCAGGCGGCTCTCTCCGAGATCCAGCCCCTCCCTGGTGTTTTTCTAGCTCAGAGCGATTGCCCGCGCAAATTCTGCAGCGTCGAAGGGGGCAAGGTCATCGACCGCTTCCCCGACGCCGATGGCGTGCACCGGAAGCGCGAACTTAGCCGAAATTGCAACCAAAATGCCCCCCCGCGCCGTGCCGTCGAGCTTGGTCATGACCAGGCCCGTAACCCCCGCTTTATCCTTGAAAACTTCCACCTGGCTCAGCGCATTCTGCCCCGTGGTTGCATCGAGCACCAGTAGTACCTGATGCGGTGCCGTCGGATCAATCTTGCGCAGTGCGCGTATGATTTTTTCCAACTCGTCCATCAGCGCCCGCTTGTTTTGCAAGCGCCCGGCCGTGTCGATCAGCAGCACGTCGCTGCCGGTCGCGCGCGCCTTGCTGAGGGCATCAAAGGCGAGCCCGGCGGCATCCGCGCCCGCCCTGTGTGCCACGATCTCGGCCTTGACCCGGTCGGCCCAGATCTTGAGCTGGTCAATCGCCGCTGCCCTAAAGGTATCGCCGGCCGCCAATGTCACGCTGTGTCCCTGCTGCGCCAGCTGGCTGGCGAGCTTGCCGATGGTGGTGGTCTTGCCGGTGCCATTGACGCCCACAACCAAGATGACATGGGGATGATGCTCACCCTTAAGCGATAGCGGTTTTGCCACAGGGGTGAGCGTGCGCTCGACCTCGGCGGCCAATACGGAGCGCACTTCCTCGGGCGATATTTCCTTATTGAAGCGGCCGTGGGCCAGGGCCTCGGTGATGCGCATCGCGGTCTCAACCCCAAGATCCGCTTGAATCAGCGTGTCCTCCAGTTCCTCGAGGGTAGCAGCGTCGAGCTTCCGCTTGGTGAAGATGCCGGTGATATTTTGGGAAAGCCGGCTCGAGCTCTTGGCTAAGCCCGCCTTAAGCCGTTGAAACCAGTTCCCGGGGCGCGCCGCAGGGGGGCCTGGATCGGTGGTGGGCGCCGTCTCGGCCGGGGCGGGCTCGGGCGTCGGTTGGCCGGCTTCGACAGCAACCGGTTTCACCGGCTCCGTGCCGCGGCGGAACAGACCCAACAGGCCTTGTTTCTTGGGGGTGTCGCTCACGGCGCATACGTGTGCGCGATGGCCTCGCCATGCAACCGTTTGCCGTCGGACGCAATGACGCGGGCCTGGAGGAGGGCGCCGGTCGGGGCCGCGGCTTTGAGCTGCAGTTGGGCAAAGCCGGGTGTGCGTCCGAGCCCCGGACGCTCGATCACGACCTCGCACTCGCGACCCTGCTGCGCCGCCAGATAGTCCGCCAGCGCGACCGCGCCCCGTTGCCTGAGCTTGGCGGCGCGTTCCTTCACCAAGCGCGGCGCAACTTGCGGCATACGCGCGGCCGGCGTGCCAGGTCGCGGCGAGAAGGGAAACACGTGCAAGTAGGTGAGGCCGCAGCTATCGATCAGGTCGAGAGAATTGGCAAACATGGCCGGTGTCTCGGTGGGAAAACCGGCAATCAGGTCCGCGCCGAAGGCGACATCGGGTCGCAATCGCCGCACCAAGGCGCAGAAGCGGATGGCATCATCGCGGAGGTGTCGACGCTTCATGCGTTTCAAAATCATGTCATCGCCCGCCTGCAGCGAAAGGTGCAAATGCGGCATCAGACGCGGCTCGCCGGCGATGACGTCGAGCAGATGCGTGTCGGCCTCGACCTGATCGATCGAGGAAAGGCGCAAGCGTCGCAGTTCTGGCACGTGGCGCAGGATGTGCCGCACCAGGCGGCCCAAGGACATCGAGCCCGGGAGATCGGCGCCGTAGGCTGTAATGTCGACACCGGTCAGCACCACCTCCGCGTAACCGGCTTCGGTCAGGCGCCGGCATTGCCCCACCACTTCCCCGGCTGGAACCGAGCGTGAGGGGCCACGCCCATAGGGAATGACGCAGAACGTGCAGCGATGATTGCAGCCATTCTGGACCTGCACGTAGGCTCGCGCCTTGCAGCCGAAGCCGTCGATCACGGCGTGTGCCGTTTCGCGCACCGACATGATGTCGTTGACTTGCACCCGCTCGCTGTCACGTCCGCTCAAGGCCCGAAAGGTGTCAGGCCGCAGCTTCTCGGCGTTGCCGATGACAGCATCGACCTCGCGCATGGCGCCAAACCGACCCGGATTGATTTGCGCGGCGCAACCCGTGACAATGATGCGCATGGAGGGGTTCTCGCGGCGCAATTTGCGGATGGTTTGCGCCGCCTGCCGCACGGCTTCGCCGGTGACGGCACAGGTGTTGACGATCGCCGCATGCGCCAGTCCGGCGGTGCTAGCGTGCTGCCGCATCACCTCTGACTCGAAGGCGTTGAGCCGGCAACCGAGGGTGACGATGCGCACGCCGGCGGGGGGAGAGGCGTCGTGCTCCGGCACTGCCGCGGCCGCGGTGCGCTCAGCAATGGGCGCGCCTGCCGCAGGATCATTGTTCGACGCTTCAAGACCGGCCCGGTGTGCCATCGGTCATAGGGTCTCGAGGGCGTCGAGCGTGCCATGGTAGGCGAACTCGACGGACCCCGTCATGCGAATGCGATCATCCTCACCCCACTCGATGTCGATCGGTCCGCCCGGCAGGGTGACCACGACGTGGCGCCCGGTCAGCCCTTTGCGGGCGGCACACACGGTTGCAGCGCAAGCGGCGCTGCCGCAGGCGCGGGTGAGGCCGGCGCCTCGCTCCCAAGTCCGCAGGGTTATGGCAGCAAAGTTCGTGACCTTTGCCAGGGAAATGTTGGCGCGCTGCGGGAACAGCGGATGATGTTCGAGCATCGGCCCGATACGGCTAAGATCATAGCCCGCGACGTCTTCCACCCAAAAGACGGCATGCGGATTGCCAACATTGGCCACGGAGGGCGAATGCAGAATCGGCTTGCCAATGGGCCCAACCTGCAACTCGATGGCGCGCGTGTCGGCGAAGGCCTCGGCAAGCGGAATGTCGCGCCAGCCAAATTTTGGCGCGCCCATATCGACCCGGATGTGTTCGCGGCCGGCCACATCGACCTCAAGCCGGCCGGCCCTGGTCTCGAACGCAAAGGCGCGCCGGCCCGTTTGTTCGGCTTCGAGCCAGCCGATGCAGCGCATGCCGTTGCCGCAGGCCTCCGCCTCCGAGCCGTCGGCGTTATAAATGCGCACATAGGCTTGTGTACCCAAACTGCGCGGTTCGCTGAGCACCATCAACTGATCAAAGTGCGATCGCGGCTGCTCGGCGATCCCGCGCACGACAGAGGGGCTAAATTCGAATGCCCTGCCGCCACGCAAATCGACGACCAGGATCTCGTTGCCGAGACCGCTCATCTTGCGGAATGGGAGACCGGCTGACATGCGCCCTTATAGGGGGAGAGGGCGGGCAAGACAATAAAGGTGGCGTTGCGGCGGGGTCCAAGGCGTGATCAAGACAGATGCGCGCCGCCTGGCGTTGCCTGCTGCGGCCATTTGCGGACAAATTCGCAGCAAAGGAGTTGCGGCGATGTACAGCATTTCCCTGGCGGCTTTGGGGCTGGCGCTCAGCGCAGCGGCGGCCGCGGCTGAAATCACCAAGGCCCCGGCGCGGGAAAGCCCGCGGCCGGTCAAAGTCGAGACCTTCGCCAAGGGACTTGTGCATCCCTGGGGCCTAGCCTTCTTGCCCGACGGGCGCCTGCTGGTCACCGAGCGGCCGGGTCGACTGCGCCTCATCAGCAAGCAGGGGGAGCTAGCGCCAGCCATCAGCGGCGTCCCGGACGTCTACGCCAGCGGTCAGGGCGGGTTGCTCGATGTCGCCTTAGCGCCCGATTTTGCCAACTCGCAGCTGATCTATCTGTCTTATGCGGAGCCGCGCGGCGGCGGCAAGAACGGCACCAGCGTTGCACGCGCCAGGTTGGTTGCAACCGATGGCGGTGGACGGCTTGAGGGTGTGCAGGTGATTTTCCGCCAGGAGCCGGCCTACGCCTCGAGCCACCACTTCGGCTCGCGTCTCGTGTTCATGCCGGACGGGTCGCTTTTTATCACCGCTGGCGAACGGTTCTCGCAGCGCGACGAGGCGCAGAACCCAGGTAACCACATCGGCAAGCTCATGCGTTTGTCGCCGGACGGGACCGCCTATGCCGGCAACCCCAAGCGCCCGGGTTGGCGCCCGGAGGTATGGTCGATTGGTCACCGCAACGTGCAAGCCGCGGCGCTCAACCCCGCGAGCGGCAAGCTCTGGACCATCGAGCATGGCGCCCGCGGTGGCGATGAAGTCAACATTCCCGAGGCGGGCAAAAACTATGGCTGGCCGGTTATCAGCTACGGACGCAACTACGACGGCAGTAAGATCGGCGTCGGCACGCATAACGCTGGCATGGAGCAACCGGTCTACTACTGGGATCCCTCCATCGCCCCATCGGGTGCCGTTTTTTATACCGGCGCGCTGTTTCCGGACTGGCACGGCAACCTATTCGTCGGCGCCCTGGCCGGACAGGCGCTGCACCGCCTGGTGCTGGACGGCGACAAGGTGGTGGGTGAGGAGATCCTGCTCGCAGACCTCGGCGCGCGCATTCGCGACGTGCGTCAAGGTGGCGACGGTGCTCTTTGGCTTTTAACAGATGAAACCCAAGGACGCGTGCTCCGAGTAGTGCCAGGCTAGCGGTGGCCGATCCGGGTAGGCCCGTTCGTGCGAGGCCGCCGTGGTGGCCTGGCAGGCGGCCGGCGTTTGGGCGCCATAGGCCAGCAAGCGGGCCCGAGCGAGCGTGGGCTGTTCTTGCCGCCTAGCCGTTGTTGGCCGCGCTTGACGGCTGGGCACCCAATCCGCCGAACAGACCCGCGCGCAAGTCGCAGGCAATGGTGCGACACGCCTCGGCACTGGTGGCGAGGTAGGCATGCACTTCGTTGGCACCAAGGGTGGCGCCGCGCTGGCGAATGCGAGCCAGATTGAGGGAGGGAGCATGGCTCAGCGCCGGGGCGATAAAGAGTACGTTGCGAGCACCATTTTCTTGCCGACGCACCAGCAGGTAGACCGCCTGCGGCAGCGGCGGACACTCGAGCAAGCTGTAGACGCTGTGCTGATAGCGTTGACCGGAGGCGCCGCCCCAGACATGCACGTGCCCCGACGCCGACGGCGCCTGCTCGACGGCCGTTGCCTGGGCAGAGGTGTGGCCCCGAACTGGGGCGAGCCGGACAATACGCGAGGCCATTTCCAAAAGATCGCGGTTGCTCGTGTCGATGAGGGCAGCTCGTAGCTGCGATTCACAGCCGAAATATGGCTCCGGCCGTGTTATTTCAAGGCATTGCGCCATCCGGCGCGCATCTCTTCTCGTCACGCGGCCGTTAACCACCTTCGCCGAACCGGCGCTAGCCGCATTTGGAGTAGCTGCAATTGTCGCACACCCAGCAGCCTTCCCGGTGATGCAAAGCCGGATGATTGCAGCGCGGGCAGATCCTGCCGCGCGGGACCACCGCCGCCGCAAGGGCGCTATCCCCAGCGCCGCCGGCGGCCTTCTCCTGGCCGGGTGCCAGGGCAAAAGGTTCGACCACGGCGGCCTCCTCAGGGCTTGCTCTCGGGGTCAAAAAGCCGATGCGCAGCATATGGCTCTCGACGACGCCACCAATGGCCGCCAGCAGGCTGGGGACGTAGCGTCCGTTGATCCATTGGCCCCCTTGCGGATCGAATACGGCCTTGAGCTCCTCGACCACGAAGGTGACGTCGCCGCCGCGCCGAAAGATGGCGCTGATCATACGGGTCAGGGCCACCGTCCAGGCATAGTGCTCAAGATTTTTCGAATTGATGAAGATCTCAAACGGCCGTCGCCGGCCGCCCTGGTTAATGTCGTTGATCGTGATGTAGATGGCATGGTCGCTGCTCGGCCATCTGAGCTTGTAGGTGAGGCCCTCCAGCACCGGTTCGCGTTGCAGCGGTTGGGCCATATAGACGATTTCGCCGGCGCGCTCGCGGGCCGCCGCCGGCGCGGCGCGCGTCTCTTGCCCGGGCTGGGCGACGGCGGCGGGGCCCGGTTCATGGTCTGGCCCAGGCGGTGAGGTGGCGGGCGAGGCCGCCGCCGTCCGGCTCAAGACGGCGCCGGTAACCGCGTTTGGTCGGTAGGTCGTACAGCCCTTCAGTCCCAAGTCATAGGCCTCCAGATAGACATCCTTGAAGGCTTCGAAGCCAATATCCGGCGGGCAGTTGATGGTCTTGGATATCGAGCTGTCGATATGGCGTTGGAGTGCCGCTTGCATCTCGAGGTGGGCGCGCGGCGTTAGCTCTTCGGCCGTCACAAAGGCATCCTTGAGCGGGGCGGCGGCTCCGAACTTGGCGCGAAAGAGAGCGTGCGCGTAGTCTTCCACGATCTCGGTGCGGCTGGAGCCGTCGCGCTGCAGCACGCGTCGCTCGTGCCGGAAGTCGAACACGGGTTCGATCCCGCTCGAAACGTTGCCGGCCAGCAGCGAAATCGTCCCCGTCGGGGCGATTGACGTCAGCAGTCCATTGCGCGCCCCGTGCTGGGCGAGTTTGGTGCGCACGCTTTGAGGGAGCTTCTGGATATTGGGCGCGGCCAGAAAGCGCTGAGGATCGTAGAGCGGAAAGGTGCCCTTTTCGTGCGCAAGTTCGGCCGTTGCCTCGTAAGCGCCCACCTTGAGCGCTGCCATCCACTGCTCGGCGAGGGCAATGGCCGGCGGCGTTCCATAGCGGGCGCCGCACATGATGAGCGCGTCTGCCAGGCCGGTGACACCCAGACCGATCCGGCGCTTGGCCATGGCCTGCTTCTTTTGTGGTAGCAGCGGATAGTTGGAAATGTCGATGACGTTGTCTAGGAAGCGCACCCCTACGCGCACGAGGGCTTCGAGCCTCGCCATGTCGAGTTGGGCCCCTGCCGTGAACGGCTTGTCCACCAAACGCGCAAGATTGACCGAGCCCAACAGGCAAGCGCCGTAGGGCGGCAAGGGCTGCTCGCCACAAGGATTGGTTGCCGAAATTTCCTCGCAATAGGCAAGGTTGTTCTCCGCATTGATGCGATCGATGAATACCACACCGGGTTCGGCATAGGCGTAGGTCGCCTGCATCATCCGGTCCCACAGCGCGCGGGCTGGCAGCGTGCGGTAGACCCTGCCGTCGAAGATCAGCTCCCAGGCAGCATCCTCCCGAACGGCCTTGACAAAGGCATCGGTGACCAGAACGGACAGATTGAAATTGCGCAGCCGGGCCGGATCGGACTTGGCGTCGATAAAGGCTTCGATGTCGGGATGATCGCAGCGCAGGGTTGCCATCATGGCGCCGCGGCGGGCACCGGCCGACATAATCGTTCGGCACATGGCATCCCACACTTCCATGAAGCTGACGGGACCCGATGCATCCGCGCCGATGCTCTTTACCTGGGCGCCGCGCGGCCGCAGGGTGGAAAAGTCGTG
This sequence comes from Hyphomicrobiaceae bacterium, assembly GCA_035714005.1. Classification (GTDB taxonomy): domain Bacteria; phylum Pseudomonadota; class Alphaproteobacteria; order Rhizobiales; family Hyphomicrobiaceae; genus AWTP1-13. The sequence continues at coordinate 10,147 of DASTMQ010000527.1, forward strand.
CCCGATGCCGCCGCCCTGCTGCATCGTCAGAGCAGCCTCCTTGACGTTCTCGAAGATGGCACTGAGGTCATCCTCGATCCGACCCAATACAAAGCAGTTGAATAGCGTGACGCTGCGCCGTGTGCCGGCGCCGGCAAGAATGCGGCCGGCGGGAAGGAAAGCGAAATCCGCCATCGCCTGCGCGAAGCGCTCGGCCCACAGCCCTCGCGTTGCCTTTGGCTCGGCGCCGGCCGCAGCGCGCGCCACGCGCACCCAAGTGTCGGCCTGCGTGCGCTCGCGCGGCGTGCCGTCTGCCGCCTTAAGACGGTACTTCATATCCCAGATCTGCTGGGAAATAGGGGGCTCGATGGGGGCGGCGTCCTTGTTCGCGTTCATGATATGTTCTAGCAGATTTTCATAGTTGATGCAACAATGCTAAAAGGCACCTTGCGGTTTGCGACGACTGCCGAAGGCTGGCTCGTGCAAGCATCGGCCGGGGAAAACCGCACACAAAGTGGCGCGCGGGAACCGATGCTGGGCCTTGCGCGTGGGGGACAGGGCTCGGGATGCACTTTGTCAATCTAGTTGCTCGCGTGCTCGCGGTTGCGATCGCAATGGCGGGGCTCGGATTTGCCGGCATGCGCATGGCCTCAAGCCATCAGAACGAAGCCGGGCTCATTTCGTCGGATCTATTGTCGGCCTCCGAGGCGGCCAGCACCCGCGATCGCCGGTTGGCCGACAAGGGCCTAACGGCCGGCAGCCCAATTTTGATCCGCATCTTCAAGGCGGAGTTCGAGCTCGAGCTGTGGATGCGCAAAGGTGATCGCTTCGAGCTGTTTGCCACCTATCCCATCTGCTACTGGTCGGGGACGCTGGGGCCCAAGCTGCACGAGGGCGACAAGCAGGCCCCCGAGGGCTTTTACGCCGTCGGCCTCAATCAAATTCATCGCCGCGGTCGTTGGCCGCGCTCTCTCAACATCGGTTATCCGAACGCGCTAGACCGCGCCCATGCGCGCACCGGCTCTCTCATTTTGGTCCACGGCGGCTGTACATCCACCGGCTGCTTTGCCATGACCAATCCGCTGATGTCGGAGATTTACGCCCTGGCCGAGCAAGCCTTGCAGCAGGGGCAGGACCGAATCCCCATCCACGTCTTTCCCTTCCGCATGACGGAAGCCAACTTCGCCACGCGTAGCTTAGCGCACGCCGAATGGCGCGCCTTCTGGCTCAATTTGAAGGTGGGCTACGATCTGTTCGAGCGCACGCGGGTGCCGCCAAAAGTGGGCATCTGCAACAAACAATACGCCGTAAGCGCGGGGGACCTCACGGGGGATTCGGGCCCACCCGGGGAGGTTGGAGCGCCGTGTGCTGAGAGCGATGGCGGCGGCGCCGTGCCGCTGATGACGGCGGAGACGGAGGCGGCGGCCGAGGAAGCAAACGGGACAGCCAAACCGCGTAAGGTGGCCTCCAAGGCGCGCCACCGCGCCGCTGCGCGCCATGCGCGCAGAGCCTATGCGTCCCGCCGAGCGCGGGCGGCGGCCCCAATCGAGACCTCGTCCATTTCGGGATCGATTTCAGGAAGCGAGCCGGTGCACTGAGGGGGCGTGTACCCCAGGCCTGGGTTAGCCCACACGCCGGTCGGACCGTGGTCTTCTGTAGGTGAACGCCTCGGCGGGGCGGCCCGCTTCGGACCGCGCGACGTCCGTGAAGGCGGCGTGGAAGCCAGACTTGTCGCAGGCCGGATCGGCATTGGCCGCCGAGCCAGTGAAGGCGAAGGCCTGGCAGCGGCAGCCGCCCCAATCGAGCCCGCGAAATTCACAGGAACGGCAAGGCTCGCGCATCCAGGTCGTGCCCCGGAAGGCCTGAAAGGCCGCCGACTTCGACCAGATCTCGCGCAGGCTGCGGTCGCGGACGTTGTCGAACTCGAGCCCATCGATCGTTGGGGCTGCGTGGCAGGGGAGCACCCGACCAGACGGCGTAACGGTGATGATGCCGCGGCCCCAACCGCCCATGCATGGCTTGGGCCGTCGGGCGTAGTAGTCCGGCACAACGAAATCGATGACCAGCACGCCCCTCAATTTCGTTCGAGCCTCGGCGATGAGCTCGGCGCTCGCCAGCACTTGCTCGCGCGTCGG
>DASTMQ010000528.1:0-3421 GCA_035714005.1 Hyphomicrobiaceae bacterium
ACTGCCCGATCGGATCGTGGCGACTGGCGAGGCATTCGCCAGCGTTTGCCACGCCTAAGCCCACGCCGACAACTTTTCGGTCTGGCGCCATCGCTCGACAGGGTCCCCGAGGCCAAGGTTAACGGGCCGCCCACGCCACCATACCAACGTTTAGGTCCCACAACCGCATGCACGATTGGTTCCCGGCGCTGGCCAGAGCATCCTCACAACGCCAACGCGAACCACGCCGAGGAGACCAGCGATGTCCGCGACATCGTCATCGCCGACCCGGCGCGGCGTTCGTAGTACCCTGCGGCGGCAAGCCTCAGCCTTGTTGGCGCGCGGACGTCGATCGGCGCTGCGCAGCGCACACGAAGCGGGCAGGTCTGCCCAAGATCAAGGCAGGAACGATCACTTCCCATTGATCGGGGCCGCACCAGCCAACCACCGCGGCAACGCTGTCGGCGTTTGCCAAAGCTGTCGCTGAGCGAGATGGGTAGCCATCATGACTTCAATATGTGACGAGCTCGTTGCCAAGCCGGTCCCGCGATGCATGCCAGCCAGAACAACCCGACGCATGCGGCCAGAACAACCCCATGTATGATGCCAAGCATGCCGGCCTCTCTGACGAGATCACGCCGGCTATAAATTTTTAGACCCGAACTTGCAGCCAGCCAATGACGACGCAGCGGAGATCGCAATGACGCAGTCTAGCTCGCCCGGCCACGGGGCAATTGTGGCGCCGGAGAAGATCGCAATTGATCTGACCGTCAATGGCGTCAGCAGAGAGCTCAGCGTGGCACCCTGGGTTACCCTGCTCGACGCCCTTCGCGATCATCTCGACCTTACCGGCACCAAGAAGGGCTGCGATCACGGCCAGTGTGGCGCTTGTACCGTGCTGGTCGACGGCCATCGCATCGTCTCGTGCCTCGCTCTCGCGGTCATGAAGGACGGTGCCAGTGTCACCACCGTTGAGGGTTTGGCGAAGAATGGGACGCTGCATCCTTTGCAGCAGGCCTTCATTGATCACGACGCCTTCCAGTGCGGCTACTGCACTCCGGGCCAGCTCTGCTCGGCGGCCGGCCTGATTGCAGAAGGCAAGGCACAGACGCCGGACGAAATCCGCGAATTGATGAGCGGCAACATCTGCCGCTGCGGTGCCTATCCCAACATTGTCGCGGCGATCCAGCAGGCGATGAGGCAGTCATGATCAACTTCCAGTACTCACGCGCCAGCGATGTCGCCGACGCCGTACGCCAGATCGCTGCAACCCCGTCCGCCAAATTCATTGCCGGCGGCACGAATCTGATCGATCTCATGAAAATGGACGTCGAGCGGCCTGCCAAGCTGATCGACGTCTCCAAGCTGCCGCTGGACAAGGTGGAGGAAACCGCCGGCGGAGGGCTTCGCATCGGCGCCCTCGTGCGCAATTCCGATCTCGCCTATCACCCCCTGGTGCAGCGGCGCTACCCGGTGCTGTCGAGTGCGCTGCTGGCCGGCGCGTCGCAGCAATTACGCAACATGGCATCCGTCGGCGGCAACCTCCTGCAACGCACGCGTTGCGCCTATTTCTACGACGTCGCCACGCCTTGCAACAAACGTGAGCCGCGCAGCGGCTGCGGGGCCATTGCCGGCCACAACAGGATGAACGCGATCCTCGGCACCAGCGACGCCTGTATCGCCGTCAATCCGTCGGACATGTGCGTGGCTTTGGCCATGCTGGAAGCGCGGGTGAACGTAACCGGCCCTCGCGGCGAGCGGACCATCGGCTTGGCGGACTTCCACCGGCTGCCCGGCGACACCCCGCAGCGCGACACCAACGTCGAGGCCGACGAGCTCATTACCTCGGTCGAGCTACCGCCGCGGGGGTTCGCGACCAACTACACTTATCTCAAGATTCGCGATCGGCTCTCCTATGCCTTTGCGCTGGTGGCCGTCGCGGTTGGCCTCGAGCTCGACGGCAACAGCATCAAACAGGCGCGGTTTGCGCTCGGCGGCGTCGCGCACAAGCCCTGGCGCAACGCACAGGCCGAAGCCGCCCTGAGCGGACGGTCTCCCGATCAGGCTACCTTCACCCGCGCCGCCGATCTGGTTCTGGGCGACGCCAAGGGCTTCGGCCACAACACCTTCAAGATCGCCCTCGCGCGCCGAGCTATCGTGCGCGCGCTTTCGCAGGCGGCGCGCGGCACCCCGCAGTCGCAGTCCAACAAGAAGATCGCGTGAGCAAGACCATGGCACCCTACATCGGCACCGCCACATCCCGCGTCGACGGCTTCGCCAAAGTCACCGGCGCCGCCAAATACGCCGCCGAGTTCAACGTCGCCGGCCTCGCCCATGCCAGCGTCGTCGGCTCAACGGTTAGCAAGGGCCGCATTATCAGCATCGACACCAGCGCGGCCGAGAGCGTCGACGGCGTATTCACCGTGCTGACGCACGAAAACCGGCCGTCGATGGCGGACAACGATCAGGCCTACAAGGACGAGGTGGCGCCGGACGGCTCACCCTACCGCCCCCTTTACGACGGCAGGATCATGTTCAACAGTCAGCCAATTGCGTTGGTCGTGGCCGAGACGTTTGAGGTTGCACGCTTCGCGGCCTCGCTTGTTCGGGTTCAATACGAGCAAGCGCCGCACGTCACGGATCTACATCGCCAGCGCGATAGGGCGTCCGCCGTGAAAGATCCCACCAATCCGATCGAGGCCTTGTTCACCCCACCCAAGAAGCGCGGCACGCCCGAGCGAGCGCTGGCAGCCGCAGCCGTGCGCCACAAGGCCGAATACTACGTTCCGATCGAGCATCACAACCCCATGGAGCTTTATGCCTCGACGGTGATCTTCGAGAACACCGGCAAGCTCACGGTCTACGACAAGACCCAGGGCGTGCAGAACGTGCACAAGTACCTCTGCGGCGTGTTCAGCATGAAGCCCGAGGATGTGCGCGTCATGTCGCCGTTTATGGGCGGCGGCTTTGGCTCCGGGCTGCGTCCGCAATTTCAGGTGGTCCTGGCGGTGCTCGCCGCGCGCGCCTTGCAGCGCTCGGTGCGTCTCGTGCTGACGCGACAGCAGATGTACGCCCTGGGCTACCGGCCGGCGATGATCCAGCACATCGCCGTCGGCGCAAATGCGGGCGCAACGCTGGAGGCGATCACGCACGATGCGGTCACCGTGACCTCGCAATACGAGGACTTTCATCGTCAGGAAACCGGCTGGTCCGGCCTGCTCTACACCTGCGCCAACGCCAGCTACGCACACAAGCTTGCGCGGCTTGATCTCCCAACCTCGTGTGACATGCGCGCGCCGAGCGCCGCAACCGGCGTCTATGCGCTCGAAAGTGCCATGGACGAGCTTGCGGTGGCCCTCAAGCTCGATCCACTGGAGCTTCGCCTGCGCTGCTATTCGGATCGCGACCAGCACGATGGTCGCCCCTACAGCAGCAAGGCGCT
>DASTMQ010000529.1:0-1797 GCA_035714005.1 Hyphomicrobiaceae bacterium
GCGCCATGCGGTGCTTGAGGATGGGCTCCGCCAGCGCGATGACGTCGTCCACCGAGGGCGCCAGGCGGCCGTCGATCAGGGCCTTGGCGCGCACCGCCAGCATCAGCGCCTGGCTGGCACGAGGGCCGGGCCCCCAGGCGACCAGCCGGTCGGTATCGGCGCCCGCACCGGTTTCGGGACGGGCCGAGCGTGCGAGCTGCAGGATCGCCTCCACCACCTTGTCAGGGACGGGAAGCTGGCGCACGAGGCGCTGGATCGACTGCAGCTCCGGGGCGGTCAGCACCTGCTCGACGCGCCGCTCGTCATTGCCGGTCGTGGCGAACAGCATGCGCCGCTCCGCCGCCTGGTCGGGATAGCCCACGTCGATCTGCAGCAGGAATCGGTCCAGCTGCGCCTCGGGCAGTGGATAGGTGCCCTCCCGCTCGAGTGGATTCTGGGTTGCCAGCACGTGGAACGGCATCGGCACGTCGTGGCGTTGGCCGGCCACCGTAACGTGGTGCTCCTGCATGGCCTGCAGGAGGGCTGATTGCGTCTTGGGGCTGGCGCGGTTGATCTCGTCGGCCATCAAAAGTTGGGCGAAGATGGGGCCCTTCACGAAGCGGAAGCTGCGCCGGCCCGCCGCGTTGTCCTCTAGCACCTCCGAGCCGATGATGTCGGAGGGCATGAGGTCGGGGGTGAACTGGATGCGCTTGGCGTCGAGGCCCAGGACCTTGCCGAGCGTTTCCACCAGCAGCGTCTTGGCAAGGCCCGGCACGCCGATCAGCAGCGCATGGCCGCCGCACAGCAGCGTGATCAGCGTGTGCTCGATCACCTGCTCCTGGCCGAAGATGACAGTGCTTGCGGCCTTGTGGACGCGCTGGATACGCTCTCCGGCGGCTTCTACGCGCGCCACGATGGCTTCGTCAGTCTGGGTGAGTGTGCTCATGACCCTGAACTATATACGCTCCGCCGGTTGGGTTACGAAACAGTGTCAGCAAAGTTGGCCATAAATTGAACGCCTTGGCTAGTGTGCTGAAAATGATGGCAATCTGACGCATGTTAGCGCAGTTCGGGGCCAGCGAGAGAGTCACATCGAGGGCCAGGTCGAGGGAATGTGATCATGAGTGCCGAACGCCTGCCGCCCATTGCGGACACGGATCTGACCGAGGAGCAGAAACGGGCCGCCCGGCAGTTCGAGTCCGGCCGCGGCTACGCGGTACACGGGCCTTTTGCGGTGATGCTGCGTTCGCCGGAGGTGATGCTGCGCGCCATGGCCATGGGCGACTACCTGCGGTTCCGCAACGCGCTGCCCAGGCGGGTGAGCGAGATGGTGATCCTGATAACCGCCCGCGAATGGACTCAGCAGTTCGAGTGGACCTACCACTACCGCTATGCAATGGAAGCCGGACTGGCGCGAGAAATCGCCGACGCCATCAGCGAGGGACGGCGGCCGCCGAGCATGGCAGCGGACGAGACGGCCGCCTACGACTTTGCTATCGAACTGCTCCACCGCAAGGGCGTGAGCGACGCCACTTACGCCCGCGCGCTCGCCGTGCTCGGCGAGCGCGGCATCATCGACCTCACCGGCATCTGCGGCTACTACAGCCTCCTCGCCATGGTGATGAACGTGGCCCGCACCCCCGCCGACGCCGAGGGCGCCGGGCCGCTGGCGAAGTTTCCGATGTGACGCGCACGTCTAATCTTCGGAAAGGTGCGGCACGCAACCAGGTGCGGCACGCAAACTTTGGCGGAATTCCACTTGCCCTCCGACGCCAGCACCAACCGCATCCTCGGACTGGAAGCGCTGATCAAGGCGCA
>DASTMQ010000530.1:0-4418 GCA_035714005.1 Hyphomicrobiaceae bacterium
GGCGACGGCGGCTTCCGGACCACGCCCGAGATGATGTCGATTCTCGGCTGCTCGGCAGCGGAGCTCGGCAACGTGCTCAAAGTCTTGGGTTTCCGGCTAGATCGCCGGCGCGTGGCCGGCGATCCGCAGGCCGAGCCGACAGCCGCTATGGGGGCGGACACAACCGAGGCCGGTGCGACGGAAGGTGACACAACCTCCCCCGCGGGCGAGGCGATCACCGCCGAGCCAACAACGGCGGCGGTGGCGGCGCCGGAGGAGGCGGACGTCAACCTCGCCCCAATCGATGCCCCGGTGGCGACCGCGCCGGCCGTGGAGGAGGGGGCCGACCCGGCCACACCGTCGCCGGAGGCCGCGGAGGAGATTTGGGAGGAGATCTGGCGGCCACGACGGCGTGGGCGCGAGCTGGAGCAACGTCCGGTACGAGCCCAGGGCTTCCGTCGGCGCCCGGCAGAGCCCACGCCCGTGCGGCCGGCTGAGGTACGTAAGGATCGTCCCGACCAGCGTCAGCGGCGCCGCGACAAGAGACACAAGGAGCGCCATGACGAGCGCCCGCGTCTCCACCTTGAGGCCTCCCCGCCAGGCGCCAAGACGGGTGGCTTCGATCCGAATTCGCCGTTTGCTGCCCTCTATTCGTTGAAGGCGGCGATGGATAAGCGGACGCAAGACTAGGGCCCCACCATGCCCGCCGGACAAGACCCTCTCGCCGACGCGGGTTGCCCGCAACGGCTCGACAAGTGGCTTTACTTTGCCCGGCTGGCCAAGTCGCGGACGCTGGCCGCCGACCTGATCCTTGGCGGCAAGGTCCGGGTCAATCGCGCGCGCGCCGGCAAGCCCAGCCACCTGCTGCGACCCGGCGAGGTGGTGACGATTGCCTTGCATGGGCGCGTGCTAGTGTTGAAAGTCCTGGCCCCTGGCCGCCGCCGTGGACCAGCGACAGAGGCGCGCAGCCTCTACGAGGTGCTGGCGCCGCGCGCCGGAGCGCCGTTGGGGCAACCTCCCATGCGCGCCCTGGCAGAACCACATGAGGAGGACTAACGCGCTCGCCTCGCCACTAGCAAATGAGCCTTGCGACCACCGGCCCTGGTGTGGCAACAGAGGCCACCCCATAAATGCCCGATGCGCCTCGCCCTTGAGGCTACGGACCACTACGCGCATGACCTACATTGTCAATCAGAACTGCATCAAGTGTAAGTTCACCGATTGTGTGGAGGTATGTCCAGTCGACTGCTTCTACGAAGGCGAGAACATGCTCGTCATCCACCCGGACGAATGCATCGATTGCGGGGTTTGCGAACCGGAATGCCCTGTGGATGCAATCAAACCCGATACTGAGCCTGGTCTGGAGCAATGGCTGGAGCTCAATCGTGAGTATTCGGAGAAGTGGCCCAATATTACCTCAAAGAAAGAAGCTCCCGCCGACGCCGACGACTACCGCGATGCGCCGGGCAAATTTGAGAAGTACTTTTCGCCGGAACCGGGCTCCGGTGATTAAGCTTTAGCTTTGCCGTTCACGGTTGCCCGACAATAGCGGGACCTGTGCATTAACGGAGCGTCGCCGGGCCGGATCCCGGCGCGCAGACAGGCTGCGGCGGCGACGCCCAATGCAGCCGCTTCAAAATGCATGAAGTTTGTGTTATAGTGCTCAAGATGGTAGTGGCGTGAACAAAGTCGGTACATCGTTTCGCGGGTGAGGCGGGTTATTCCGACTGTGGACGGCCTCGGACTTGTGTGCGCGCGGAGGCGCACCCGCAGATTCTACACAGCCAAACCATACAATGAGGGCGCAAAAGGGTGTGCTGGGCGGAAAAGGCCCTGCAACCGGAAGCGCGGTCGACACCATGGGGGGCGCGGCGGCTGCCGCCGGTGGACGGGATCGTTATGTCGAGCTTAGGCTCGTGTAAGAACTGTGAAATGCAATCTTAAGTAGCAAGTGGGACGAGCACAAATGACACGCAAGAAGACGGCGACAAAGGCAGTGGCAAAAAAGTCGAAGTCCCATGAACGCAAGGCCACAGTCCGTCCGTCTGCCAAGGCTGCGAGCGAGAAGGTTGTGGCTGCCAAAACTGCACCCAAGGCGGCGGCCCCCAAGGCGGCCAAGGCCGATGCCACGCGAAAAGGCAGCGTCGGTAAAAAGCCGGTAGCGCCTGTAGCGACGGCCAAAAAGGTGACCAAGCCGGCCGCCACCCAGCCGCTGCCGACCACCAAGATCGCCGCTTCTGCAATAAAGCCCACGGCCGAACCTGCGGCGGCAGTGCCCCCCCTTGCACGCCCGGCGACGGCGCCCCCCGCGGCGGGGCGCGCGATCCCTGCCGCGGCCACCATGGGCAAGGGTGGCGCGCAGCGCATCGCGGCACCTCCCGCCACGCCCAAGGCCGTTGCCGAGCGCACGGCGCTCGCCCGCCAGCAGGCAGCCAGCAAAAAGCCCGTGAGCCAGCGCCACGGCTTCAAGACCAGTGAGTGGATTGTTTACCCCGCTCACGGCGTCGGCCGCATCGTCGGCATCGAGGAGCAGGAGATCGCCGGGATCTCGCTGGAACTCTTTGTGATCACCTTCGAGAAGGACAAGATGACGCTGCGGGTGCCGACGGGCAAATCCCAAAGCGTTGGCATGCGTAAGCTGGCCGAGGAACACACGCTCAAGAAGGCGATGGAGACCTTGCGTGGGAAGGCACGCGTCAAGCGCACCATGTGGAGCCGCCGAGCCCAGGAATACGAGGCCAAGATCAACTCCGGCGACCTCATCTCGATCGCCGAGGTGGTGCGCGATCTTTATCGCTCCGAAAGCCAGCCCGAGCAGTCGTACTCGGAGCGTCAGCTCTACGAAGCAGCGCTCGACCGCATGGCGCGCGAACTGGCCGCCGTCGAAAAGCTCGATGAGCGCGGGGCCGTGCAGCGCATCACCGAGGTCCTGGCAAAGAGCGCCAAGGGCCGCCGCGTCACGGCAGAAGAGGCCGAAGTCAAGGCCGCCTGAACCCCGGGGAGCCACTGGCGGCCGATCGGACGCGGTCGGCGGGTTTCGCCCGCCGGCGTGGCGTCGGCCCTCTCCCCGCCATGGCCGCCTCGAGCCAGGGCAATGGTGATGCTTCTGCCCGACCACGGACGCCGGTCGGGCAACCTGCGGGCGGCGGCTGCCGCCGGCCGCAGTCCCTGGTGTGGCCGCGAGGCCTGCCTCCCGCGCCGACCCCGACGGGGGTCCTTGACCTGCGAAAAGTCACGACGCCCGCACTGAACGCGCTATGCTAGCGGCCGATGGATCCTGCGGCTGATCGCGATAGACATGGCTGGAGGTCAAACATGTTTTGTGGCGCCTACTACTTTCCCACCGATTACGGCATGGATGTCGTTGAGCTCGCGCGTGCCCTCGAAGAGCGCGGATTTGAATCGTTGTTTTTGTGCGAACATACGCACATTCCCGCCAGCCGCCGGACGCCGTTTCCGGGCGGCGGTGAGTTGCCAAAGCGCTATAAACACACGCACGATCCCTTCGTCGCGCTTGCCTTTGCAGCCGCCGCCACCAAAAGCCTGAAGCTCGGCACCGGCATTGCGCTGATCCCGCAGCGCGATCCCATCATCACGGCCAAGGCGGTGGCAAGCCTCGACCAGTTCTCCAATGGCCGCTTCATCCTGGCCATGGGCGGCGGCTGGAACGTCGACGAGATGGAAAACCACGGCGCGCGCTACGATACCCGGTTCAAGCTGCTGCGCGAGCGCGTCCTGGCCATGAAGGAGATGTGGACCAAGGAGGAGGCCCAATTCCACGGGGAATTCGTCAAGTTCGACCCCATTTGGGTCTATCCGAAGCCCAAGCAGAGGCCGCATCCCCCCTTGCTTCTGGGCGGCGAAAGCGATCACACCCTGCGTAGGGTAGCGGAGTTTTGCGACGGCTGGTTTCCGCGCACGCGCCGGGGTTTCGAGCCCAAGACGGCAATGGAACGGTTGGCGACGGCGGCTCGGGCGGCCGGACGCGATCCTAAAACGCTCTCCATTAGCGTGTTTGCGGCGCCAGCCGACGAAGCAAAGCTCGCTCCCTACCGCGAGGCCGGCATTCACCGGGTGCTGTTCGAAGTGCCCGATGCCAGCCGCGAGGAGATCCTGCGGACGTTGGATCGGAACGCACAGCTGCTCAAGCCTTAGCCCCAGGCTGGGCCGATTGGCTCGCAGGCCGGCGGCGAGGTGCAGCGCGCGGCGCCCGTGCGCGGCCGCGGACGCCAACGTTTTGTGTTTTTCTCCTACCCGGGGATCGGCGTGGACCGTGGCGCGGGCCGGCTCGATCCGGCGCCAGTGCGGGCAGCGCTTGGCCGCAAGGGGGCGCGGGAGACCAGCCAAGCTCAAGCTACAAGAAAATTTGGGAACCTCAGCCACTGCCGTCGGTTGACTAGGAGCATATCCCTTTCATTCGGCTCGATTTTGCAGGGAGT
>DASTMQ010000531.1:0-7276 GCA_035714005.1 Hyphomicrobiaceae bacterium
CCCGGGCTTCTCGGCCGAGGACGCCAACCCCGACATGGGGGATTCGGCCATTGTCGAGAGCATCGGTCTTGGCGGCTTTGCCATGGCGGCGGCGCCGGCGGTGGTGGGCTTCGTCGGCGCGGGCTCCGCGGCGCAGGCCGCGGACTTTACCCAAATGATGCGCGAAATTACGGTCAGCGAAAATCCCCACTGGACAATCCCGGCCCTCAACTTTGCCGGCGTCGCCACCGGCATCGACGTACGGCTTGTGGTGGAGACCGGCATCGCTCCCACCATCAATACGGGCATCGCCCATAAGAAACCGGGCGTTGGCCAAGTCGGCGCCGGCGTGGTGCGCGCGCCGCTGGCGTGTTTTAGCGCGGCCGTTGCGGCGCTCGGTACCGAACCGGAGGCGTCATGACGAGCATCGTGCGCAACGCCGTGCGCCGCGGCTGCTATCTGGATTCGGTGGCCTTGATGCGGTTGTCGCGCGAGGTCGCGACACTGAGGGGTGTCGAGGATGCGGCGCTGATGATGGCGACGCCGGCCAACAAGGCCATCCTGGCCGAGGCGGGTCTCATCGATGCCGACGGTCAGGCGGCCGGCGCCAACGATCTCATCCTCGCGGTGCGCGCCGAGGGCGGCGAGGCGGCCGACGCGGCGCTTGCCGCCGCCGCACAACTCTTGGAGTTCAAGCCGAGCGCCGGCAACGCCGCCCTCTCCCATCAAGCGCGCAGCCTGCGCACCGCGCTGAGCGCACAGCCCGGCGCCAACCTGGCGCTGATCTCGGTGCCCGGCGACTATGCCGCCGCCGAAGCGCGCAAGGCGCTGAGCTGCGGTCTCGATGTGATGATTTTCAGCGATAACGTGCCGCTGGCCGAGGAGGTGGCGCTAAAACGCGACGGCAAGGCGCTCGGCCGCCTGGTGCTGGGCCCGGACTGCGGCACCGCCATCATCGGCGGAACCCCGCTGGCATTCGCCAACCGCGTTCCGCGCGGTGATATCGGTCTCATTGGCGCCTCCGGCACCGGTCTGCAGGAGGTAAGCTGCCTGATCGCAGCGGCGGGCGGCGGGATTTCGCATGCCATCGGCGTCGGCAGCCGCGATCTCAGCCGCGAGGTCGGTGCGCTGTCGACCTTGGCTGCCATCGACCTCTTCGATGCCGACCCGGCGACGGCGCACCTGGTGCTGATCTCCAAGCCCCCCGCTGCCGAGGTGGTGGCAACCGTGCTCGCCCGCATCGGCCAGAGCCGCAACCGCTGCACCGTGTGCTTCTTGGGCGGCCCCGCCATGCAACTGCCGCCCAACGCAACCGCTGCGGCGACGCTGAGCGCCGCGGCCGAGGCCGCGCTGGGACGGCCGCTCGCCGCCGGCCCGGCAACCGCGCCGAGGCCGGCGCCGCGGCGGGGCCTAATCCTCGGCCTTTATAGCGGCGGCAGCCTCGCCGCCGAAGCGCAACTCGTTCTCCTCGCCGCCGGTCGCGCCGTGGCCTCCAATGCCGCCGTCCCGGGCGCTGAGGCGCTCGCCAGCGCCGCCGCGCCGGCCGATCGCATCATCGACCTCGGCGCCGACGAGTTCACGCGCGGCCGGCCGCATCCGATGATCGATCCTGGCCTGCGCAACGACAAGCTCGCCCGCGCGCTGGCCGATCCCAGCCTTGCGGTGATCCTGCTCGATCTCGTGCTGGGCCTCGGCGCCCACCCCGACCCGGCCCGCGAGGTGGCCATCGTGCTTGCCGGCGCCCCGGCGCAGCACCCGCCGGTGGTTGCCTCCGTCACCGGCACGGAGGCCGATCCGCAGGTGCGCTCGCGCCAGATCGCCACGCTCGAGGCGGCTGGCGTGCTGCTGGCGCCATCCAATGCCGGCGCGGCCGCCCTGGCGGTCGCGCTCGCGCGCGGCTGAGGACAAGCCGCATGCTGGAGGCCTCGCAGACGCCGCGCTCGGGCTGGCGCGCCGCCGCCGGTCGCATTGGTCCGATCGCCGCCCGCGTCCTGCGCCCGGGCGCGCGGGGCAGCGTGCGCGCGGTGTTCGAGCGCTCATTTTACGTCGAGCTCGACACGGGTTGGGCCGCCATCGGGGCAGCGGGTTTAGGGGCGGGGCCGCTGGTGCTCGAGTGTGAGGGGTGGCCCCCTGGCTGTCATGGCCTTGGCTGTCAGGGCCTTGGCTGTCGTGGCCTTGGCTGTCACGGGCCGGCGCTGCCGGCGGTGCTGCGCGCCGGCGACGTCGCCCGCGTCGATGCCACCCGTCTTGCCGCGGGCGAGGTCGCGATCACGCTCGACGGCGCTGCGCCCTGGGCGCCGGCGCGCCTCGGCGCCTGGGACACGGCGAGCCTTGGCCGCGGCCTTGCGGCCGCGGACGCCGCCCTGGTGCGACTGGCGCCGTGCGACGGCCTGGCGCTGTTGGCGGCGGGCGATGGTTTTCAGCGCGCCGCGCTGCTGGCGGCGGCACAAGCGCCGCTGGCGCATTTGGCCCAGCTCGTCGGCCAGAGGACTGCGGCGGCGCCGATCGATGCTGCAAGGCTGGCGCCGCTGATCGGCCTCGGCCCGGGGTTGACGCCCTCGGGCGACGACTATCTGAGCGGACTTTTCGTCGCCCTTTCCCTGGTCGGGCGCCGCCGCCTGCGCGACCGTCTTTGGCAGGCCGTGGAGCCGTTGACGGTGGCGCGCACGACGGCCATCAGCCGGGCCCACCTCGCCGCGGCGGCCGAGGGCCTCGGCAGTGCCGCCCTGCACGACGCGCTGGCTGCCATCCTGAGCGGAGCCACGGCGAGGGTTGCGGCGGCCTGTGCCGGATTGGCGCGGCTTGGTCACACCTCCGGCTGGGACGGCCTGGCCGGAGCGCTCTCGGTGCTGCGGCACACCTGAGCCCGCCCGCCGGCGCGGCGGCCGGCCGCAAAGTCGCCCAACTCATGGCCGGCGGGAACGGCGCTCGCCCGCGAACGGTTTAACCCTTGCAAAGGCGAAATCATTGTTGCGAGAGGTCAAGCATGGGCAACCCCTTCGTACACGTGGAACTGATGACGACCGACGTTGGCAAAGCCAAAGCCTTCTATGGTCAATTGTTCGATTGGAAGCTTGAAGACATGGACATGGGAGAGATGACCTACACGATGATCCGGGTCGGCGACGGCACCGGCGGCGGGCTCATGAAAAATCCGATGCCGAACGCCACACCGCTGTGGGTCGCCTATGTCCAGGTTGCCGACGTCAAGGCGGCCACCAGCAAGGCCAAATCACTGGGAGCAAAGGTGCTGAAGGATGTGGCGGAAATTCAAGGCGCCGGCGCCTTCAGCATCATCGCCGACCCGACGGGCGCGATGCTCGGCCTTTGGCAGTCGAAAAAGGGCTGAGCGGGCGGGCGCGCTCTAGGCGCCGAGGACCGGCGCGGGGATGGCGCGGAGTGTGCGGAGAGCCGGAGGCAGGCGCCGCCGGCTCGAACCCGTTGTTGAGGGCCCGTTGTTGAGGGCCCGCTATTTGATCTGCAGCTCGGAGGTAAACTTCATGCCCTTCGTTTCCGGGCTTAAGATCAGGGCAATGACCGCCACCACGGCGCCGAGGATGGTGCCGTAGAGCATCGGTTGCGGGAAGCCCATGCCCCTGTCGACGGCAAGATAGGTGACGGCCGGCGGCACCAGGCCGCCCAGAATGGTGCCGAAGTGATAGCAGAACGCGCTTGCGGTCCCGCGCACCTCCGTGGGGAAGCGCTCGGTCAAATAGGCGGGCTGCAGGCCATAGATGGCGCCGGCAAAGGCGCCCTGTAGCGCGAACCCGATCGTGATCCAGGTGAGATCGGTGGTGTTGAGATAGAGCGGGGCGATAAAACAGCCGATGATCGCCGGGATGATAATGGCCAGGCGTCGCCCGATGTGGTCGCCAACGAAGCCCCAAAATCCCATGGCAAAGAACACGATGGCGTTGTGCAAGATGTTGGGGAGCGCCACGTCGCCGGGACTGAGCTTCAAGTCCTTCTGCAGCCAGGACGCGAACATGGCGATCATGGCGTAGTAGACCAGGAATTGGCCGGTCATCCACATCGATGCCGTGAAGGTATTCCACAGGAACGGCGGCCTGAAGATTGCGAGCTGGGTTGGGATGCTAACGCCGAGCAGCGCCGCCAGATTGGGCAGCACGAAGGGTGTGAACCCGGCGGCGATCACGCCCAGCAGCTTGTCGTCCAAAATCAGCGCCAGCAGCTTGGGTTCGAGGCTCCCGGCGAGGACCATGGGTGCCAAAACCTTGAGCGCATAGAAGAGCACGACGGCGACCGTCAAGGCGCCGAGGAGCCAGCCGGCCACGCGCAGGGCCAGCGAGCCGGCCGCGCCGCGCCCGGCTAGCGTGGCGGGGAGGCGGCGTTGTTGCTCGATGCGCTTGCGCTTGTTCTCCTGCCAGACCTCCGACTCTTTCACGAAGTAGCGAATGAACACGCACAAAAGCGCGGGCAGGATGCCGACCCAGAGCATGCCGCGCCAGCCGATGGAGGTGTAGAGCAGGCCATAAATCAGGCTGGCCAGCAGGAACCCCAGACCCCAAGCGCCTTGCAACAGCCCGCTCATGATGCCGCGTGAGCGCGCCGGCCAGGCTTCCATGGCCAGCGCCGCCCCGGCCGGCCACTCCGCTCCCATGCCGATCCCGAGCAGAATGCGGAAGAAGGCAAGGAAGGCAAAACTGGGCGCGAAGCCGGCGGCGAAATTGCAAATCGAGTACCAAAGAATTGAAATCATCAATGGCGTCTTGCGCCCGATGCGGTCGCAGAGCCAACCGGAGCCGAATGCTCCCAACAGGCGCAGCCAAAGCGTGAAGGTGACCGTGCCGGCGACCAAGGTCAGGGGCACGCCGAACTCCTGACTGATCGGCACCATGATTAGAAAAAAGACGGTGAAGTCGAAGGCGTCGAGCATCCAGCCGAGAAATCCGGCCGACCACGCCAGCCATTGGTCCTTAGTCGGTTCCTTCCACCAGGCAAAAGGTCGATCAGAAATCGCGACCGTCATGGCATTTCCCTCCCCAAAGACGAAAGCGCAGATGGGGTCGGTCCAGGCCCGTTTCCTTGGCAAGCTTGTTATGACGTCAACCGACCACCCCGAGGCAATTAAGGCGTCCAAACATACGCGGCCGACGAACGGCGCCCAACATGCTAGGCGCGGAAATGCTCTTGCCACAAATCAATTCTGCTACCGCGCGCGCGACGGAGCTATCGCCCCTGCGCGCGGGTAGCGAGAGGTTGCGGTGCACAAGTCGCAAGCAGCGTCGCGACGGGGTCCTGCTGACGCCATCGCCAGCGCTAACCGGCCGCGCGCGGCGCCTGTCCCGGGGGCTGGTTTCGCCCGCCGTCGGCGAGCCGTGCCAACAGGGCGCCGGCCTCGTTGGCCAGCTTCCGGGTCAATGCCGTGGCGCTCATTTCGCAGGCGAGGGCGGCGGCCTGGCCGGCGAGCAGGGGCGAGAAATCCGCCGAGCCCCGGGCCTCGGCGGCAAGGCGCAAGGGCTGCGTGCCGGCCGCGGCCAGCGGGAATGCTGGCGCCTGCGAGCTCAAGGGGCCCAGCTCGCGGATCAGGCGATTGCGGATCGAACGGGCCGCCCGCCCACTGAAAACGTTGGTGAGGACGGTGCTCTGGTCGCCGGCGGCGCGTAGCGCCGCCCGAAAGGGTTGAGAGATCTTGGCCTCGTGGCACAAGAGATAGGCGGTGCCGATCTGTACCGCGCTGGCACCGAGCGCGAGTGCGGCAACAATGCCGCGCGCATCGGCGATCGCCCCGCTGGCAATAACGGGAACGGTGACCGCATCCACCACCTGCGGCACCAGCGCCAGGGTGCCCACCTGGGCGCTGAGATCGTCGGTCAGAAACATGCCGCGGTGGCCGCCGGCCTCCAAGCCCTGGGCAATGATGGCGTCGGCGCCGTGCGCTTCCAGCCAACGGGCCTCCGCCACCGTGGTGGCGGAGGCTTGAATGACGATCCCAGCCGCCTTGAGCCGCGCCAGCAGCGCGGCCTCGGGCAAGCCGTAGTGAAAGCTCACAACGCGCGGGGTGAGCTCGACCATGAGCGCGCACATGGCCGCGTCGAAGGGGGCCCGGCTGGCGCCGGTGGCGGCGCCAGGGGCGAGGCCGAGCTCGGCGTAATAGGGGGAAAGTTTTTGCTGCCAGCGGCGTTCGGCGGCGGCATCGGGCTCGGGCGTGGTGTGGCAGAAAAAGTTGGCGTTGAGCGGGCCCGGCGTCTGCTGGCGCACGCGCTCAAGTTCGCTGCGGGCCGCCGCAAGGCTGAGCATGCCGCAGGGCAGCGACCCCAGGCCGCCCGCCCGCGACACCGCGATCGCCAGTTCGGCCCCATTCGCCCCCGCCATCGGCGCCTGGATGATCGGCGCAGCGATGCCGACGAGGTCGAGGTAACGACGATCAGGCCACATGCTGCTCTCCAGCCAACGTGCTGGCGCCAGCATAGGCCGGTCTCAGCTATTCAATCGAGCGATTTGTTTTGATCTTTGCTATCATGATTTAAGATATCGATCGGCACCGCATGAGGACGATTTGGCATGGACACCTCTGACCTCAAGATCTTTGCAACGGTTGCCCGCTGCAACGGCATGAATCGCGCGGCGGAAACGCTCAACACGGTGCAATCGAACGTCACGGCGCGGGTGCGCGCGCTCGAGCGCAAGATCGGCTGTGCCCTGTTCGACCGCCATAGCCGCGGCGTTGCGCTGACGGCCGCGGGGCGGCGGCTGCTGCCCTATGCCGAGCAAATCCTCAACCTCATTGCCGAGGCGCAACACGCCGCCAAAGATGACGGCGAGCCGGCGGGTCGGCTGACGCTTGGTTCGCTCGAATCGACGGCCGCCCTGCGCTTAGCGCCGGTGCTGTCCCGCTTCGTGGCGGCCTTCCCAAAGGTGGATCTGGTCTTGCGCACGGGCACCACCGCCGAGCTGATCGAGGCCGTGCGCGCGCGCCGCTTGGAGGGGGCATTCGTCTGCGGCCCCGTCGAGCACGGCGAACTCGACATCGCCACGATGTTCACGGAGGAGCTGGTGCTGCTCGCCGCCCCGGGCGCAGCAACGCTCGCTGCGGCCATCGGCGTGAGCGACCCGCGCATCGTCGTCCTCAAGGCCGGCTGTTCCTATCGGCAGCGGCTCGAGAGTTTCCTGGCCAAACGCGGCATCCAATCGCCGCGCCTCTTGGAGTTTGGCACCATCGAGGCGATCTTCAAGTGCGTCGGCGCCGGCCTCGGCATCACGCTGTTGCCGCGCAGCCTGGTGGCGCGGCTCGGCCCGCAGGATCGGCTCAGCGTGCACGCACTACCAAAGGCGG
>DASTMQ010000532.1:0-2664 GCA_035714005.1 Hyphomicrobiaceae bacterium
CTGATGAAGCTTGCCGTCGGCCGGTGTCCCGAGACCGGCGCGCCGCTGGCGTCGCAATCGACCTACAGCCGCCTCGAGAACGCGCCGCGCAAAGTCGAGGCCGCGCGTCTCGGCGGCGCGTTGGTCGACCAGTTCGGCGTCACCGTGAAGCCGGGCAGGCAGGAGGTCATCGACATCGACAACACCTTCTGCGCCGCGCACGGCGGCCAGCAGCTGGCGTTCTGGAACGCGCATCAGGACGAGCGCGGCTTTGCGACGATGCACATCTATCACGTCGCGACCGGCACGCCGATTGCCGCGATCCTGCGGCCCGCGCGCACGCCGAAGGGCACGGAGGTGCGGACAGTCGTCAAGCACGTCACCCGGCGCATCAGGAGGCATTGGCGCCGAACGCGTCTGATCTGGCGCGGCGACAGCCACTATGGCCGCAACGAGGTGATGCAATGGTGCGAGGAGGCCGGCGAGGCCTTCATCTTCGGCCTGCCCGGCAACAGCGTGCTGGACGCCATGGTTGCGGAGACCTGCGACCACCTGCGCTTCTGGCACGCCATCGGTACGGAGGCAAAGCTGCGCTGCTACACGAGCCTGGAGTACAGGGCGAGAAGCTGGGCGCGGGCGCGGCGCGTGATCGCGCGCATCGAGTGCTCGCTGCAGCCCGACCCGAAGGAGCCGGGCTATTTTTGCCAGGAAGTCGACATCCGCAACGTCGCCACCTCGCTCGAAGGCGCGCCTGAGCACCTCTACGAGAACGTCTATTGCCAGCGTGGGCAGATGGAGAACCTGATCAAGCTGCATAAGGCGCAGCTGGCGTCCGACCGCATGAGCTGCCACAGCGCGACCGCCAACCAGGTGCGTCTGGTGCTGCACACGGCCGCGTTCTGGCTGATGCACGGCGTGCGCGCTGCCATACCGGCGACGAGCCGGCTGGCGACGGCCGAGTTCGCGACAATCCGCGGGCGCCTCGTCAAGATCGGCGCGCGTGTGATCGAGCATGCGGCGCGCATCCGCATTCACCTGCCGACGAGCTGCCCCGACGGCGCGCTGTTCCGCACGCTCGCGCTCGGGCTGATGGCGTCGGGCCCATGAGCGGCGGGGCCGTGGCCCCGTCGAGCCGCCGAGCGAGGCAGATCCACCCCAATGCGTTGCACGGTGAGTTGGTGCCCACACCGCCCAGGCGAGGCGGGTCGACGGCATGCGTCCGCCATCAGGCGTGCCAAACTGCACGCCGTCATGCATGATCCGGCTAGAGCACTGCACTGTGCCATGACCGAACCTGCTTGCTCGCGGAGTACAACAACCCGTCGAGTTGCTTGAGGTCACGCTCAGGCAACGATCGTTGCTGGCCGCTTTGTGACGTCTTTGTTGGCGGGTCGACCATTGCAAAGATGAAGCCTGTCCCTGTCTGACGACTGTCCCTGTCTGACGACTGTCTGACGGGGGCAAGATCTTCGAGGAGCTTTCGAGCACCGAACAGCGCGCGGCCGCGAGGACAAGCAACGCGGCGAAGGGGTGCACCAGAAGATGGTCGCCGAGCCAGATCACGTTCGCTCTCATGAGTTTTGCGCATCGCGGCCAGTGATCCGCGAATGCGGACCATCCGAGCGCAAGAACGATTAGGTGGATGCGGCGCGACGTGATAGGCTTAGCTACGCAGCACTGAGCCCGTCATAGCTACACGCGCTCGGCCTCCATCCGTCCGATCATAACCACTTGTTGTGTCCCGAGGATTGATCGGCGGCTGGGACATTGGCGGTTGCCACCAAGCCGCCCTGCCTCTGGCACATCGCGCCTAGCCGCGCAGCAGGTGCCAACCATGAAAGCTCGCCAACGCATAGATGGTTCGTCCTACGGTCCCGAAGCACTGAAGGCGCTCGACCAAGCCTGGTCGGCCGGCAACATCAGGGCCGCGCGCTGCCCTGCCACCCGGCGCCCTCTTGACCGTGACGCTGCCTTTGACGCAGCGCTGTCCGCCTACCAACACGGCGGCAACCGGCAGGGTTTATTGCGGGCCGCTGCCGCCGTCATCGACTCCAAGATCCCGATCGCCCCGGAACATGCGGATAGGATCTCCGAGATGATCGACCAGCTTAACATCGAGATCGACACCTACGGCGACGCCGCGTACGCGGTCAGGAGATGGTTGGCCGTCACGCGGAGGCCTCGCGCAAGGCGTTGAGCATACGTTACCCCTAGGGTTTGGAGCTGGTGAATCCTCGTCGGCTTGGCTGCCGAAGGCGGTTGGCAGCGTGAACTCGCCCGCCTTGCCTAGGATTTCAGGCTCGACGGGTTCCTCACAAGATAGCGTCAACTGCCGGGGGGCCGGAGCTTCTTGCGTACCCCTTACGCAGGCTTAACATCTCCAGCGGTGAGGCCTAGGGCAGCAATCTCTCCAGATGAGAGTGCCCTGACGACGCTTGTCTCTGGATGCTGGGGATCGGCCAAGTGCTTGATGGCAGCCGCGATCGCTGCTTCGGCCGTGGCGACAGCCACATTGTAGTATTTGAACGATGGCGGCCCGATAAGCGCTGAAAGGCGATTGGAGGGCGATTGCATAGACGAGGGTTGCCCGGGTGTGATCACTTGGACGACCCAGCCTGCTGGCGGTGCTTTGTCCATCATGCATGCGACATGGCGTGTGTCGCGCACCCGAGTCAAGGCCGTTCA
>DASTMQ010000533.1:0-3753 GCA_035714005.1 Hyphomicrobiaceae bacterium
CGAGCGTCTCGAGCGCGCGCAACAACGGGCTGAGCAAGGCCAGGACGGCGGCGGACTGCGTCGCGGTCATGGCGAGCTGTGGGTTTTCAGTGCGCATTGTGCGATCCCGACCGCGACCGCTGCCTCGCACCGCGGCACCCCGGTCGCGGGGCCGTCGAGCTTGCCGTCAGCGCGTCCAAGAGAGCCAGCTCAATATGGCCTCGCCCATAATCAGTTTCTTGTCGGCCTCGGGGATCCAATCGATCTCCAGCAGATGGTCGACACATTGGCGCCAGGAGCAGGGCATCTTGGTGATGTCTGTGCCCCAAAACAGCCGCCGCGGACCAAAGGCGTCGTACATGGCGCGATAGTGGCGGTGCAGGCTTTTGAAGGGATAGGCGTCGTCGGCATAAAACGGGCCTCCCGTCAGCTTGACGGCGACATTGGCAAATTTCGCCAGCGCGGTCAGTTCCCGCATTTGTGGAAACGCCGCGTCGCCTTTGGCGCCCCTCAGCGCCCCCATATGGTCGACCAGCAACCGCAAACCTGGATGGCGTGCCGCGATTTCGCCCAGCCGCGGCAGCCAGTCGCCCGCCAGCAACGCAATGGGCAATTGCGCCTGCTCGGCAGCCGGCCAGAGCCAGTCCAGAGTGCCGTCCGTGGGCCAGGAGCGGTTGTGCGGCTGATTGAAATAAAGCCGCAAGCCCAGCATTCCCGGCCGCTGCTTCCAGGCCCCGATCTCGACACGCCGCTGCGGCTTGTCGAGCAGCGGATAACCCAAGATGGCAAAGCGTTTTGGATAGGCAAGGACCGCCTCCACGGCCTGCTCGTTGGCCTGCGGATCCCAGCTAACGGGGGGATGCAGTATGGCGCCATCGATGCCCGCCTCGTCCATGTCGCGGATTGCATCCTCGACCAGATAGGGCGAGGGGCGGTGCGGCGGGGTCGGTGTGCCCCTGCGCCAGAGGTGGACTTGCGCATCTATAATGAGCATTGCAGCCTCCGGCACACTATCCGTCATGGACCCTGGCGCAGTCGCGCCAGCACTTTCAAGCCTGCATAGCCGTCGGCGGGTTTGATGCCGATCTTGGTCTGGAAGGCTCGCACCGCGGCCACGGTTTCGGGTCCGATGCGACCGTCGGTCCCGCCGGTGTCGAAGCCCCGCGCCGTCAGCAGACGCTGGATGTCTTGCGCCTCGGCAAGCGTGGGAGTGCGTTCGCTGCCCGGAAATTGCTGAACGAAGGGGCCCTCGCCGCGAATGCGGTCGGCGAGATGCACGCTCGCCAGCGCGTAGCTGTCGGCTGGGTTATAGGATCGCACCGCGCGGAAATTCTGGGTGATGAGAAAGGCTGGGCCGCCAACGACCGGTTGCCAAACGGCGGCCCGCTCGCCGGGACGCGGAAACGGGCGGCCGTTGGCACGGCTGACGCCCAAGCCTTGCCAGGTCGCGATGGTGCGCAGGCCGCCAGCCTTTGCGTTGGCGGGAAGGCGCACCTCGTAGCCCCAGCCTTCGTGTTGGCGGTAACCACCCCGCTTGAGCAGGTACTGGGCCGTTCCGGCAAAGGCATCCTCGGGGGAACCAAACGGCGAAACCTTGCCATCGCCGTTGGCATCGACGCCCATGTTGAGCCAAACCTCCGGCATCCACTGCGTGTGCCCCATGGCGCCGGCCCAAGAGCCCAGCATGTCCTGTTCGCGCGCCCAGCCGCGATCGATGATAAGGAGTGCGTTGAGCAACTCCTGCTCCCAGTAGGTGCGCCGGCGCGGCTCGCCCCAAGCCAGGGCGGCAAGGGCGGGAAGCACCGGCCGCATGTGCTTGCGGTTGACCACCACATCGCCGAACGCGGTCTCCATGCCCCACAGGGCGAGCATCAGGTAACGGTCGACGCCGTACTGGCGCTCGATGCGCTCAATCAGAGCCGCATGCTCCCGCGCCCGTTCTTTACCCGTGATGATGCGCCAGTCGGAGACGCGACGATTGATGTACTGCCACATCGGTTCTTGAAATTCCGGTTGCGCGCGCTGCAACGCGTAGACCGAGGTGTCGGGTTTGAGGTGACCCATCACCCGCTGATAGGTCGCCTCCGAGATGCCGCGCGCGCGGGCGCGCGGCCGCAATCGTTCCACCCACTGCTGAAATGTCAGGCCCGAGGACTGTGCCGACGCCGTGCCGGTGCCGAGGCAGGCAACAAGGGCGCCGAACCCGGCGGCGAGGAGGCTGCGGCGGGCGATCCGCGGCGTGGGGCGGCCGCGCCGTGCCTCGCCCTTGTGGCGCTCGCGCCGAGCACGCTGTTTGCGCTGAAGCTGCATGCCTAGGCGGTTGCGCCGTCTCCAGGACCCCGCGCGTATCTTAGCCGCTTCCCAAGGTCTGCAAAGGGCGGCGGCGCCCCACCAGCACGCGGCGCCCACTGGCGGCGCCACTTGCAAGATCAGCATCTGCGCAAGCAGAGCTGCCGGTGCGGCCCATCGCCGGCAATCGCCCAGCAAACCTCGCCGCCCAACCGAGCTCGTCTTTGACGCGAAACGACGCGCCCCCGGGCGCTGGCGGAGGCTTTGGAGCGGCGGCAAAGCGCGCCGCTGCGACCCGGACCCACCGGCTCCCAAAGCCCCGCCGGTAGCCGGGAAAAAGCCCCAAAAGCAGCTTGACCGCTGCCAGTGCCAGAATTCCTAGGTTATCCTTGTAAATGGCGCCGCGCTCGCCACGTCATGGAGTGTGATAGGGGTAGCATCTCCGTTCCGTTGGCCGGCTGCTGTACTGCGCGGTGACCCGCTGCAGATTGAGGGCGCTAGAGGTTAGAAATGGAAAAAGATTTCCCGAGCGGCTGGATGTGGTCCCACGCCTTCGACATGCTGGCGCGGGCCGAGCGCATGCATCGGGAAATTTTTCGCCCGGGCGGTTCCTCACGCCGGCCGGCCTGGGAGCCGCCCGTTGATATTCTGGAGACGCCGGAGGACGTGCTGGTGCTCGTGGCGCTGCCGGGCGTGGTTCCCGATCAGGTCGTGGCCGCGATCGATGGCGACGACTTGGTCATTGGTGGAACGCGCGTGCTGCCGCGCGAATGGCGCACGGCCGTCATTCACCGGCTGGAATTGCCCCAGGGCCAGTTCGAGCGCCGTATCCGTTTGCCTGCCGGGCACTATCGGGACGTGCACCGTTCAACCACCAACGGCTTGTTGGTGATCACGCTGCGGAAGGCGGAGTAAGCCCGTGGCCGAGCTAGAAGCGAAGAATGCGTCGGGCGCGGCCTCAGCAGGTTTGCCATCGGACGCCGTAATTATTGTGCCGGTGCGCAATACCGTGCTGTTTCCGGGCATGGTTCTGCCGATCAGTGTGGGCCGACCCGGCTCGATCGCCGCCGCGCAGCAAGCGGTGCGCGAGCAGCGTCAGATCGGCATCTTGATGCAACGTGACCAGGCGCAAGAGGATCCACGCGCCGCGGACCTATACCGGATCGGCACGGTCGCCAATCTGGTGCGTTACGTTACTGCCCCCGACGGCAACCACCATCTGGTCTGCCAGGGTGACCAGCGCTTCCAGATCATGGATTTTGTTGAGGGCTGGCCGTTCCTGGTGGCCAAGGTTGTCCGCATACCCGAGCCGTCCTCACGCAGTCCCGAGATCGAGGCGCGCTTCCTCAATTTGCAGCGGCAAGCGCTCGAGGCATTGCAGCTTCTGCCGCAGGCCCCCGCGGAATTGCTGGCGGCGGTGCAGTCGATCACCACCCCGGCGCAGCTGGCGGATTTTGCCGCCGCCTACATGGACGTGAAGCCCGA